>NZ_JAULLN010000121.1:0-210 GCF_041357655.1 Bradyrhizobium sp. DN3 | reverse complement strand
GTTCCCCACCTCCTGCTCATCAATGCCCAAGGGGATATCGTCCCCTGGGTGCCCTCGCAGGGAGATCTGTTCGCGGAGGACTGGAAGATCACGCAAAACTCCGACGCGCCTGAATCGGCGGCGTGACAACAGGAAGAGGCTTCGGCCTCTTCTCCGAGTCCTCAATATTAGGTTTTTTGCATTTTTTCCTAATATTAGTGCATTCCCCTA
>NZ_JAULLN010000120.1:0-214 GCF_041357655.1 Bradyrhizobium sp. DN3 | reverse complement strand
CGGGTAAGTTCCGACCTGCACGAATGGCGTAACGATGGCGGCGCTGTCTCCACCCGAGACTCAGTGAAATTGAAATCGCTGTGAAGATGCAGTGTATCCGCGGCTAGACGGAAAGACCCCGTGAACCTTTACTATAGCTTTGCACTGGACTTTGAATTTGCTTGTGTAGGATAGGTGGGAGGCTTTGAAGCGTGGACGCCAGTCTGCGTGGAGC
>NZ_JAULLN010000119.1:0-214 GCF_041357655.1 Bradyrhizobium sp. DN3 | reverse complement strand
CGGTGTCGTGACCGGCGCCGTGGCCGTGCTGCGCGACGTGACCTAGTCGGTGGCCATGGCCGAGCGCATGGCCCACCTGGCGCAGTACGACGCGCTCACCGATCTGCCCAACCGGGTGCTGCTGCAGGACCGCGCCCAGCTGGCCATGGCCCAGGCGCAGCGCGACGGCAGGTCGCTGGCGGTGATGTACCTGGACCTGGACGGCTTCAAGGAG
>NZ_JAULLN010000118.1:0-214 GCF_041357655.1 Bradyrhizobium sp. DN3 | reverse complement strand
CGTGGTCAACGGCAAGGCTGATGCCTTTGTGTATGACGCACCGTACAACGTGGTTGCCGAGAAGAAAGTCGGCAATGGCAAGCTGGTGTTCCTCGAAGAACCGTTCACCTTTGAGCCATTGGCGTTCGGCCTGAAAAAAGGCGATTACGACAGCATCAACTTCATCAACAACTTCCTGCACCAGATCCGTAACGACGGCACCTACGATCGCATC
>NZ_JAULLN010000117.1:0-215 GCF_041357655.1 Bradyrhizobium sp. DN3 | reverse complement strand
GTCAAATAAAAATTTATGCCAAAAACGCTCATAAATAAGATGACGCGTGGCATGTTCAGCTCCGCCCACATACAAATCAACTGGATTCCAATATTTTTCAATTTGTTTGTCAACCAAACTTTTTTTATTTTTTGGATCGCAATAACGTAAATAATACCAACAGGAACCAGCCCACTGCGGCATAGTATTGGTTTCGCGTTTGGCCGGACCGCCAC
>NZ_JAULLN010000116.1:0-216 GCF_041357655.1 Bradyrhizobium sp. DN3 | reverse complement strand
ACAAAGAGAACTTCACCTACACGCATTTCGACGAAATCTGCGAAATCATGAAGGCCTATGACGTCAGCTTCTCCCTCGGTGACGGCCTGCGCCCGGGCTCGATTGCCGACGCCAACGACGCCGCGCAATTCGGCGAGCTGGAAACCCTCGGCGAGCTGACCAAGACCGCCTGGAAGCACGACGTGCAAACCATGATCGAAGGCCCGGGCCACGTGC
>NZ_JAULLN010000115.1:0-223 GCF_041357655.1 Bradyrhizobium sp. DN3 | reverse complement strand
CGCAAGATAACGGCTTTTATCGCCGGTTTGCTGTTTGGTCTTGGCTTGTTGCTCGCGGGCATGAGCAACCCGGCCAAGGTTCTGGCCTTTCTGGATATCCTCGGCCACTGGGACCCATCCCTGGCGCTGGTGATGATCGGCGCTATCGGCAGCGCCTGGCTACCCTTCCAGTGGGCGATGAAACGACAACGATCACTGCTGGACGCGCACATGCAATTACCCA
>NZ_JAULLN010000114.1:0-228 GCF_041357655.1 Bradyrhizobium sp. DN3 | reverse complement strand
CGTTGGCCGAGATGGTGCCGACCTGGGCGATCTCGTCGTTCGAGGTGACCTTCTTCGAGTTCTTCTGGAGATCCGCAACGACGGCCTCGACCGCGAGGTCGATACCGCGCTTCAGGTCCATCGGGTTCATGCCGGCGGCAACGGCCTTGGCGCCCTCGCGGACGATCGCAGCCGCCAGCACGGTGGCGGTGGTGGTGCCGTCGCCGGCCGCGTCAGCGGACTTGGAGG
>NZ_JAULLN010000113.1:0-232 GCF_041357655.1 Bradyrhizobium sp. DN3 | reverse complement strand
TGCCGATGGCGTTCGCCGACTGGTTCACCCGCAAGGAGATGAAGCCGTCGCTGCACTCGCAGTCGGTGCTGCTGGTCGACGACAGCGCCTTCTTCCGCAACATGCTGGCGCCGGTGCTGAAAGCGGCCGGCTACCGCGTCCGCACCGCGCCGACCGCGCAGGAGGGCCTCGCCGCGTTGCGCGCGCAGAGCTTTGACGTGGTCCTGACCGACATCGAGATGCCCGACATGAA
>NZ_JAULLN010000112.1:0-232 GCF_041357655.1 Bradyrhizobium sp. DN3 | reverse complement strand
TGCCGATGGCGTTCGCCGACTGGTTCACCCGCAAGGAGATGAAGCCGTCGCTGCATTCGCAGTCGGTGCTCTTGGTCGACGACAGCGCCTTCTTCCGCAACATGCTGGCGCCGGTGCTGAAAGCCGCGGGCTACCGCGTCCGCACCGCGCCGACCGCGCAGGAGGGCCTCGCTGCGCTGCGCGCGCAGAGCTTTGACGTGGTCCTGACCGACATCGAGATGCCCGACATGAA
>NZ_JAULLN010000111.1:0-237 GCF_041357655.1 Bradyrhizobium sp. DN3 | reverse complement strand
CGACCTGGCTCGACAGGCTCTGCGTGGTCTCGGCGGTGCGGGTCAGCGTGGAGGCGGCCGATTCCAGCTGCACGGCGGACGCCGAGACGTTGGAGACGATGGCGCCGACCGCGCTCTCGAAATCGTCGGCAAAGCGGATCAGCTCGGCGCGGCGGCTTGCCGCCTGCTCCCGGTTCTGGACTTCGCTGGCGGCGGCATCGCGCTCGGCCTTGGCCACCGCCTGAACCTTGAACTCCT
>NZ_JAULLN010000110.1:0-237 GCF_041357655.1 Bradyrhizobium sp. DN3 | reverse complement strand
CCACCACACTGGTCGATCCGATCGCCTCGATCGTGACGGGGCTGGCGACCGGCACCCCAATCGTGCCGTCGCCATTGAGATCCTGCTGCAGCGTCGTCTCCAGCGCTTGCAGGGACGGATCGGTCCCCAGCACTTCGGGAGCCGCGGCAAGCGTCTTCACGAAATTGCCGGTGCTGTCCGTGCTCCAGACCGAGTAATGCCCGTCCGACGAATCCTTCCAGACCACGTCGTAGCCAC
>NZ_JAULLN010000109.1:0-238 GCF_041357655.1 Bradyrhizobium sp. DN3 | reverse complement strand
CAATATCGACCAGATCGGCGGCACCATCGACATCAAGAGCGTGGCCGGCGAGGGCAGCTCGGTCACCATCAAGATCCCGCTGACCTTGGCGATCGTCTCGGCCCTGATCGTGGAAGCCGCCGGCGACCGCTTCGCGATCCCGCAGCTCTCGGTGGTCGAGCTGGTGCGCGCCCGCGCCAACTCCGAGCACCGCATCGAGCGCATCAAGGACACCGCGGTCTTGCGCCTGCGCAACAAG
>NZ_JAULLN010000108.1:0-238 GCF_041357655.1 Bradyrhizobium sp. DN3 | reverse complement strand
CAATATCGACCAGATCGGCGGCACCATCGACATCAAGAGCGTGGCCGGCGAGGGCTCTTCGGTCACCATCAAGATCCCGCTGACCCTCGCGATCGTCTCGGCCCTGATCGTCGAAGCCGCCGGCGACCGCTTTGCCATCCCGCAGCTCTCGGTGGTCGAGCTGGTGCGCGCCCGCGCCAACAGCGAGCACCGCATCGAGCGCATCAAGGACACCGCGGTCTTGCGCCTGCGCAACAAG
>NZ_JAULLN010000107.1:0-252 GCF_041357655.1 Bradyrhizobium sp. DN3 | reverse complement strand
AGATATTAGCCTGCGAAGAGGCTGGCGTTGCAGTCACCTTGCCCAAGCCCATGACGTCGAACGCCAAGGCGGAGGGCCGGTTCGGCAAACAGGACTTCGCCTATCTGCCTGATGAGGATGTCTACCGCTGCCCATCCGGCCAGCTGCTGCCCTATCACTACACCAACATCGAGCATGGAATGACGCTGCGCCGTTATTGGTCGACGGCGGCATGCCAAGGCTGCGCGATCAAGAGCCAATGTACGCCGTCCA
>NZ_JAULLN010000106.1:0-255 GCF_041357655.1 Bradyrhizobium sp. DN3 | reverse complement strand
CGGTCGCCGCCGTGGTGCCGCCGGCCGCGCCGCTATACACCACGTTGCTGCTCGCCGTGGCGCTGGCAAAGGAGGTCGTGCCGCGCAGGTCGGCCGCTGTCGCACCCGAGATCGTAGCGGAGACGTTCGACTTGGTGGAGTAACCGACCGTGGTCTGCAGCGCCTGGTTGGCGATCGACTTGGCGCTGTCGATCAGCTTTTGCAGCGAGGTGATGCCGGTGTTGGCAGCCTGCAGCACCTGCACGCCGTTGGCGA
>NZ_JAULLN010000105.1:0-255 GCF_041357655.1 Bradyrhizobium sp. DN3 | reverse complement strand
CGGTCGCCGCCGTGGTGCCGCCGGCCGCGCCGCTATACACCACGTTGCTGCTCGCGGTCGCGCTGGCGAAGGAGGTCGTGCCGCGCAGGTCGGCCGCCGTCGCACCGGAAATGGTGGTGGAGACATTCGACTTGGTGGAATAGCCGACCGTGGTCTGCAGCGCCTGGTTGGCGATCGACTTGGCGCTATCGATCAGCTTCTGCAGCGAGGTGATGCCGGTGTTGGCAGCCTGCAGCACCTGCACGCCGTTGGCGA
>NZ_JAULLN010000104.1:0-260 GCF_041357655.1 Bradyrhizobium sp. DN3 | reverse complement strand
TGACACCTCTCACTGCCTAAGCTATAGGTGTCCACCGATTTAGGGGAGGCTCAGAGTGTCGCCGCGGAAAGACTCTGGATTGCTTCGTCGCAAGAGCTCCTCGCAATGACGGAGTATGGGGCGACTCCGTCGCTTCATCATTCGCATCTTCATTCCAGACGCACGATCGCATCCTCGCGGCTTGTTCGCCCGAGCTTTGCTTCGATGCCTTGCCCTCAATGAAAGAGGGCGCAGGGAAGACCGGGAGCCGGTTGGCTCCT
>NZ_JAULLN010000103.1:0-319 GCF_041357655.1 Bradyrhizobium sp. DN3 | reverse complement strand
TTGAACTCGGTGTCCTCGTTGCGGCGGGAGATCTCCAACAGCTGGTTGCGGGTCAAGACCAGCTCGGAGACCATGGTCATCAGATGCTCCAGCGTATCCACGTTGACGCGGATCGACTGGTTGGCGATGCGGTCGCCTTCGCCGGCACTCTCGTCGGCCATCGACTTCTTCGGCGCGGGCTTTTGCTTGGCGGCTTGCTTCGCTGCAGGCGCCGGGGCTTCAACCGCCGGCGCGGGCTCGGCCTTGGCTTCAGCCTTGGCAATAGGCGCAGCAGGCACCGGCGCTTCGATCGCGGTCTCGCGGAAGGCGCGCTCGAGCT
>NZ_JAULLN010000102.1:0-320 GCF_041357655.1 Bradyrhizobium sp. DN3 | reverse complement strand
GTGGTGGCGCACGAGGGCCCCGGCGGCGAGCAGCGTCTTGTCGCCTATGTGGTGTGCGCGCCGGAATCAGCTTCGAACGGGCTGGAGGGAAGCGAGCTTGCCGGCGCCTTGCGCGCGCACATAAGTGCACACCTGCCGGAGTACATGGTGCCATCGGCGTTCGTGCGGCTGGCGGCGCTGCCGCTGACGGTGAACGGCAAGCTGGACCGCAAGGCGCTGGCTGCGCCTGCGGATGAGGCGTATGCGCGCGCCGCCTATGAGCCGCCGCAAGGCGAGATCGAGATCACGCTGGCACAGATCTGGGCCGAGCTGCTCGGTGT
>NZ_JAULLN010000101.1:0-332 GCF_041357655.1 Bradyrhizobium sp. DN3 | reverse complement strand
GTGGCTACGACGTGGTCTGGAAGGATTCGTCGGACGGGCATTACTCGGTCTGGAGTACGGACAGCAGCGGCAATTTCGTGACGACGCTGGCCGCGGCTCCCGAAGTGTTGGGGACCGATCTGTCCCTGAAAGCGCTGGAGCCGACGCTCCAGCAGGATCTCAACGGCAACGGTGTGATCGACAGCAGCGTCACGATCGAGGCGTTCGGATCGACCAGCGTGGTGGTGTCCGGCGGCAACTACTATCTGAGCAACATCTCGACCGGCACCGGGCCTATGCTGAAATACCAAGGCAATGTGGTGAACACGGCCAATTACACCACATGGTCCGTC
>NZ_JAULLN010000100.1:0-351 GCF_041357655.1 Bradyrhizobium sp. DN3 | reverse complement strand
GCGCAGCAGGCACCGGCGCTTCGATCGCGGTCTCGCGGAAGGCGCGCTCGAGCTCGTCGAGCGAGACTTCGCCGGGACGCAACGGGCGCTCCAGCATCTGTGCGATCAGCGTGCCCGTGGTCATCGCCTTGGCGGGCGCAGCGGCAGCCGGGGCTTCCGGCGCCAGCGGCGGCGCGTCGGCGACGGGAGCTGCGCCAGCCGCCATCGCGGCCATGCCCTGCTCGACCATCGCCTCCAGCTTGTCGATGAGGTCGCGGTCGTTGCCCTCCGGCTCGGCTTCGGTCGCCTCCAGACCCGCCAAAATCTCCTTGATGCGGTCGATCGAGGACAGGATCACCGTCACCGCCTGCC
>NZ_JAULLN010000099.1:0-359 GCF_041357655.1 Bradyrhizobium sp. DN3 | reverse complement strand
TCGCGTAGAAATTGTCCGACGTCGGCACCACGGAGCCGAGATATTTCTGCACCAGCTCGGGATGCTCGCGGATCGCTTCCGAGATCGGCATGAAGATCACGCCGGCCTTCTTCAGCTCGGCCTTGAACGTGGTCGCAACCGAGACCGAATCGAACACCGCGTCGATCGCGATCTTGCGGTTCGGCGTCTGCTCGCCGCCGGGTGGCGGCTCGACGCCCTCGAGGGTCGCGACCTCCCGCAGCGTGATGCCGAGCTTCTCGTAGGTCTTCAGGATCTCCGGATCGATCTCGTCGATCGAGGACAGCGTCTTCTTCGGCTTCGGCGCCGCGTAATAGTAGATGTCCTGGAAGTCGATCTTG
>NZ_JAULLN010000098.1:0-413 GCF_041357655.1 Bradyrhizobium sp. DN3 | reverse complement strand
TGACACCTCTCACTGCCTAAGCTATAGGTGTCCACCGATTTAGGGGAGGCTCAGAATCCCTCCGCGGCAAAATTCTGGATTGCTTCGTCGCAAGGGCTCCTCGCAATGACAGAGCAAGGGGCATCGCCGTCGTCCTCCAAATGCCACTGTCATTCCCCGCCACCAGGTCTCGCCTTCGGCGAGCCCGATGACAGGCTCCGGCGGGGAATCTAGGACGCCGCGGCCTCTCGGTTCAATCACAAGCGTCTCGGAGTACTGGATCGCCCGGTCAAGCCGGGCGATGACGGCGCGCGTGTGGTCGCAGACATACGTCCCCATTCTCGCGGCGCGTTTCGCCCGAGCTTTGCTTCGTCACTCGACCCTCTAGATCCAAGAGGGCGCAGGGAAGGCCGGGTGCCGGCTGGCACCCGCGG
>NZ_JAULLN010000097.1:0-415 GCF_041357655.1 Bradyrhizobium sp. DN3 | reverse complement strand
CACCACCCCCGCCGCCTGCCGCGCCGAAGCAGCCTGCACCGCCGCCGGCCGCGGCGCCGCAGCAGCATGCGCCGACCCCGCCTCCTCCGGCACCGCCTGCAGCGCGTCCGTCTCCCACGCCGCCACCCCCGCCGCCTGCCGCGAAGCAACCTTCGCCGCCGCCGGCCGCGGCTCCGCAGCAGCATGCGCCCACGCCACCGCCGCCTGCGGCTCGCCCGACTCCGACGCCGCCGCCTCCTGCAGCGGGTCCTGCAGGGCGGCCCGCGCCTGCGCCCACGGCGACGCCCCCTGCTCCCGCAGCAGCGCCCACGGCTCGCCCGGGCACACCTGCCCCGGCGACCACACCGACACCGACTCCCGCGCCGACTGCGACTCCGGCCCCCGGCAGCACGCCCGCGGCTCCGCCGCCGGGCCG
>NZ_JAULLN010000096.1:0-418 GCF_041357655.1 Bradyrhizobium sp. DN3 | reverse complement strand
CCAACGATCCCGGTGTCCTTGCCACTTGTCGCCATCGAGCGCGCGTCAGGATCGGTCAGCGAGATCTGCTTGTCCTCACTCTTTATCATCTCCGCGTTGATCGTGTTGAGCCGGATGATCTCCTCCTTGAGCTTCTCGATCTTGCCCTTTAACCGCTCAACCTTCGCCTCCGGCACCGCGTCGCCATGCCGATCAGCGGTCTCGAGCTGCGAGAGATAGCGGGCGATGCTCTCATCGATCCGCTCAAGACGCCGCTTCATCTTGGCCTCGGTAAAGTTCTTGTCCCGCGCATTGACAGCCTTGAACTTTGACCCGTCAATGGCGACGCTTGCTGCACTGAACAGATCAAGCTTGCGGCACAGTGCGACGAACTCGCGACAGACCTCACGAATGGCCTTGCCATTGTCCTTGCGGAAGT
>NZ_JAULLN010000095.1:0-462 GCF_041357655.1 Bradyrhizobium sp. DN3 | reverse complement strand
GGGCCAGAAGCGGTCGTAGCGTCTAGTCAATCTACCAGCGACCATAAGGAAGTAGACGCGAGCGGCTCCATCTAAACAACACTAGATCGCTTCTCCGTCTCTGGATAGTCTCGGCTGGTGTTTGGAAGGCGGAAAGCATGGTGCCAGCAGACTACGTCTTTGGTTTCGCTATCGCGTTGGTCGTCGGGTTAAACCTTTATCTTGGCCCGCGTATCGCAAGCGAGCGCGTTGCTATGCAATGGGGTCCCAACGGCGAGCCAACTTGGTACGCCCCAAAATGGCTCGCTATGTGGGGGATGATTGCCTTCATGGCGGCCGTCCGGTTCTTCATTTGGCTGGCTTCAACGTATGCGCCGCAGCATGTGCACGGTGCCGAATTAGGGATAGTCATTTTCTCACTGATCGCCGCCGGTTCTCACCTGTTCGTTTTGATGAAGGCGAGAGCGCCCCTCTGAAACTTCG
>NZ_JAULLN010000094.1:0-647 GCF_041357655.1 Bradyrhizobium sp. DN3 | reverse complement strand
TGACCCGCAACCAGCTGTTGGAGATCTCCCGCCGCAACGAGGACACCGAGTTCAAGGTGCCGCTGCAGCGGCTGTCCAATGTCACCGCCGAGCTGCAGGAGGGCGTCATGAAGACGCGCATGCAGCCGATCGGCAATGCCTGGCAGAAGCTGCCCCGCATCGTCCGCGATCTCTCGAGCGAACTCGGCAAGCAGATCGAACTGGAGATGCACGGCGCCGACACCGAGCTCGACCGCCAGGTGCTCGACCTGATCAAGGACCCGCTCACCCACATGGTGCGCAACTCCGCCGATCATGGCCTGGAGACCCCCGCCGAGCGCTTAGCGGCCGGCAAGGGCGAGCAGGGCACCATCCGGCTGTCCGCCTATCACGAGGGCGGCCACATCATCATCTGCATCGCCGACAACGGCCGCGGCCTCAACACCGAGAAGATCAAGGCCAAGGCGATCTCCTCAGGGTTGGTCACCGAGGCTGAGCTCGAGAAGATGAGCGAGGCCCAGATCCACAAGTTCATCTTCGCGCCGGGCTTCTCCACCGCGGCCGCCATCACCTCGGTCTCCGGCCGCGGCGTCGGCATGGACGTGGTCCGCACCAATATCGACCAGATCGGCGGCACCATCGACATCAAGAGCGTGGCCGGCGAGGGC
>NZ_JAULLN010000093.1:0-737 GCF_041357655.1 Bradyrhizobium sp. DN3 | reverse complement strand
CTGGTGCAGAAATATCTCGGCTCCGTGGTGCCGACGTCGGACAATTTCTACGCGACGCTGAACTCGGCGGTGTTCTCCGACGGCTCGTTCGTCTATGTGCCGCCGGGCGTGCGCTGCCCGATGGAGCTGTCGACCTATTTCCGCATCAACGAGCGCAACACCGGCCAGTTCGAGCGCACGCTGATCATCGCCGACAAGGGCTCTTACGTCTCCTATCTCGAGGGCTGCACCGCGCCGCAGCGCGACGAGAACCAGCTGCACGCGGCCGTGGTCGAGCTCGTGGCGCTCGACGATGCCGAGATCAAATATTCGACGGTGCAGAACTGGTATCCCGGCAATTCGGAAGGCAAGGGCGGCATCTACAATTTCGTCACCAAGCGTGGCGACTGCCGCGGCAACCATTCCAAGATCTCCTGGACCCAGGTCGAAACCGGTTCGGCGATCACCTGGAAATATCCGAGCTGCATCCTGCGCGGCGACAATTCCCGCGGCGAGTTCTACTCGATCGCGATCTCGAACGGCTTCCAGCAGGTCGATTCGGGAACCAAGATGATTCATCTCGGCAAGAACACGTCGAGCCGGATCATCTCCAAGGGCATTGCTGCCGGCAAATCGCAGAACACCTATCGCGGCCTCGTCACCGCGCACCGCAAAGCGACCGGCGCGCGCAACTTCACCGCCTGCGATTCCTTGTTGATCGGCGACAAATGCGGCGCGCACACCGTGCCGTACATCGA
>NZ_JAULLN010000092.1:0-747 GCF_041357655.1 Bradyrhizobium sp. DN3 | reverse complement strand
CGAGCTCGAGGACGCGATCGACGTCGAGGACGACCATGAGCTGGCCGTCGAGGCGGTGGACGCCGCCGGCGAGCTTGGCCATGCGCGGATCGAGGTTGACGGGGTTTTCCTCCTTGCCGTCCTCGGGCAGGCGCAGCACCTCGCCGATCTGGTCGATCAAGAGGCCATAGGATTCACCGCGCAGGTCGACGCCGACCGCCATCGGCACCTTGCCGTCTTCGGCCTTGGGCAGGCCGAGCCGGGCGCGCATGTCGACCACGGTGACGATGCGGCCGCGCAGGTTCAGGACGCCGGCGATCTCGCGCGAGGACAGCGGCACGCGGGTGACGCGCTCGGGCATGAACACGTCCTGGACGCGGGAGATCGGCAGGCCGAACAGCTGGCCGCCGATCATCGCGGTGACGTATTCGACCATGGCGCCCTCGCTGGACTGGGTCTTGCTGCTCATCGATCTATCTCCTTGTCGCCCTTACGCCGCCGCCCGGCTCAGCTCGGAGGCGCCGGCGGCGCCCGCGGTCTGCTCCTTCAGCGCCGCGATCAGACCGGGACGGTCGAACTTGGCGACATAGTCGTGGAAGCCGGCCTGACGGCCGCGCTCGATCGCCGCCGGCGACACCAGCGCGGAGAGGCCGATGATCGGCATCGACCCCAGATTGTTGTCGGAGCGGATCAGTTCGGCGAACTCGAACCCGTTCATGTCGGGCATCTCGATGTCGGTCAGGACCACGTCAAAGCTCTGCGCGCGCA
>NZ_JAULLN010000091.1:0-813 GCF_041357655.1 Bradyrhizobium sp. DN3 | reverse complement strand
CGAGCACCGCATCGAGCGCATCAAGGACACCGCGGTCTTGCGCCTGCGCAACAAGCTGCTGCCGCTGATCCATCTGAAGAAGCTCTTGAAGATCGACGATGGCGCCGCGTCCGATCCCGAGAACGGTTTTATCGTGGTGACCCAGGTCGGCAGCCAGACTTTTGGCATCGTCGTCGACGGCGTGTTCCACACCGAGGAGATCGTGGTCAAGCCGATGTCGACCAAGCTGCGTCACATCGACATGTTCTCCGGCAACACCATCTTGGGCGATGGCGCCGTCATCATGATCATCGATCCCAACGGCATTGCCAAGGCGCTCGGCGCCGCCGGCTCCTCGGCCCATGACATGGCCGACGAGAACGCAGGCCATCACATCGGCAGTGGCGAGCAGACCACCTCGCTGCTGGTGTTCCGCGCCGGCTCGTCCCAGCCCAAGGCGGTCCCGCTCGGCCTCGTCACCCGCCTCGAGGAGCTGCCGGCCGACAAGATCGAGTTCAGCAACGGCCGCTACATGGTGCAGTACCGCGAGCAGCTGATGCCGCTGGTCGCCATGGAGGGCGTCACCATCGCGAGCCAGGGCGCCCAGCCGATCCTGGTGTTCGCCGATGACGGCCGCTCCATGGGCCTCGTCGTCGACGAGATCATCGACATCGTCGAGGAGCGGCTCAACATCGAGGTCGGCGGCTCCGGTTCGGGCATTCTGGGCTCGGCCGTGATCAAGGGCCAGGCCACCGAGGTGATCGACGTCGGCCACTTCCTGCCGATGGCGTTCGCCGACTGGTTCACCCGCAAGGAGATGAAGCCGTCGCTGCA
>NZ_JAULLN010000090.1:0-869 GCF_041357655.1 Bradyrhizobium sp. DN3 | reverse complement strand
GCCTCCACGCTGACCCGCACCGCCGAGACCACGCAGAGCCTGTCGAGCCAGGTCGCCGGCGTCTCCGAGCAGGCCTCCTCCAACATGCAGTCGGTGGCGACCGCGACCGAAGAGCTGTCGGCCTCGGTCGAGGAGATCGGCCGCCAGGTCCGCGACTCCAGCCGTATCGCCGAGGCCGCCGTGGTGCAGGCCAAGGAGACCGACGGCCGCATCGGCAAACTGTCGCATGCCGCCCAGCAGATCGGCGAAGTGGTCAAGCTGATCACGGCGATCGCCGAGCAGACCAATCTTCTGGCGCTCAACGCCACCATCGAGGCGGCGCGCGCCGGTGAAGCCGGCCGCGGCTTTGCGGTGGTTGCGAGCGAGGTGAAGTCGCTGGCGAGCCAGACGGCGAAGGCGACGGATGAAATCTCCTCGCATATTACCGGCATGCAGGGCGCCACGGCCGAATCGGTCGCCGCGATCAAGGAGATCGGCGCGACCATCGGCCAGATCTCGTCGATCTCGACCTCGATCGCGAGCGCCGTCGAGCAGCAGGGTGCGGCAACGCAGGAGATCGCCCGCAGCGTCCAGACCGTCGCGCAGGGCACTCAGACCGCGGCCACCGATATCGGCGAGGTCAACCGCGGCGCCGCCGAAACCGGTTCGGCCTCGGAAGAGGTGCTGAACTCGGCCAAGACGCTGTCGAGCGAAAGCACCCGCTTGCGCGCCGAGCTCGACCGCTTCATGGCGAATATCCGGGCGGCGTAAGGCCCCGCTGTCGCACTGCCCTCAGCTGTCGTCCCGGACAAGCGCGCCCTCAAGCGCGCGCCGATCCGGGACCCATAACCACCGAATTGCGTTGCTGCACGAGCTGGCAACTCCGAATC
>NZ_JAULLN010000089.1:0-936 GCF_041357655.1 Bradyrhizobium sp. DN3 | reverse complement strand
AGAGCCCGACCGAAAAAGGGTGAGCGGTTTTGGCGGGCTTGTGATTCCTTCGGATTTGCAAAGATTCGAGGGAGGACACCATGCCGTGGACCAAAGCCGCTCGTATCCAGTATCAGCGCAGTGGACTGCGTTACGCAAGCGACCTGACCGATGCCGAGTGGGCGCTGATCGCCCGGAAGATGCCGCCGCGGCGGCGATTGGGCCGGCCGCGCGAGGTCGATTTGCGCGAGATCGTGCAGGCGATTTTCTATATTTTGTCGAGCGGCTGCCAATGGCGAGCCTTGCCCAAGGAGTTCCCGCCATACTCGACGGTGCAGGGCTATTTTTACGCCTGGCGCGACAGCGGCAGGTGGCACCGGATCGTTCGAATCCTGGTGCGGCGGGCACGGAAGAAGCTCGGCCATAAGCCAACGCCGACGGCTGCCGTCATCGACAGCCAAACTGCTTCGACAACGCAGGCCGGAGGACCTCGTGGCTTCGATCCCGGCAAGCGCCTGCATGGGCGCAAGCGGCACATCGTCACCGATACCAATGGCCTTCTGCTCGCAGCCTATGTCCATCCTGCGAACGTTCAGGATGTCCATGGCGCGGTCCCCTTGCTCGAGCACCTGCGAGACCGCTTCCCGAGCCTCCAACATGTCTTTGCCGATCGGGTTTACCGCGGCAAACAGCTTACCAACGCGCTGTCCCACTGTGGACCGTGGACAATCGAAATCGTCCAGCGACCACCGGGGGTCAAGGGCTTCCAGCTCCTGCCCAAACGTTGGGTGGTCGAACGCACCTTTGCGTGGCTCGGTCGCTGCCGACGCCTCACCAGAGACTTTGAAGGCTCGGCCGCGACAGAGCTTGCCTGGCTTCATGTTGCCCATCTCAGGCTGCTGACAAGACGCCTCGCTGCACCCTAAAAAGCTCGCCGCCCTTTTTGAGTCAGGCTCT
>NZ_JAULLN010000088.1:0-1040 GCF_041357655.1 Bradyrhizobium sp. DN3 | reverse complement strand
TGACCCTGGCTGTGTGAAAAGCCACGAGTCGGCTACGATTCCGCCGTTTCCTGGTGGGGGATACGGATGGGACGCTTCGTTAAAGGCGCGGACAGATCCCAGCTGACGCTCTTGCCGGAATGCCTGGAGGATTGGGTAAGCGAGGATAACGCGGTCCATGTGATCGATGTGTTCGTCGAGGCGCTCGACCTGCTTGGAATGGGGTTTGAGCGTGTGATCGCCAAGCAGACGGGCCGCCCCTCCTATCATCCGGCAGTCCTTCTGAAGCTTTACATCTACGGTTATCTCAATCGGGTGCAATCCAGTCGCCGCCTGGAACGTGAGGCGTGCCGCAATATCGAGGTGATGTGGCTGATCGGCCGCCTGGCTCCCGATCATAAGACGATCGCCGATTTCCGGAAGGACAATGGTGCGGCGATCCGGAAGGTTTGTGCGAAGTTCATTGCACTATGCCGGCAAATGGGCCTGTTGCAGACCCCAAGCGTCGCAATCGACGGCAGCAAGTTCAAGGCGGTGAACAACCGCGACCGCAACTTCACGCATGCCAAGATGGCGAGGCGGATCGCGCAGATCGAGGAAAGCGTCGGTCGATATCTGCGTCAACTCGATAGCGCCGATCGGCAGGAGCCATCGGAAGCGATCAGCATCAAGACGACAAGGATCAAGGAAAAGATCGCTCGGCTGAAGCAGGAGATGAGCCGCCTGGAAGTGCTTGACGCGCAGATGCGCAACACGCCAGATCAACAGATATCGCTCACCGATCCGGATGCCCGTTCGATGGCCACCAGTGGCCGCGGATCGGGTGTCGTCGGCTACAATGTCCAGGTCGCGGTGGACACCGAACACCATCTGATTGTTGCGCACGAGGTCATAAACGTTGGCAACGACCGTGGGCAGCTTGCTCGGATGTCGAAGCAAGCCAAAGAAGTGCTCGAAGTAGACAAGCTCGAGGCGGTCGCCGACCGTGGCTACTTCGACGGAGAGGAGATATTAGCCTGCGAAGAGGCTGGCGTTGCAGTCACCTTGCCCAAGCCCATGAC
>NZ_JAULLN010000087.1:0-1053 GCF_041357655.1 Bradyrhizobium sp. DN3 | reverse complement strand
GGGCTGATATAGCCGATGGCCGAGTGTCTGCGGTGTTGATTGTAGAAGCCCTCGACGTAGGCGAAGATGTCGCGCGCAGCTTCATCGCGGGTCGGATATTGACGGTGATGGATCAGTTCGGACTTGAGCGTGTGGAAGAAGCTTTCCATCGGGGCGTTGTCGTAGCAGTCGGCTCTGCGGCTCATCGAAGGCCGGAAGCCGGCGGCTTGCAGCGCTTGGCGGTACTCGGTTGAAGCATATTGGATGCCGCGATCGGAGTGATGGATCAGGCCGGCGCCGGGCGTTTGTCCCTTGATCGCCATCCTTAATGCGGCGAGCGGCAATTCGGCGCGCAGATGGTCGTCCATCGCCCAGCCCACGATACGGCGACTGTACAGATCCATGATGGCGGCCAGGTACAACCATCCTTGGCCGGTCCGGACATAGGTGATGTCGGCGAGCCAGACCTGATTGCGCATGGCGGCCGAGAAGTTCCGGCCGAGCAAGTTGGGCGCGATCGGCAAGCCATGCCCGCTATCGGTGGTGCGGCATCGTCGCGGCCCGGCCGAGATGGCTCGAACGCCATGGCCGCGCATCTGCCGCTCGATTCGGCCACGGCTTGCATGGTGTCCCTGGGCCTTGAGTTCGACATGAATGCGCGGGCTGCCATAGCGACCATGACTGTCGCGATGAACCCGCTTGATGTCCTCCAGCAACTCTCGATTGGCAGCGGCCCGGGGGCTTTCCGGGCGCGACCGCCAAGCATAGTAGCCCGCAGGCGAGACGCCGAGGACACGGCACATGATCTTGACCGGATAGTCCGCGCGGCGATCTTCGATGAAGCGGAACTTCATGTCCGGGGTCCAGCAAAGATCGCGATCGACTTTTTTAAAATGTCGCGCTCCATGCGCAACTGTTCGTTTTCCCGCTGCAACCGTGCGATCACGTCAGCTTGGTCCGCCGACGGCACCGCCGCTTGCGACGTGGGCGCCGCGGCGCTGCCGCCGGCTGCTACCGTGCTGCGCTCCTTCACCCATCGGCTGAGCACGGAGCCGTCCAGCCCGAGCTCCTTCG
>NZ_JAULLN010000086.1:0-1061 GCF_041357655.1 Bradyrhizobium sp. DN3 | reverse complement strand
TGAATCACTGATATCTCTGCGTCGCAACAGCCGTCTTTTTCAACAGAATCGGCCAACAGCGGAAGTTAGCTCGGCTCATCACGGGAAGGTCCCGACAGTAGCGAGCACAAGCCCATGCACACTGCTCCAGACAAAACAAACGGCGTCAACGCTAGGGGCGGGATGGACTGTCTCGTTATCGAGAGTAGGAGAAGAGCCACAGTCGCCGCGCCAACGATTGCGCTTAGAGGTGCCCTGAGCGGCAGGGGGATGAAATGTGCGAAGTAGCCGTCGACAGGTCCGGTGGCGATTGAAACGGCAAGCGAGAACAAGAAGGCCCAGATCGCGGTTTCCTCACCAATACGTCCTGTTTCAATTAGATCGATTACGACGGCTGATGCGATGCCAAGCGCGGGGCCGAGGAGCGAGAACACGAGAGTTCTCCTCATTGAGACCAACCCTTGCGGACCTGACATTCTGTGCGTCACGAATTAGCGCTCCCGGCGCGCGACCGCGAGCCGTTCCGTACACAAAATCCCGGCATAAACCAAGTAAACCGAAGGCCCGATCAACTGTTAAGATTTGAGTCAAGCGTGAGGTCCGCAACGGGTCTTGGTTGTGTGCAAACCGATAGGTCGGCACGCGGCCGTGGTCGCCAATCATTGCAGGCGGCCGATGTTCTCGCGTCGGATCGTTCAATGATCGGCCAAGGTGGGTATCGCGACGCGATATTGCGCTTTTGGACGCACTTTCCGGCCTTCAGGCGGCGCGGATGGCTGCAATCAGGCTTGGTTTGCCGACGATGTTCATCGCCCGAGTGAGGTTATAGGCAAGGACATGCAACGCCATCTCGGCGGCAACGTTCCGTAGGCGCTTCATCAGGAAGTGGGTCGCACCCATACGGGCTTTGATCGTGCCGAAGGGATGCTCGACCGTCTCGCGTCGCGTCCGCATGGCGTCGGGATTGGAATCGAGCCGTCTCTGGACCTCCTCGACTACGTGCTCATGCTCCCAACGCGTGATGCGGCGCTCCTTGGACGGCGTACATTGGCTCTTGATCGCGCAGCCTTGGCATGCCGCCG
>NZ_JAULLN010000085.1:0-1064 GCF_041357655.1 Bradyrhizobium sp. DN3 | reverse complement strand
CCGGCCGCCGCCGTGCCGGACAGCCAGGCGGTCGGCAGGGTCCAGAACACGCCGAAGCAGCAGAACACGCCGATCGCGGCGACCGTCAGCACCACCATCGTGAGGGTGGGATCGGTGAGATAGGAGGAGATGCCGAGCGCGACCGCGGTGAGCAGCAGCGGCGCGCCGACATGCATCACGCGCTCGCGGCTCGCATCCGAATGCCGCGCCCACAGGATCATGGCGATGGTGCCGAACAGATAGGGGATCGCGGTGACGAAGCCGGTCTGCGCGTTGGTGAGGCCGAAGGCCTTGACGATCTGCGGCAGCCAGAACTGCATGCCATAGAGCGCGCCGACGAAGCCGAAATAGATCAGGCTGAGCGCGATCACCTTCGGCGACGACAGCGCCTGGCCGAGCGAGGGATGCTTCACCGCCTGCTTGATGGCGATCTCGGAATCGAGTTTGGCCTTGAGCCAGGCTTTCTGCTCGGCCGAAAGCCAATTCGCCTTCTCCGGTCGGTCGGTGAGATAGAACCAGGTGACGAGGCCGAGCAGCACCGAAGGAATGCCCTCGATGATGAACAACCACTGCCAGCCCTTCAGCCCCATGATGCCGTCGAGCCCGAGCAAGAGGCCCGAGATCGGCGCGCCGATCACGGTCGAGACCGGCACGGCAATGGCGAACGCTGCGAGGAAGCGGGCGCGGTATTCGGCCGGATACCAATAAGTCAGATACAGGATGATGCCCGGGAAGAAGCCGGCCTCGGCGACGCCGAGCAGGAAGCGCAGGACGTAGAAGCTGGTGACACCGCTGACCAGCGCCATCAGCGCCGAGATGATGCCCCAGGTCACCATGATGCGGGCGATCCAGCGGCTGGCGCCGAATTTCTCCAGCGCGAGGTTGCTCGGCACCTCGAAGATGAAATAGCCGATGAAGAAGATGCCGGCGCCCCAGGAGAAGATCAGCGGCGTGAACTTCAGCTCCGCATTCATGGTCAGCGCGGCGAAGCCGAGATTGACGCGGTCGAGATAGGAGAAGAAGTAGGCCAGCACCAGGAACGGAATCAGGCGCCAGGAGATGGC
>NZ_JAULLN010000084.1:0-1141 GCF_041357655.1 Bradyrhizobium sp. DN3 | reverse complement strand
CGAAGGTGACGTTGACCGCCGTGCCGCCGTTGAAGGAGGTGAAGGTCAAGGTCTTACCGGCGATGCCGCCAATGCCCGAGGTACGTGCTGCGGTGAACGCGGTCGCAGTCCCGGTGTTGCCGGCGAGGCCGAGCGCATTCAGCGCGTTGCCGGTGCCGGTGACCGACAGGTCGGCGTTGACGCCGGTCGAGATCTTGAGCTGGCCCGAGGCGTTGATCGACGAGTTGGTCTGGCCGGTGGCCGTCGCAAGCGTCGCGGTGCCGTTGGCGTTGACCGTCGCGGTCTGCACACCGGTGGCAAGGTCGATCGCCTTCAGCACGTCGTTGATCGTGCCGCCCTGCAGATAGACGGTCGAGTTGCCGTTGCCGTCGGTCACGACCGCACCGCTCGCACCATAACCGCTCGGAACGCTCGGCGCACCGGTCGTACCCGGGGTCGGCGCGTTCTTGAAGGTGATGACGTGACCGTCGACGTTCAGCGTCGAACCGTCCGTGATCGTCGCGCCCAGCGAGGCCGAGCTCGTGGTCCGGTTGACGCTCACGGTGGCGTTGCCGCCGCCCACTGACGTGGTCAGGCCGAGAGCCTTGAGCAGGTCGGCCTTGCCGGTGACGCTCAGATCAGCACCCGTCGAGCTCTTCAGCGTGACGGCGCCGCCACCAACGCTCGAAGCAGTCTGGTTGACGCTCGTGGCGATCGTCGCGGCACCTGAGGTGATCGATGCCGTCTTGACGCCGCTGGCGAGATCGACCGCGGTCAACAGATCGTTGACGGTCGCAGCCGGGGTGCCCGCGGTGCCGAGATAGACGGTGGTGTTGCCGTTGCCGTCGGTGACGAGGTTGCCGCTGACGCCCGAGCCGGACGCAACCGCGCTCGACGCCGGCGCAGCGCCGCTGCGGAAGGTGATGGTCTTGCCGTTCACGGTCAGCGTGTCGCCGTCGGCAGGCTGAGCGTTGCCGATCAGGCCGGTCGCGGTCGTGCCGTTGGTGGCGATCAGGGTGATGGTGCCGGTCAGGGCCGTGGTACCATCGCCAGCCGTTCCCGCGGTGCCCGTGAACGTGCCGATGGTGGCGCCGAGCGTCGTGGTGCCGGTCGCCGCCGTGGTGCCGCCGGCCGCGCCGCTATACACCACGTTGCTGCTCGC
>NZ_JAULLN010000083.1:0-1230 GCF_041357655.1 Bradyrhizobium sp. DN3 | reverse complement strand
TTCAGGCCAACAACCTGACCGCGACGATCGACGCCAACGGCCTGCTGACGGTCTCGACCACCAACGACTACGCGTCCTCGACGATCGGCTCGAGCGCCGCGGGTGGTGCGATCGGTGGCACTCTGACCTCGTCGCTCACGTTCTCGACGGCTTCCACCCCCGTCCAGGATACGGTTGCGCAGACCTCGCGTGCGAACCTGGTGTCTCAGTACAACAACATCCTGAACCAGATCGACACGACCTCGCAGGACTCTTCGTTCAACGGTGTCAACCTGTTGAACGGCGATCAGCTCAAGCTGGTGTTCGACGAGACCGGCAAGTCGAACCTCAGCATCACGGGCGTGACGTATAACTCCAAGGGTCTGGGCCTTGCCGCCCTGACCAGCGGTGTCGACTTCATCGACAACTCCGCGACCAACAAGGTGCTGTCGAACCTGAACGCCGCGTCGAGCACGCTGCGCTCAGAGGCCTCGAGCCTCGGTTCGAACCTCTCGGTGGTGCAGGTTCGTCAGGACTTCAACAAGAGCCTGATCAACGTGCTGCAGACCGGCTCGTCCAACCTGACTCTGGCCGACACCAACACCGAAGCGGCCAACAGCCAGGCGCTGTCGACCCGCCAGTCGATCGCGGTCTCCGCGCTGTCGCTGGCCAACCAGTCGCAGCAGAGCGTGCTCCAGCTGCTCCGCTAACAAGCGGACAACATCGCAAGCAAGATCGGGCGGCGGGGCTTCGGCCCCGCCGCTTTTTTTTGACGGCATCAGAGTGCCGCTCGGCAAAAGTGGAGAGGATGGATTCGGATCCAGCCAATTGCTCACTCTGAGTTATGGTTGACAAGTCGCAAACACCCAGCCGCTGCACGAAAAAGCGTCATCCTATCATGACGATATAAGCGAGCCCGATCCGCCTCCGGTCGCCCGCATGGTGAATCCGCGCAAGGATTGGCGCGACACGCTTCATGCTTTGTTAGCCGTCTGCGTTCACCGTCCCGGCCATCGATTAATCCTAATCGAAGTTTGTTGCGTTGCGTACCAGAAGGGTAACACTCAATGTCCGGTATCGTTCTCTCTTCGTCGGTTCGTCAGAACCTGCTCTCTCTCCAGTCCACCGCTGACCTTCTCGCCACCACGCAGAGCCGTCTGTCGACCGGCAAGAGCGTCAACTCGGCTCTGGACAACCCCACCAACTTCTTCACGGCCCAGTCGCTCGACAACCGCGCCAGCGACATCAACA
>NZ_JAULLN010000082.1:0-1306 GCF_041357655.1 Bradyrhizobium sp. DN3 | reverse complement strand
ATCCGACCTCTTGTGTCTGTAAAATCTGCCAGGATGTGCGAACGGGCGGTTCTGACCAACCGCCCGTCGCTGGATCTGAGCCCGTCCGACCTCAAAGGCCTCGAGCCTGTCGGGGAGCGAGGGACAGATCCGGTGTCTTCCTCAACCCGAACAGTTGCAAGGGCTTGGAGCCCGAACCGAGCAAGGAAGGGAGTGGACGATGGCACAGAATGAGCTGATTGTCGTCGGTCTCGATGTGGCCAAGGACAAGGTGGATGCGTGCATTCGCTCGTTGTCGCTACGGCAGACGTTCCCAAGCACGCCAGAGGGACGGCGATCACTGATCCGCTGGCTTCGCAAGCACAAAGTCGGCAAGGCAGCCATGGAGGCTTCCGGCGGCTATGAGCGGGAGTGGGCCAAGGCGCTGCGCGAGGCTGGTATCGAAGCCCTGGTCGTGGACCCAAAGCGGGTGCGGAACTTCGCCAAATCGGCTGGACGACTCGCCAAGAACGATCCGATCGATGCGGCGATGATCGCCTGGTTCACCGAGACCTTCATCGAGGCAAGAGGCCAAACCTACGATGCGGCACGTGAGAAGCTGGCGCAGATCGTGACTGCGCGCCAGGCTCTGATCGACGCGCAGACCAGCTTGCAAAACAGGAGGGAGCATTCCACACCTGACGTCGTGCGGAAGATGCAGGATCGCCTGCGAAAGCAGATCGCCGCCGAAATTGCCAAGCTCGAAGCCGCGATCGCAGCATTGATCAAGGCCACGCCGCGATTTGCCGAGCTCGCCGAGATCATCGAGAGCGTGCCGGGTCTTGCCGGGAGCACGTCCGCCGGGCTCATCGGGTCGATGCCGGAACTCGGCCAGATGAGCAACAAAGTTGCTGCGGCGTTGCTGGGGGCTGCGCCCTACGATCACGACAGCGGCAAGCGTCGAGGCATCCGCCATATCCAGGGCGGGCGCCGCAAAGTCCGCAATCTCTTCTACATGGCGTGTATGGGAGCTGCGACACGGCACAACCCCGTGCTCAAGGCCTTCTACGATCGCCTGATCACCAAAGGCAAAGAGCCGAAGGTTGCGCTTACTGCCTGTATGCGCAAGCTGATCGTGATCCTCAACGTTATGATCGCGCGCGGTGAGAAATGGGACGCCAGTCGGTACGAAGTGAGCGACTCCGCTCGGCTTCCGCCGAGCGCATGCACGGCCTGAAGACCGGTGAGCGGACGGGGTCAAGGCCGTCAGCCGCCGGAGGCGGTGGCGCGCAAGCGCCAGCCTTGAGGCCGGCCGATCGCCGGGCTACTTCAACACAGTTGCTCCCCG
>NZ_JAULLN010000081.1:0-1317 GCF_041357655.1 Bradyrhizobium sp. DN3 | reverse complement strand
GCGCCTCCACCGGCCGGACGCGATCGCGCGGGTGCGCGCCGTCCGCCGGACATGGGCCCGCCGCCACCGCTGCCACCCGCACCGGGCGTGCGCGGCTTCCGCGACATCACGGCCGATGCCAACGATCTCGGCGGTGCTGCCGCGCAGGCGAGCCGTGCCGCGCGCCGCACCTACGCCAATGTGCCCTCGCCCTCACCGGAGTTCGACCGGTTGGAGCCGAGCCTGGAAAACCGTAGCGGCGAGGCAGAGGCGCCCTATTCCTACGACGAGTCGATCGAGGAGGCCGAGCGCTACACGCCGCAGTCGCCGCGTCCGCGCATCGCCGCCGAGCGCGACGCCAAGAAGCGCGTCCGCACCGGCTCCGCCTTCCCGTTCAAGAGCGCGATCGCCGTCGGCATCGTGCTGATCCTGGTCGGTGCCGGCATCCTCTGGGGCAAGCAGCTGGTCCAGATCGTCAACGGCTTTCTCAAGCCGTCCGCGACCCAAGTGGTGGAGGCGCCGAGTCCGGCCCAGCCGCAGAGCAAGCCGAAGATCCCGGATCGCGTCGGCCAGCCTTCGGCGAGCGACCAGCCGGTTGCGCCGGTGGCGCAGAAGGTCGTGCTCTATGACGAGGATCCGTCCGATCCGAAGGGCAAGCAATATGTCGGCTCGGTGGTGTGGCGGCTGGAGCCGATCAAGGCGTCCGGCAACCAGAAGGCCGACCTCGCCGTGCGCGCCGACATCGAGATCCCCGACCGCAAGTTCAAGATGACGATGTCGTTCCGCCGCAATACCGACTCCTCGCTGCCGGCGAGCCACACCGCGGAACTGACCTTCATCCTGCCGCAGGATTTTCCCGGTGGCAGCGTCTCCAACGTGCCGGGCATCCTGATGAAGTCGAACGAGCAGGCGCGCGGTACGCCGCTCGCCGGCCTCGCGGTCAAGGTCACCGACGGCTTCTTCCTGGTCGGCCTGTCCAATGTCGACGCCGACCGCTCCCGCAACGTCCAGCTCCTGAAGGAGCGCTCATGGTTCGACGTGCCGCTGGTCTACGCCAACCAGCGCCGCGCCATCATCGCGATCGAGAAGGGCGCCCCCGGCGAGCGCGCCTTCAACGACGCGTTCGCGCAATGGGGCGATTGAAGCGCGATGAGTTTTGATTGAATCGATGCGAGCTCAGGGTTCACCTCTCCCGCAGGGAGAGGTCAGATCGCATCGAGAGATGCGATCTGGGTGAGGAGTTACAGTCTCACTGTTCGCTGCGGTCCCTCACCCGGATTGCTGCGCAATCCGACCTCTTGTGTCTGTAAAATCTGCCAGGATGTGCGAACGGGCGGT
>NZ_JAULLN010000080.1:0-1317 GCF_041357655.1 Bradyrhizobium sp. DN3 | reverse complement strand
GGGATGGACGGCCCCCGAACGGCATCGGTGTGCCAGACTGGTGATGTTGAGTCGAACCAGACAAAGGGAGCCGTCCATGACGAAGATTAGCACGATTGGGGTTGATCTGGCGAAGAACGTTTTTCAAGTCCACGGGATTGACGCGTCGGGAGCTGTGGTGGTGAGGCGCCAGCTCAAGCGAGCCTCGGTCGAGAAGTTTTTCGCACAGTTGCCGCCGTGCCTGGTGGGCATGGAGGCTTGCGGCAGCGCTCATCATTGGGCGCGCGTGATCGGCCGGTATGGCCACGAGGTGCGGTTGATGCCGCCGGCCTATGTGAAGCCCTACGTCAAGCGCAACAAGAACGATGGCCGCGATGCCGAAGGGGTCTGCGAGGCTGTGACCCGACCGACGATGCGGTTTGTTCCGGTGAAGAGCATCGGGCAACAGGCAACGCTGGCGGTTCATAGCGCGCGTGCCTTGCTGGTCCGGCAGCGGACCATGGTGGCGAACGCCTTGCGAGCAGCATTGAGTGAACTCGGGATCGTGGCAGTGCAAGGATATCAGGGGCTGTGCGCATTGATGGCCCGGCTCGAAGAGCCGAGCGAGAACATTCCGGAGATGATGCGCAGCGCCCTGTTGATGCTGGCCAAGCACTGGCAGGCGCTCAATGCCGACGAACGGGTGCTTGAACGACAGATCGCCAAGGCGGCCCGCGGCGATCGCGACGCCAAGCGGCTCATGGAGGTCCCAAGCGTCGGCCCGATCATCGCCAGCACGGTCCTGGCCAAAGTGCCCGACGCAAAAGTGTTCCGCTCCGGTCGCGACTTCGCAGCCTGGATCGGGATCACCGGCAAGGACCACGGCACCGGAGGCAAGCATCGCCCCGGGAGGATCTCCAAACAAGGAGACCGTGTGCTGCGAGCGCTGTTGATCAGCGGTGCCAGCGCCCATCTGCGGCAACAGAAGGCGCGCGGCGTCACCGATCCGTGGCTTCGTGATCTGCTGGCGCGGCGGCCCTACAAGGTCGCCATGGTGGCCTTCGCCGCCAAGACCGCCCGGATCATCTGGGCCATGCTGGTCAAAGGAGAAACCTACCGAGACCGCGCGAGCGCGCCGGCTGCGGCCTAGTTGAGGGGCAACAGCCGCCGCGCTCGCGCTCCATGCCTATCGGAAGGGCACTAAAGGTGTGATGGCAAATGGTCTGGAAACCGGGATCGAAACACTCCGCATCGTCATCGCGCGTCACAGCGCGCCGCAATGATTGGAATTCGATCAGCGATCTCCATCAGGGCCCGCGGTCAATGGCCGCTTCTCGAGGCCGTATACATGACCGCTCC
>NZ_JAULLN010000079.1:0-1378 GCF_041357655.1 Bradyrhizobium sp. DN3 | reverse complement strand
TTTGAAAATGCACTTCGCGAAAGTGAGCAACGGTTGCGCTGGCTCGCCTCCATAGTCGAATCCAGCGACGACGCGATTGTGAGCAAGAATCTCAATGGCATCATTTTGAGCTGGAACAGGGGTGCCGAGCGCATCTTCGGCTACTCGCCCAGTGAGGCGATTGGTCAGCCCATTACGCTTGTTATCCCTGAGGACCGGCAAAGCGAGGAGCGCGAGATACTCACTCGCATCAGGCGAGGTGAGCGCATCGACCATTTTGAGACTGTTCGCCAAACTAAGCACGGCAGCCTCATTGTCGTTTCGCTGACCGTTTCTCCTGTCAAGGATTCCAGCGGCAAGATCGTTGGCGCATCAAAGATCGCGAGAGATATCACCGAGCAAAAGAAAAATCAGGAGATGATCACGACATTGGCACGCGAGGCCGAGCACCGCAGCAAGAACATGCTCGCGAGCGTTCTGGCAGCAGTTAATCTTTCTCAATCAAGCTCGCCTGAAGATCTCAAACAGACGATTGTTGGGCGGATCGAAGCGCTTGCGAGGGTTTGCTCGCTCTTTGTCGCGACACGCTGGATAGGCGCCGATCTATCGGCGATTGCCGAACAGGAACTCGCTCCATATTCGGGGAAGGGACTGCTGATGGATGGACCGCATATCGTGTTAGAACCCGGCGTCGCTCAGGCAATTGCCATGACGCTGCACGAGCTGGCCACCAACGCCGCGAAGTACGGTGCTTTGTCCCAGTCCAACGGCCAGGTCCACCTGCAATGGTCGCACGAGGCTCGCGGTCAATTGGATCTACGCTGGACCGAGACAGGTGGTCCTGCCGCGCAGGAACCCACGCGAAAGGGCGTTGGTGGCCGCATCATTGAAGGAATGATCGCTCAGCTAAAGGGAAAAGTTCACTTTGACTGGCGCAAAGACGGACTTGTCTGCGAAATTACACTGCCGGTCTGAGATCGCAACAAGCCCGATAGAGCCGGGAGGGGTAGGTGGGAGATTGAGATGGATGATCGAACCGTGCGACTGGCGTTGGAGCGCCATTGGGATGCTTCGGACACGAGCGACTTTAAGACCGAACACGAGATCTATCACGAGGATGCTGTGCTAGATTATCCGCAATCCGGCGAGCGGATACGGGGCCGGCACAACATTCAAGAGAGCAGGTTCGTCCAGCCAAACAAGAAGCGTTTTACGGTCCGGCGAATTATCGGGAGCGGTAATCTCTGGGTCACTGAATTCGTGCTTACCTACGACGATATGCCATCATACGCGGTGAGTATCATGGAATTCCGCGAAGGACTGGTCGCCAACGAAACGCAATATTTCGCCGATCGGTTTGACCCTGCACCCTCGCGTGCGCATCTTGTTGAGCGAGTGA
>NZ_JAULLN010000078.1:0-1486 GCF_041357655.1 Bradyrhizobium sp. DN3 | reverse complement strand
TTGACCCTGGCTGTGTGAAAACGCTGCGCTTGATGTGATTCGCGCGATATGATTCCCGCACGATTTGCGGGGGGCTGGAATGAAGCGCTTCGTTGCGGAGGCGGATCGTGGGCAATCGACGCTATTGCCCGAGTGCCTCGATGATTTCATTGACGAGAGCAACCCTGTTCGCGTGATCGACGTGTTTGTCGATGCGCTCGATTTGGCCGAGCTAAGCTTCGAGGGGGTGAAGCCGGCGGCGACCGGTCGGCCGTCATACCATCCCTCGGTTCTCCTGAAGCTTTACATCTACGGCTATCTGAACCGGGTGCAGTCGAGCCGGCGGCTCGAACGAGAGGCCGGACGCAATGTCGAGGCCATGTGGCTGCTGGGCCGGCTCGCACCTGATCACAAGACGATCGCGGACTTCCGCAAAGACAATGGCCTGGCGCTCCGCAAGGTATGCGCACGCTTCGTCGAACTCTGCCGTGAAATGGGTCTCCTCGCGACGTCGAGCGTCGCCATCGATGGCAGCAAGTTCAAAGCTGTGAACAACCGGGACAAGAACTTCACACGCGCGAAGGTGGAGCGGCGGCGCGCGCAGCTGGAGGAGAGCGTCGCGCGCTATCTGAGCCAACTGGACACGGCCGACCGGCAGGAGCCGAGCGAGGCGCTGACCGCCAAGGTGACGAGGCTAACCGAGAAGCTGACGAAGCTGAGGGAAGAAATGGGCAAGCTTGCCGTCTACGAGAAGCAGATGCTTGCGTCACCCGACCAGCAAATCTCGTTGACCGATCCCGACAGCCGTTCGATGGCGACAAGCGGCCGGGGCTCCGGCACCGTTGGCTACAACGTGCAGGTCGCCGTCGACACCGAGCACCATCTGATCGTAGCGCACGAGGTGACGAACAGCGGCTCAGATCGGGCACAACTCGCCAATATGGCCAAGCAGGCGAAGGCTGTTCTCGAGACCGAGACGCTCGAAGCTGTAGCCGATCGCGGCTACTTCAACAGCCCGGAGATCCTCGCGTGCCACGAGGCCGGCATCACCGTAACTCTGCCCAAGCCGCTGACGTCGGGTGCCAAATCGGAGGGGCGCTTCGGTAAGCAGGACTTTGCCTATTTGCCAGAGGAGGACGCCTATCGCTGTCCGGCTGGGAAGCGATTGCCGTATCGCTACACAAACGAAGAAGACGGCAAGATGCTGCGGCGCTACTGGACCACTGCCTGTCAAAGTTGTTCGCTCAAATCGCAGTGCACGACAGGACCAGAGCGGCGAATTACACGCTGGGAGCACGAGCATCTGCTTGAGGCTGTGCAGCAGCGCCTTGACGCAAACCCAGAAGCCATGCGTCAGCGTCGGGAGACGGTCGAGCATCCGTTCGGCACGATGAAGGCCCGCATGGGAGCGACACACTTCCTCACCAAAACGCTCCCAAAAGTAGCGGCCGAGATGGCACTCTCGGTCTTGGCCTATAATCTTACACGGGTCATGAACATCGTCGGG
>NZ_JAULLN010000077.1:0-1501 GCF_041357655.1 Bradyrhizobium sp. DN3 | reverse complement strand
CGGCGGCATCGCGCTCGGCCTTGGCCACCGCCTGAACCTTGAACTCCTCGACCGCACCGGCCATCTC
Source organism: Bradyrhizobium sp. DN3 (assembly GCF_041357655.1). Classification (NCBI taxonomy): domain Bacteria; kingdom Pseudomonadati; phylum Pseudomonadota; class Alphaproteobacteria; order Hyphomicrobiales; family Nitrobacteraceae; genus Bradyrhizobium; species Bradyrhizobium sp. DN3. The sequence goes on along the minus strand of NZ_JAULLN010000077.1, from coordinate 1,434 downwards.
GCCGATCTCGTCCTTGCGGCCAAGACCCGGCAGCACCACGTCGAAATTGCCCGAGGCCAGCTCCCGCATCGCCTTGCACATCGCGATCATCGGACGCGAGATACCGTTGCCGAGCATCCAGGCCAGCACAGCGCCGACGGCAAGACCGCCGAGCGCCATCATCAGCATCAGCCGCTCGGTCTCCCCGATGGTCGCATTGGCGCTCGCCTCGATGCGCTGCTGGTCGGCGGTGAGGTCCGAACGCAGCTCGGCCGAGAGTTTGAGGATGGACGCGGCCGTCTTGGTCATCTCGCCGTTCAGCTTGACGATGACCTTCACGTTCTCGGTCAGCTTCGCGAAAGAGGTGCGGTACTGCTTCAGGAGATTGCCGATCTCGGTGACGCGGTCGGTGATCTTCTGGTCGTTCGCATAGATCGAGACCAGCAAGGTCTCCAGAAACTTGATGCGGGCGATCACGCCGTCGGCGGTCTTCGGCTCCGGCTTGGCGACGAAGGCGCTGACCGAGGTGGAAACGGCCAGATATTGCGAGGTGACGTCCTTGGCCGTGGTCTGGACCGATGCAAGCCCCGCCAGCGCAGCCGTGTCGGCGAGATCGTCGAACTTGAAGCGGATCTTGTTGCCGACGCTGTTGAGCTCATCGGCCGCGATCTTGTTGTTCTCGCGGGTCAGGGTGATGATCTCACCGAACACCTTCGTGAAGCGCTGGAATTCGGCCTCGAGCTTGCCGACCTGCTCACGGCGGGCGGCCCCGGTCGTGGCGGACATCGACTTGCCGATCGCGCTCCTCAGATTCTCTTCGGCGGCCTTGGCCGCGGTCTCGTCATCCGCCGCGCCCGTCAGCGTATAGGCCCGCGCCAACCCCTGATAGGCGATCAGCTCGCGGTCGACGGTCCGTGCGAGATCGGCTTCCGAGACGCTTGCGCGGTAGGAGGCCACGGCGGCCTGGATCCGCTCGAAGCCGAAATAGGCGAACGCCATGCTGACGGCGAGGATGGCGAGCACCGCCACGAAGCCAAGGATGATTTTTGCGCGAAACCGTAGCGTTGGCAGCTTCGATTGCTGCGACTTCGACTTGACCGACATTCCCCCACCCCATTCCATTCGCGGAAAACCAGGCGCAGCCGGAAGCAGCCCGCTTCCCGACTCCGCGGCACGTTACGGGGCAAAGGATAAGCTGTGGTAAATTTGTGGCACCGCAACTGGTGGTGAGGTGACGCGGGGAATTCTTAAGGCGGGCTTTCTCGCGCCGCTACAAATTGAAGGCCGGCGCGCAAATCCACCGCTGTCGTCCCGGACAAGTGGAGCTCCGACAACGCGCAGCGTTGTCTGGAGCGGAGCGCAGATCCGGGACCCATACTCCGCAGCAATCGTCTTGCGACGATTCGGAGTTGCCAGCTCGTGCAGCAACGCAATTCGGTGGTTATGGGTCCCGGA
>NZ_JAULLN010000076.1:0-1511 GCF_041357655.1 Bradyrhizobium sp. DN3 | reverse complement strand
CGATTCTGTTGAAAAAGACGGCTGTTGCGACGCAGAGATATCAGTGATTCAGTCTGTCTAATTGGCAGGACTGAAGATCATGATGGGGCATCGGCAAGTCGAACAGACCGCGTTGTTCTATGAGTTCTCGCTCGAAAGACATATCCCGACTGATCACTTGCTGCGGTTGATTGACAGGTTTGTCGATCTTGAACAGGTCCGGCGGGACCTGGCGCCTTTCTACAGCAGCATCGGTCGGCCTTCGATCGATCCCGAGTTGATGATCCGGATGCTCCTGATCGGTTACTGCTTCGGCATCCGATCGGAGCGGCGCCTGTGCGATGAGGTTCACCTCAATTTGGCCTACCGGTGGTTTTGCCGGCTCGGTCTGGACGGGACGGTGCCGGATCATTCGACATTCTCCAAGAACAGGCACGGCCGCTTCCGGCAGAGCGACCTCTTCCGTCGCGTGTTCGAGAGCGTGCTGCGCCGCTGCATCGAGGAACGACTGGTCGGCGGTGAGGGATTTGCAGTCGATGCGAGCCTAATCAAGGCCGATGCCAATCGGCAGAAGGGGATCGAAGGCGATAAGGGACTTCCGCCGGAGGCTGCCAGCCGAGCAATCGATGAGTATCTGGCCGGCCTTGATGATGCCGCTTTCGGAGCCGCGACCGAGGTTACCCCGAAGTTCGTATCGCCTTCCGATCCGGCGGCGCGCTGGACGGGGGCGCACGGCGGCCAAGCGTTTTTCGCCTATTCGACGAACTATCTGGTCGACATCGAGAACGCGATCATCGTCGATGTTGAGGCAACGACGGCAATCCGGCAGGCGGAGGTATTGGCCGCCAAGCGCATGATTGAGCGCTCGCTGGAGCGGTTTGATCTCTATCCGAGCCGGCTGCTCGGTGACAGCGGCTATGGCTCGGCCGAGATGCTCGCCTGGCTGGTCTATGAGCACGGGATCGAGCCGCACGTTACAGTCTTCGACAAGTCGGCCCGCACAGACGGGATCTTCTCGCGCGACGACTTCACCTATGACCATGCTGGGGACATCTATCGTTGCCCTGGTGGCAACATTCTTACCACGACCGGAACGTTGGTGAATGATGGTGCTACCATGCTTTACCTCGCCAGCAAGCGCGATTGTGATCGATGCGCATTGAAGCCCCGATGCTGCCCCAAGCAGGCTTCACGGAGAGTGCCCCGCTCGATCTACGAGGGCGCTCGCGACATGGCGCGCCAGATCGCGAGATCGTGGGAGGGAGGCACCTCGCGCCGGCTCCGCAAGAAAATCGAGATGTTGTTCGCGCACCTCAAGCGCATTCTCAAGCTCGACCGTTTGCGTTTACGAGGTCCAAACGGCGCGCGCGACGAGTTCATCCTCGCAGCCACCGCCCAAAACCTTCGAAAGATGGCCAAGCTGATCCCGATGCCCACCCCGACGCTCGCATAGGGTCAGTAAGAGCAGTTCCGGCCACGTCGCGACGGAGCTATTACAACGAAATACTGCCGGCCTTTTTCAACGGAATCGG
>NZ_JAULLN010000075.1:0-1610 GCF_041357655.1 Bradyrhizobium sp. DN3 | reverse complement strand
GCCATGAGTCGTAAACGGTGTGATCGACCAATCGATTAGGTCGACGGCGCGCTGAAGTATCGCCTCGGTTTGAGCAAGGCTGGGTGAAGCGGCAATGACATGGCCGATGCGGTCTCGGTAATCGCCCTTCCTGATGATCGGCGCCTTGGGTTCAACATAGAATTTGACCTCGGCGACGCCTGGTACGGCAGCCGCTCGACTGTCGCCATCGATCCAATCGAGGGTGCCATCGTGATCGGCATTTAAGATCCGCGCGGCCGCAGTGTGCGAATGCCTTCTGCGCAAATCCCATTCCTCACCGATGACAAGCTTGATGTGCTCGATGATGAGATCGACACCGTAAGCCAGCTTGTTCATTCGAGGACTGATCCCGCCCCCAAGACGCGGATTGACCTCAATGACGACTGGGCCACGCTTCGTCCACCGGAATTCGATGCTCGTTGGCCCCCAGCCCAGACCGAGAGCTCGCAAACAGCTCAGCGAAACATCGGCGATACGTTTATAATTGTCATCACTCAGCGGAGCCGGAAAGGTGGTCTCGCGAAAGAGGAAATGCGGTGGGGGGCCGAAGTCAGCGGCGGCAATCCCAATGACCTCATTTCCCATTATGTCGGCGCAATAAAAGGGGCCGTGTGCGAATTCTTCGACAAGGATCCTCGTCGAAGACCGCCATATGTGCTTTCCACCCAACAGATACATCGTATGTTCGGCCAACTCATCGACGTCGCGGCACAATCGGACGCCGTAGCTGCCGTTGCCTACCGCGGGCTTAACAATCACCGGCAGCCCGATCTCTGCGGCAGAGCTTTCTACCTCCGTCGCATCCAATGCCAAACGATAAGCCGGTATGGGAACGCCGGCTTCCGCGAGGAGCTGACGCTGAGTGAATTTGTCGCAGCATCGTTCAACGGATGTGGGGTTCGGTCCCGGTAGATCGAAATGCCGACAGAGCTTGCCAACTGTCGCATAGACCGCCTCCCTGGCGCTCGTAATGCCAGCAATGTCATAGGTCGCACGTAGCTGGGAACATTCGCGGATCAGTGCATCGCGATTGGTTGTATCGATACGGATTGCCTCAATTCCTTCCGCCGCAAGATAGTCGTACTGAGTTGGTTCAGCCGACAGGGTGATTGGATGAAGGCCAAGACTCTGGGCGGCTTGGACGTATTGCAGACCAGTACCGTGTGTGTTGCCTTCAACCAGGATGAGCGCTCTTCTTGTCATGGGCTTTTGACCTTCTGTTGAGTACTGTGCGGCGGTCAGAGCGTAAATCGGCACCTGCTTTTTGGCCGTGCCCGACCTCAGACTCGCGGTGAGGCTGCCATCAAATTTGCTGGGGACGTGCAGCGTCTACTGGATCGTCGAGCAAGTTCATGTGGATCCCATAGGCTAGAGACTGCGAGACCGTTATGGTCTAACGGATACCTCACCGTGTCCTATACAATCGGCGTGCCACCGAAAGAGTTGTGCGAGCAAGAGGGGCAAAACCATGTGTTTCGCACCGCGCCGGCGGAATACTTGCGCCTCAGCGGGTCGGGTTCCGAACATAGACGTCTTCAACCGGACAGACTGAACACGGCAACACGGACGTCGAAAACGACGGTCGCCTG
>NZ_JAULLN010000074.1:0-1843 GCF_041357655.1 Bradyrhizobium sp. DN3 | reverse complement strand
TTCAACCGGACAGACTGAACACGGCAACACGGACGTCGAAAACGACGGTCGCCTGCCAGAGATCGTGAATGTGGGGCCCCTGACCGAGGTCGCTCGCCGTGCTGGCGTTCTGCAACCGCCGACCAACTGGCGTGGACATTAATCGTGCGGCAAGGAAATTGCGGTAGCCGCGCGATTTGGCTACTGTCGCTTCGGATTGACTTAGCGTGGGGGTTGAGAAAAATGCTGCTGGAACGCAGGATTACCGCTATGAGACGATCCGCCGCTGCTGCCGCACACACGGCCCCGATTTTACGGGCCACTTGGGCAGCACGCGCGCCGAAACATGATGTCTGGCGTCTCGACTAACTCATGGTTCGCATTAACGGCCGCAAGCATTGACCATGGCCGATCAGAACGGCTATATGCTTGATGAAATTGTCCAGACCCGGCACAATGGCGCCCGATTTCAGGTTTGGCTTCTGAAAAGCAAGGACTAGCCCCGAGCGCATCGAAACGTCGGCTCAGGTCGCCACTCGTCTACGCTTCAAACTGTGACGACGCCGCCGGTGGTCCTGCCCATCACGTTGAACTTCGCGGATTCAGCAGCTTCAGATCGGCACCCGCTGTCAGTATACCTGGAAGCACGCCCACTATTGTTGCCTCATCTATTTTGCTCCCTGGTCAGGAGAGCGAAGGAGCCGATCACCTGTCTACTTCACGCCACCATTCCTCCGTCGAGCAGTGGAGAGCTTTCCGGTGATGTGACGATCACATCGGCTTGTGCTGCATTTTGCACGGGGCCAAACAACAGTGCGCTTGCTTACTCGCCGCGCCACAATTTGAGACGACGTTGAAGAGTTCGGATTAGTTTGCTCGGGTAGACGGGGCATTCACCTTGAAGCTTGGAGAGAAGTTCGCTGCTAGTCCGCCACGGCTTGGCCTCGGACCATTCGCGCAGCTGTGGCGTAGCTCTGACGAGCTGATCTGGACATCGTCGCTCTCGCTTCCGTTTCGCAATGGCCTGTCGGTCGGCCGTCCCGGTCCTTCTTTCCACGCTGTTCGCAAGCTTGACAAAAACTGTTCAACCGGCGGCGCCACAGTGGGTTGGCTTGCTGGAGCCGCGTCGGCGAGACTGGCCAACTTCTCCTGCACTCCTCGGATATCGCGCAGTAAGGCGACCGGATCCAGATCGGCATAGATCTCATTGACGCGCGCGCGGACGACGTCAGGGGTTCTTGCATCGGCAAACAGCCGCTGATGTAGGGCGTTTTGCGATCCGCGCTCCGTCGCGCTCCTTTCGTCTCAATTTGAAGGATGGCTGGAAAAGTTCACGAACAAGCGGGCCAAACGGCAAAGCTGAGCCAGCAGAGCAGCCGCTTCGAGCCCCTCGAATCGACGTTAGCCGACCATTCGTCGGATCACCGCGCGTTCTTCTGCTCGACAAAGGCCTGACCGTTCTTGCGATAGGGGCGGCAGCGTGTGAAGACGATGCCAGCTTGTTCGCAACACACCTTCCTTCAGACGAACCTGCTGTTCGATTCACTCCCGATGCGGTTCGCATGCCGAACGAACAACGTTGCATGTCGCCGACTGCGGATTTCGGCCATCAATGGCCGGTAGTGGGGTGGGGAATTTGCCCTTTCGCCGTCGCCGAGCCGGTGAGTCACCCGGGGAATTTGCGTCCGCCGTTTCCCGCGACGCCTGCATGGGTAGCGGCGCATCGTCTTGCGGTCGACGCCCGTCAGCCGCTGGATCACCCGCTGGCTCTTCTTCAAGCCAAGTAACGTCGATACCGTGGTCTTTCTCGTAAGCATCCGGTGAGGACCGCGGGGCCGTCAGTCAGGCAGCCTGATTGGCTTGC
>NZ_JAULLN010000073.1:0-2532 GCF_041357655.1 Bradyrhizobium sp. DN3 | reverse complement strand
GTAAGCATCCGGTGAGGACCGCGGGGCCGTCAGTCAGGCAGCCTGATTGGCTTGCTTGTTCTGGTCGCGCCAATTCCAGGGTAGGAGCTCGTCGAGCCTTTGAGCTGGATGTGCGGCGATGCGTGCCAGGACGTCGGCGAGCCAGGCTTGTGGATCCACATCGTTCATTTTGGCCGTGACGATCAGGCTGTACATCTTCGCAGCACGGACACCACCGCGATCGGAGCCGCAGAACAGCCACGACTTCCGTCCCAGAGCGATACCGCGCAGAGCTCGTTCGGCGGCGTTGTTCGACAGGCAGATGCGTCCGTCGTCGAGGAAGCGGGTGAACGCGCTCCAGCGCTTGAGCATGTAATCCATCGCCTTGGCGACATCGTTGCGCCGGGAGAGCTTGGCACGTTGCTCACGCATCCAGGCTTTCAGATCGGCAACCAGCGGCGCGCTCAGCTCCTGGCGGACGGCTCGGCGCCGTTCGGGCGTCTGGCCGTTGATGCCTCGCTCGATCTCGAACAAGGCGTCGATCCGGCGGACCGCTTCCAGCGCCAGAGGCGAGATCACCGCTGGCTTTTTGCCTTGCACCTTGCGGCGCGCATTCTCCGCCAGATCAGCCATCACGAAGAACGGCCGTCTGGCATGGACCCAGCATGCGGCTTCCAGGATCGGACCTGCGTTGCGGCCCGGGTCGTAAAGCTTGCCATAGCCGCTATAGGCGTCGGCCTGGAAGATGCCGGTGTAGCCGGCTAGGTGGGCCTGGGGATGCTCGCCGGCGCGATCGCGCGAGTAATAAAACACTGCCCCCGGCGGAGCCTGCCCGCCAAACGGCTTGTCGTCGCGCACATAGACCCAGATCCGGCCGGTATCGGTCTTGCCTTTGGCCAGGACCGGCACCGTCGTGTCGTCCCCGTGCAATCGCTCGGCGTTCAGCACATGAGCCTCGAGGCGGCGGAACAAGGGCGTCAGCGCCACCGTACAGCCGCCGACCTGATCGGCGAGGGTCGATAGGCTGATAGGCACACCTTCCCTGGCATAACGTTCGGCCTGCCGGTTCAGCGGCTGGTGCTGGCCGAACTTCTCGAACAGCACCATGGCCAGCAGGCTAGGTCCCGCCCAGCCGCGAGCAATCACATGGAAGGGCGCCGGAGCCTGGCTGATCTTCTCGCAATCACGGCAAGTGAACTTCTCGCGGACGTGCTGGATCACCTTCCAGGATTTCGGGATCACCTCCAGCGTCTCAGTGACGTCCTCACCGAGCTTGGACAACCGCGAGCCACCGCAGCAGGCGCACGTCACAGGTCCTGGCACAAGCACCCGCTCGCGAGGCAGATGGTCCGGGAACGGCTGGCGCGATGGCCTCTTGCGCGTGAACGAGGCCACCTTCGTGGTCCTGGTCGCGGCCATTTCAGCTTCGAGCTCGTCCTCCGTCGCCGAACTCTCCAGCTCCTCCAGCGTCAGTTCGAGCTGATCCAATAGCCGTGCGGTACGCTCCGAGCGCGGGCCATAACGATCACGGTTCAGCTTTTTGATCTGCAGTTTGAGGTGAGCGATCAGCGCATGATCGTCGGACTGCTGGGCGCGAACACTGGCAAGTTCGGCGCGCGCTGCCAGCAACGCCGCCTGCAGCGCCTCAATGTCTTCCGGCAGATTTTCGCGACGCTCACCCATGCAGATGGAATCACAAAAGCCGCGATTTGGCGCCCGCTTTTTGCAATCTCACGGGATTATTGCGCAACCTATCCGGCGCTCTGCGGCCGCCAGCTGTGTTGCGGGTTGCGCCAGTCGATCGCCTCCAGCAAATAGCCCATCTGAGCTGCAGTCAGCGACACCACGCCGTCCACCGTCGCCGGCCAGATGAACCGGCCACGGTCCAGCCGCTTGGCGTAGAGCGACAGCCCGACTCCGTCGTGCCAAAGCGCCTTGATCAGGGTGCCGGCGCGACCACGGAACACAAAGACGTCGCCGGCAAAGGGGTCTCGCCCAAGCCCCTCCTGCACCAGCAATGCCAAACCCTGCATGCCTTTGCGCATGTCGGTGTGACCGGTTGCAATCCAGATTCTCGCCCCTGCTGCGATCGGGATCATCGCCGCTCCAGCAGATCCAACACTTGCGACAACGCGGTCATATCAACGCCGGCGTCCACGATCACGCGACAGCCGTTGCCGACAACAATCTCAATGCGCCCACTTGCCGGCACGGCTAAAACTGCCGTCCGCGCTGAAGGCGGCGTTACCATCGCTGGTACAAACGCAGGCTGAGGATCTTCATTATCGCTCGGCCGTGTCCCGAACGATCGCCGCCAAGTCAACAGGAGCGAGCGCGAGATCCCATATCGTCGTGCTGTAGATGAGACGGAGCGCGGGGTTTGCAAACTCTCCAAAACGATCTTGAGCTTCTCGTCATCGGTCCACCGACGGCGCCGGCCCGTCTCAACAACCTCGAACCGTTCAATCTGAGCACTGCACTTATTGCTGTCCATAAGGGCTGTTACACAGCAGTCGTCTCAACCCGACAAGGCGGCCCTCACCGGAGGGAGAC
>NZ_JAULLN010000072.1:0-2848 GCF_041357655.1 Bradyrhizobium sp. DN3 | reverse complement strand
CTACTTCCTTATGGTCGCTGGTAGATTGACTAGACGCTACGACCGCTTCTGGCCCCTTAGCCGACCAGCCGCGGCATGGCGCTCGACGGCAGCTTTTGACCCTTCTCGGACATCAGCCCGGCCCGGTGACATGCGATTCAGGCTAACCCGGCCCTTCCTGAATGATGGTTTGGACCGATAAGATACCCTTCTTGACCCTTGGGGGCGGATATGGCGCGGCCATCAAGAACGGGCGGCAAGACGAGCCAGGCGAAGTTTCGCAAGGCAAGCCCTGCAAAGGGACGCAAGACCACCAAGACCAAGCGCCGCATTGCGCCAGCGGCCAGCCGAGTTAAGCGTCGTTCGGTCTCGGGTCCGAGCAAAGACCTGAAAGAAGCCCGCGAGCAGCAGGCAGCGACGGCCGAGATATTGAAGGTCATCGCCAGTTCGCCTGATGACGTGCAGCCGGTGTTCGACGCCATTGCCTCGAGCGCGAACCGGCTGATTGGCGGTTTCTCTACGGCAGTGTTTCGCTATATCGACGGCATGCAACACCTGGAGGCGTTCACGCCGACCAATCCGGTCGCTGACGAAGCATTGCGAGCTTCGTTCCCGCGGCATCTCACAACGTCTTCGGCGCCCTTCGAATTGCTGCGTGATGGCAAACCAATGCAGATTGTCGATACCGAATCCTCGCCAAACATACGGGCCAGGGATTTGGCGCGATTGCGCGGCTTTCGCAGCATGTTGTTCACGCCGTTGATGAGCAATGGGGTGCCTATCGGCTTGATCACCGTGACGCGAGTCGAGACCGGTTCATTCGCCGACCATCACGTGCAATTGCTACAGACCTTCGCCGACCAGGCCGTGATCGCCATCGAAAACGCGCGGCTGATCAACGAGGTGCAGGCCAAGACCCGTGATCTCTCCGAAGCCCTCACCTACCAGACCGGCAGCAGCAATATCTTAAGGGTCATAGCGTCCTCACCGACTAACGTCGAACCAGTTCTCGAAGCAATCGTCGCAAGTGCGTGCCAACTTTGTGAGGCCGATGATGCTGCCGTGCTCTTGAAGGACGGCGACGAACTGCGCTTCAGCGCACATCATGGCCCGATATCGATAGATGTAGGAAAGTGGTCGATCAATCGCGGCTGGGTCTCGGGGCGTGCGTTCCTCGATCAGACGCCGGTGCACGTGCGCGACCTCCTCTCAGACGAAGGCGCCGAATTTCCAGATGGTCGGAAATTGACCCAGCATACCGGTACCGGGGTTATTCACAGCATTCTGGCTGTTCCGTTGCTGCGCGAAAAGGAGAGCATTGGCGCGATTCTGCTTCGCCGCACCGAAGTGCAGCCATTTAATGAGAAGCAGATTGCCTTGCTACAGTCCTTCGCCGACCAGGCGGTGATTGCGATCGAGAACGCGCGATTGTTCAATGAAACGAGGGAAGCGCTGGAGCGGCAAACCGCGACGTCGGAAGTGCTACAAGTCATATCCAGTTCGCCTGGCGGACTTGGGCCGGTGTTCGAGGCCATGCTGGAAAATGCCGTGCGCATCTGCCGTGCCAGTTTTGGAACGCTGCTCCTATACGAAGGCGACAGGTTGCGGCGGGTGGCGCGAATGGCCGCGCAAAACGGGCCGCAATTGTACGCGCCCGACCAGGAAACGCCGCCACACTTCATCGCGCCGTTTGATGGGGCGCCTTCGCTGGGGCGCCTCGTCGAGACCAAGGCGCTGGTTCACATTACCGATATCGCCACAGAGCATCCCGACGATCTGATCTACAAGGTCGCCGCAGCCCGCACCGTTCTGATTGTGCCGATGCTCAAGGAGAGCGAGCTTGTCGGTGGCTTTGCTGTCTACCGCAAGGAAGTGCAAGAGTTCAGCGACAAGCAGGTCGAGTTGCTGGAAAATTTTGCGGCACAAGCGGTGATCGCCATCGAGAACACGCGGCTGCTCAACGAGCTGCGCCAGCGCACCGACGATCTCTCCAAATCGCTCGATGACCTCCGCACCGCGCAGGACCGCCTGGTGCAGACCGAAAAACTCGCCTCGCTCGGCCAGCTCACCGCGGGCATCGCGCATGAGATCAAGAACCCGCTCAACTTCGTCAACAATTTCTCGGCGCTTTCGGCAGAACTGACCGACGAGCTGAACGACTTACTCAAGCGTGCCGCGCTTACGGACACAATGCGAGAGGAAGTCGAAGAGTTGACGTGGCTATTGAAGGAAAACCTCGAGAAGGTGGTGCAGCACGGCAAGCGCGCCGATTCCATCGTCAAGAACATGCTGCTGCACTCGCGCGAGGGACCGGGCGAGCGCCGCCTCGCCGACATCAATGCCCTGGTCCAGGAGAGTCTCAATCTAGCCTACCATGGCGCGCGCGCAGAGAAGTCTGACTTCAACATCACGCTCAAGCAGGACCTCGACCCCGACGCGGGGGAAATCGAGGTGTACCCGCAGGAGATCACACGCGCGCTGCTCAACGTGATCTCCAACGGCTTCTATGCTACCACCAGGCGCAAGTCCGAAGCGGGAGACGAGACCTTTGAACCTGTGCTGAGTGCGGCCACGAAGAACCTTGGCAACAAGGTCGAAATCCGCATCCGCGACAACGGCACCGGCATTCCGGTCGAGGTGAAGGACAAGATGTTCAATCCCTTCTTCACTACCAAGCCAGCTGGCGAAGGCACAGGGCTCGGTCTGTCGATGACCCACGACATCATTGTCAAACAACACGGCGGAGCCCTCGATGTCGAGAGCGAGCTGGGTGTGTTTACCGAGTTCATTATCACGCTGCCGCGATGACCTCTTTTGGCCGATTCCGTTGAAAAAGGCCGGCAGTATTTCGTTGTAATAGCTCCGTCGC
>NZ_JAULLN010000071.1:0-3169 GCF_041357655.1 Bradyrhizobium sp. DN3 | reverse complement strand
GATGGCACTCTCGGTCTTGGCCTATAATCTTACACGGGTCATGAACATCGTCGGGGCCAAGCCACTGATCACTGCGATCGCGATCTGAGACAGGCGCGGTTCCTAGCTTCCGGACCGATGCCTTTTGAAGCCGTTTTTACACGGCCAAGACCCTGAGCTGACATTGCCGCGCTCATTGCGCTGCAGCGCGGTACAGACAAGGCCCAAAAGCTGCTATACTCGCGAGCAGTCTCTGGCTGGAGCAGCACATGAGACGACGCGAATATCACATTACTCGGCAGCACGGCTGCGATGTGGCCACGCCTAGCGCGCGCAACGGCCGCATCGCATCCCCAAAATTGGCGTCCTCTGGCATGCCGCCAACATCGAAGAAGAAACTCCATACTATCAGTCACTGGTTGAGGGTTTCTGGAAGCAGGGCTATGTCGACGGACAGAACATAACGCTAGAATATCGCTTTCCTGATGAAGTGCCCGAGGTTTTCGACAGGATGGCAGCCGAACTCGTATCTTTAAAGTGTGATGTATTGGTTGGTGCCGGGGCGGCTGCGCCGCACTTAAAGAAGGCGACCAAAACAATTCCAATAGTCTTCCTGTTCGGTTTTGACCCTATCGGAGCCGGCCTGATCGAAAACTTTGCACGACCCGGTGGGAATGTTACGGGATTGTCGAATTTTTCTGTCCAGCTCAGTGCGAAGCGGTTGCAGTATCTTAAGGAGATTGTCCCGACGGTTACGCGTGTTGGCTTGCTCATCAATCCAAACGTCAAAATATCGAGCCTCTATGTTCAGGAGGCGACCGAGGCAGGCATAAAGCTCGGCGTTGATACCCAAGGTTTCGAGGTCCGCGCGCTCGGCGATTTCGAGCCCGCATTTGACGCGATGGTAAAGGCAGGCATGCAAGGGGTGGTCGCTAACGGCGAAAGCTTGATCTTTCAGGCCAGGAAAGTGATCGCGGATCTCGCACTTGCGCGTAATTGCCGAGCTGCGGCTACGTAAGAGAGCTTCTTGAGGCTGGAGGTCTTATCTCCTATGGAGTTGACCAGCGGGCGATGGCCCGCCGTGCGGCGGTTTACGTTGATCGGATTTTGAAGGGTGAAAAGCCCGCCGAATTACCCGTGGAGCAACCGACCAGATTTGAGCTGCTCATCAACCTAAGAACTGCGCTCGGTGTGACCGTGCCTCCTACATTGATCGCCAACGCCGACGAGGTAATCGAATAGTGCATACTGCAAGTGCGGTAGACCGTTGTTGGCCCTTAGTCGAACCACGATAATCCCGTCGTGATGTCGGTTATCGTCGGTAGAGCAGACGTGTGGCCGCGCTCGCTTCGAAGGCCGCTTATGACCCATCGCGACAAAGTCCGCCCGAGGCTTCGATGTTGGCCGTGAGGAGTAAACCGGGCGTTGGCTTCCGGTGCTTCGGTGATAGTGTGAGCTGCGGTGCCGAAGGAAGCGACAGCGGTTTGCACGCGGTCGATAGCTGCTGGTGGAACGCATGAGCACACTGGAGCCGCCCGAGACGCGCTATACCCGGAGTGGCGAATTAAACATCGCCTATCAAGTGATGGGCGATGGTCCGATCGATTTGATCTTCGTGCCGGGAATGATCACTCACGTTGAGTTTCTGCATGAAATTCCGGGCTATACGGATTTCCTGGACCGCCTCGCTACTTTTTTGCGCGGGTCGTTACTTTTGATAAGAGCGGGCAAGGCCTATCTGATCGATACCTCGGCATGCCATCGTTCGAGCAACGCATCGACGACGTCAGATCCGTCATGGACGCGATCGGATCGAGGCGCGCGGTGCTGTTGGGCTGCTCTGAGGGCGGGTCGATCAGCGTCATGTTTGCTGCGACCTTTCCCGAAAGGGTCTCGCACCTCGTGCTCTTCGGCGCCTTTGCACGATTTAGCAGTGCCCCCGGCTATCCATTCAGGCCGTCGGGAGAGGACATAGTGAACCGCGTGGACAACTTGTGGGCAGCCGGCTGGGGTACTGGGGTAACCCTCCGCCACTTTCTCCCAAGCCACGCGGATGAGCCCGATGTTGCTCGACGGTACGCCAAGCTGGAACGCCTGGCATTTAGTCCAGGCGCTCTCAAGATGGCGGCTCGGTACAACATCGAGATCGATGTGAGGGCCATTCTTCCTTCCGTTCGAGTGCCGACGCTGGTGATACACCGTCAAAACGATGTCATGTCCATCGAGAATGGGCAGTTCTTGGCCTCGCAAATTCCGGGCGCTCAATTCTTGTGCTACGCAGATTGCAGTGACCACCTCATTTTTCCCGGAGACAGGCCGCGCTTGTGCGGCGATATCGAAGAGTTTGTTACGGGTCACCGGGAGCTGACTGCGCTGGATAGCGATCGCGTGCTGGTGACGGTGCTCTTTGCCGATATCGTCGATTCAACTCGGCGGGCGGCTGAGATGGACGATCAGGCGTGGCGCCGGGTGCTTGATGAACACGACCAAACGGCGCGACACATCGTGATGCAGCATCGCGGGAAGCTAGTCAAAACGACCGGCGATGGATTTCTCGCCACGTTCGACGGACCGGGGAGGGCAATCCGTTGCGCGCTGGCATTCGAAGCCGCAACGAGGCGCTTGGGTTTGCCTGTGCGGGCGGGGCTTCATACCGGCGAGATTGAGTTGCGCGGAGGGGATATCGGGGGTATCGCCGTACATGCCGCCGCGCGTGTAATGGCACATGCCGGACCAGATGAAGTGTTGGTTTCGCGAGTCGTCACCGACCTAGTTGCCGGTGCCGGGCTGAAGTTCTCAGACCGCGGGACTCACGAGCTGAAGGGTCTACCCGGCCGATGGGACATCTTCGCGGCGAGCGCGTAATCGAGATAGGAGTTAGTATGCGCAACCGTTCCTTTGCCTATCGGAGAAGCCGTCGCTCGCCGGTTCGGGGTCTGCTTCGCGTGGTCGAGCGAACGCGAATTGCTCGCGTTGAGCTTTTCTCAGTTTGACCCAAAGGCGACCTCATGAACTGGCACCAGATTTCTACGTTGGCGGGTCGATGCTGGACGGAACATTGGTGCTATGATTTTGCCGTCAAGGCCCGCTGAGCTTCTGGACCAGGGGATCATCCCTATGACGCGAAATAGCGACTTTGAAAATGCACTTCGCGAAAGTGAGCAACGGTTGCGCTGGCTCGCCTCCATAG
>NZ_JAULLN010000070.1:0-3583 GCF_041357655.1 Bradyrhizobium sp. DN3 | reverse complement strand
GACGGAGCTATTACAACGAAATACTGCCGGCCTTTTTCAACGGAATCGGCCAATATCGGAACTCACTGGTCATTTGGATTGCCTCATCACGCAAGCTCGTCAAGCAGCGCCTTGGCTTCCTTCAAGTCGCACGTCTCGAAGCCTTCGGTGAACCAGCCGTAGAGTGGGGTGATAAGATCGCGGGCATCCCGAACCCGATTCCGTTTTTTCCAGAGGCGAGCAAGACTGACGGCAGCTCGGAGTTCAAACGATTTTGCCTGTTGCTTCCGGGCCAAGTTCATTGCTTGCAGGAAGCACTCCTCGCACATGTTTATAGGCTCATCTAGTGACAGACCTATTTCTCCTTCCGTTCTATGTAGCTCCGCTTCCCAGAAATGTTCTTTGGTCGCTGTCACATGATTTTTTGAGTCGCGCAAAGCCCGCAAGCTTGTCTCATGATCGCCGATCCTTGCGCACATTATCGCTAGCAAGCAAAAATAATGCGAGAGATGATATTCGGTTCCGATCTTTTGGAGTTTCGCTATTCCCTCGCCACACAAGATGATTCCCCGTTGAAGTTGACCACTTTGAGCCAGCGCCCAGCCTGCCAAGACAGTTGCATGCGCATTCCAGGTTGGCAGTTGATATCGTTGAGAGAGCTCGATGGTCCTCTTGACGAAACCATTGAGGCCCTCAAGGTCACCAAGTAACTCGCTCAATTGGGCCCCGGCAAAGAAACAAGCAAATGCACTGCTGTTCGCGTGATTCAGTATTGGCGCCAAACTGAATACCTCGTTCCGAACTGTCGATGCTTTGTCTGGATATCCCAAAATCCAAAGCGCCAACGCACAAAATGACCCGCCCGAAACAGCCGGATCGACCACGTACTGGGAAGCCAGGGCGCGATCCCGCTCTGGGTCATGGAGCCGAAGAATCGGTTCAAGATGCGCTTTGGCATCCGCAAATCTTCCGAGCTGGAGGAGTGCACTGCCCATTGCGCGGTGCGCTACTAGCAGCGCAATGCGATCCCCCCTGTTTTTGGCTACCGACCAACAGCGATCAGCCATGCCCAGTCCATCCAAGGTCTTCCCGCGGTTGATGCAATAGATGGCCTGTCCAAACAGGACCGGTAGAAGGTGCTCTGGGTCCCCCAGTTTCTCACATAGCTCAGCCGCCCTTGCACGCGCAGTGGCTACCTCTGGGCTCGCCCAGCCGTGCGCTGCGACCAACGGCGTTCCTAAGGCGACCTGGAATTCGAGCTCGCTCTGATCCCGCTCAATCGAGTCTGGCAATTTCAATAGCAAAGCCAAACCTCGGCTGAGATGCCGCAATGCCTCTGCGCTTGCCGAGCGTTCCGCGGCACGTCGGCCAGCTTTCAACCAGTACGAAATGCCGGGCTCGACCTGTCCGGCTTCCGTGAAGTGATGAGCGACAAGCTCCGGCTCCGCTTCCGCGCGTTCGGGAAATTGATGCTCCAAGACATGCGCCAGCTTGCCATGCAGCGTTGAGCGCTTGCTGCGTAGCAAGCTACTGTACGCCGCGTCTTGAACCAGAGCGTGCTTAAACAGGAAGGTTGGTCGCGAGGTTGTTCCACGACGGAGGATCAGTCCAGAGTGGACGAGTCGTTCCAGTGACCTTTGAAGTGCCTCGTCTCTGTCTCCTGAAACAGCAGCCAGAAGCTCATATGAGAACTCCCGCCCGATGACCGCTCCGGTCTGGGCAACCTCCTTGGCGACACCGAGTCGGTCCAGCCGCGCCATCAGGGACGCATGCAAGCTTGCGGGCACCGCGAGGACCGGCAACGGAGCTGCGAGGAGGGTCCGCTGCTCTGCGTCCTCGCCTCCGGCCTCCAGCACCGCCTTCGTCATCTCCTCCACGAACAGGGGGACGCCATCAGTGCGCTCGATGATGTCCTGCCGAACGCTTTCCGGCAGCAGCTTGCTGTCGACGATTTGGTCGATCATTGCGTTGGCTTCGCACTCTGCCAGTCGATTAATGGTGAGAGCCGTTACGTGCGGCTGAGCGAACCACGACGGCTCGAATTCTGGCCGGAACGTCACAAGCAGCAGAACGCGAAGGGTGCGAATTCGTTCTATGACCCGATCGAGCACTTCCAAGCTCGTCGGGTCGGCCCAGTGAGCGTCCTCGAAAATCATCAGCACCGGACTTTGACGTGTTAGCACCTCCAGCTGTGAAATAAGAGCCTCCAGAGTTCTCTCACGACGTTGCTGCGGGGCGAGCTCGAGCGTGGGATAGCGGCCATCGTTTGGTAGCGATAGCATAGCGGCAAAGAGCGCGGCATCCTCGATTGACGTTGAGGTCCGCGCGAGCACCTCATCGAGCTTGTCGAGCCGGCTTGCGGGTTTGTCGTCGCGCGCTAATCCTGCGGCATGCTCCATCTGTCCAATGATAGGGTAAAGCGCGCTGTCGGTATGCTGCGCAGAGCAGAAGTAGCGCAGGCGCGTGTGCCGCTCGACGGCGAGGTGTTCCAGAAGCGCCGCGCTCAGTCGCGATTTGCCGATCCCGGCTTCGCCAGATAGCAACACCGCCTGGCCTTCCCCGGTTTTCGCTCTGCGCCAGCGGCGCAAAAGCACCTCAAGCTCTTCTTCTCGTCCAACCAGTGCAGTTAGGCCGCCGGGGTGCATCGCTTCGAACCGGCTCTCGATAGAACTTGCCTGCAGCACAATGAAAGCTCTCACCGGCCTCGCGATTCCCTTGACGTCCTTTGGTCCGAGGTCTTGTAGTTCAAAGAGATCGCCGAGAAGCCTGCGCGTGCTCTCAGCAATTACGACCGTGTTAGGCTCGGCAATGGCTTGGAGGCGCGCCGCGAGGTTGGGCGTCTCGCCGACAATACCCCACTCCCGCGCTTCTCCGGACCCGATCGAATCGCCAACGACAACCAGTCCCGTGGCTGCTCCAACCCGCACCTGCAGCGGTTCGGGAGCCGAGAGGGCAGCAACCGCATCGATCAGCGCTACGCCGGCCCGAACTGCACGCTCGGCGTCATCCTCATGGGCTGCCGGATAACCGAAATAGATCAGAACGCCATCGCCCATGTATTTGGCGACGAACCCCCCGAAACGGCACACCGTATCGGCGACGCACGTCTGGTAGGCCGAGATGACCTCGCGCAAGTCCTCAGGGTCCATACGTGCCGAGAGCGCCGTCGAACCTACAAGATCTGCGAACATGACTGTGACTTGGCGCCGCTCAGCGCTGTCGGTGCGGGCTTTGTCGGTTACGGGAGAGGTCTTGGATAGGGGCGTTGGTGCGCTCGCTTCAGCGCGCAAGGCACTGATGGCCTCGAGCAGCTTACGACGATGCCCGACGAATTCGACACCAAGGTCCTTTAAATCCTCCGAAGTCAAGCTCGGCAGGACCGTGTCGTCGACCTTATTCTCTCGGAATGCCGCCTCGTACTGTTCGAGGCCAAGCCTCCGTAGCCAACCTTCGACGTCCATGATGGCGCCCCAGGGTACGCTTGGCGCCGCATGATCCCCCAAGGGAGATAGCCTGTCTAGGGTACCGTCCTCTCGAAATGACCGGTTTGGGTCTTGGTTGTGTGCAAACGCATAGGCCTGACGCGGCGTGGTCGCCAAGTATT
>NZ_JAULLN010000069.1:0-3879 GCF_041357655.1 Bradyrhizobium sp. DN3 | reverse complement strand
CCCCACCCCGCTCGCGCTTCGCGCGATCGACCCTCCCCCTCCAGGGGAGGGTAAGCAAAACCTACATCGGCCGATACGCGCGCACGTCGGCCGGCACGTTCACACCGAGCTTGATCTGGCCGACGGAGTGGATGATGTCGTCGCCGAGGAGCTGGGCGAAGCAGGCATAGCCCCAATCGTTCATGTGTAGGCCGTCGGCGATGACGAAGCCCTCGACCGGGATCGCCTGCTTCTCGTGCCACTCGCGCATCACCTCGAAGCGCGGGAAGATGCCGACGTGACGGAGCTCGGCGACCTTGCCGAGCAGCTTCACCATCTTGCCCGCGCTCTCGGCGCGCTTGTTGACCGCCGGCGAATATTGCGGATCGACCAGCACGATGTCGGCGCCGCCCGCAGCCTGGATGCGGGAGATGCCATCCTCGACTATCTTTGCGGTCTCGCCGGGATCGAGGTTGCGCAGCACGGCGTTGGTGCCGACCTGCCAGATCACCATATCCGGATGCACGTCGATCACCTGCGTCTGAAGGCGCTTCATCATCTCGGGCGCATCCTCGCCACCAACGCCGGCATTGACGACGGTGATGTCGGCAGTCGGATAATGCCGGCGCAGCTGTGCGGCGAGACGATTCGGATAATTGAACTCCGGCGAACTCGCACCGAATCCTGCGGTCGACGACGAGCCGAACGCGACGATGACGACGGGCTGGCCGGCGACGAGCTTGCTTGCGACATGCGGCAGCGTGCCCATCGCCTTCGAGCCGCCCTTCGGCGGCAGACAGGGCACTCGGCTGAAGATGTCGCCGGCGGACTTTGCGACCTCCTTCACCTTGTCGATGGCACGCGCGGTGATGCCGCGCTGGTCGGGAGACGTTGCGGCGACGGTGGTTTGGGAGGACGGGGCGGAAGCGGGATCAGCCGGCGGCGCGGGCGCGGGCGTCGCCTGTGCGGCTTGCGTCTGCGCGCGCAGCTGCGAAGCGGGTGCCAGCACCAGCAGCATTGCTGCTGCGGGCGCAGCCAGCCATGACGTCAGACAAAAAGGGCGGAGAGAACTCATTAACGCTAGACCTCAATTTTGCTGCTGGGCCGGCTCCAGATGGGCAGCGTCGATCACGAATTGTGCCAACGCCCGGCCAAGGCAATCATGAACCTGTTTCGCCAGCTCAGGCCCGCGGGACGGGTTGAACAGGTCGAACTGGCCCTGATCGTTCCACTGCCGCATGATCGCGAAACGGTCGAACAGTGGGATGTCGTGCTCCTGCGCCACCACGCGCATATTATCGAGAAAAGGCTGCGCCGCGATCATGGTTTCGGTGCGCGGGCTGTACTGCAAATTCATCAAGACGACGTCAGCCCCTGTCTTTTGCAAAGCAGTAACCCCTTCGGTTACTGCGCTGCGAAATTCGTCGGGATCGATGGATCGAATAGCATCCACGGTCCCGGTCTGCCAGATGACCAAAGTAGGCGTTTTTGCTTCCATCAGCTTAACGAAGGTGGCGGCGGTCTCCTGTGCCGTCCTCTTGCTCTGTATTTCTACGGAGACGTGCACCGCTCCCGGGGGCGGCAGCTTGTCCTTGAGGCTCACCTCCATGCGTGCCGGATATGAGCTGCTCTCCGAGGAAGGAATCGTGGTCGAGCGGCTGCCGATGACCAGAATCTCGAGCGGTTTGCCGGCCTTGACGGCGTCGGCGACCTTGGGAAGCTGGCTTTCGCTGGTGAGCAGATAGGGCGGCAATTCGCAGGCCGCGGGCGCGGCCGGAGCGGCAGACGCAGCATCGCCCGCGCGCGCCATGGGCGCGGCGAGACCACCGCATAGCAGGATCAGGCTCAGGAGAACCTTCGCCTTCATCAGCCCCCTCCCGCCAGATCGGCGTTGCCGACGGCGTTTTTGGTTTTCGCACCGCTCTTGTCAGCTACGCTCTTGTACCACGAAATGACCCAGGCCACCCCCCACATGATCAGGATTCCGGAGAGACTAATCAACGCATGCATGGCTGCGCCGCCGGAGACCTCGGCCAGGATGAAATGGCCGGCGAAGGCCAGGAAGACGCCGAGACAGAAGATCTCGAGGGAATGCTGCCCACATAGGATCAGCGGCCGCAGCCAGCGCGATTTCAAGCCCGGCCAGGTCCGCGGCAGGAAGCGCACGGTGAGCGCGGCCAGCGCCAGGAAATGGGTGAAGCGCAGCACGTCGAGATCGGTCTTGTCGATCGGATACATCCACTGCTCGATGCGCTTCGGCATGAGGTGACCAAGCTGCGGCACGTACCAGGTCAGCGTCACGTAGAACGCCGCGACCAGATAAGCGATCGCAATCCACATCGTCACCGGTGAGGCCAGGATGCGCGACATGCGTCGCGCACCGCCGAACGCGCACCATGCACCGAAGACGAAAAGCAATTGCCAGGCCAGCGGATTGAACGCCCAGAAGCCGTTCGGATAGGCCGAGAAGTAGAGGTCATATTCCCAGGTCACCGCGTAGAGCACGACCGAGAGGCCGAGCGTGATGTCGGGCTTCCACTTCATCGACCACAGGATCAACGGCAGCGCCAGCATCAGCACGATGTAGAGCGGCAGCACGTCCATGTTGACGGGCCGGAAGCGCAGCAGCAGCGCCTGCACGATGGTGACGTCGGGCTGCTTGAGGAAATCCATGATGCCCATCTCTTCGGTGTAGAGCGGGTTTTCGAAGCTGGTCGCCACATAGGAAATCTCGGCGAGGAAGATCGTGAACAGGAAGACGTGGGCGACGTAGATCTGCCAGACGCGCCGCAGGATGCGCGCGGTGGCGATGACGACGCCGTTTTCCAGCATCGCCCGGCCGTAGACGAAGGCGGCGGTGTAGCCGGAGATGAAGATGAAGATCTCGGTGGCGTCGCTGAAGCCGTAATTGCGGATGGTGAACCAGGTCAGCAGGCTGGTTGGCAGATGGTCGATGAAGATCAGCCACAGCGCCAGCCCGCGGAACAGATCGAGCCGGAGTTCGCGCTCGCCGATGGCCGGCAGCGTGATGGCCGGCGCGGCGGCCCGCGGCTTGGTGCCTGCGGGTTTGGCACCCGCGGTTCCCGCGATCGTCGATCCCGTCACTTGGTCGGCAATGGTCATCGGGGGCCAAAAACCCTTCCGCAAATCGCGACGTTCAATGGAGTTTACCGTTCCAGCCGTCGTCCCGCAAAGCGGCACGATCACATAAGGGTGTCTTCCCTTGGGGGAGTCCTTCCCCGCGAATTCTGGCGGGACGATGTCGCCAAAGCCGTCTCCAGGGTTTGGTTCCCCGGGCGGATTTCGGTATGATGGCGGTTATGTACCGCGCCGTGACCCGCCAGATCGAAGTGACCGTCGAGCCGAACTTTGTTCCGGAGCAGTCGTCGGCCGACCGCTCCCGCTATTTCTGGTCCTACACCATCGTCATCACCAATTCCGGCGACGAGACCGTGCAGCTGAAGACGCGGCACTGGATCATCACCGACGCCTCCGGCCGCCAGCAGGAGGTGAAGGGCGAGGGCGTCGTCGGCGAGCAGCCGATCCTGGCCCCCGGCGAGCGCTTCGAATACACCTCCGGCGTACCGCTCACGACCGCCTCCGGCTTCATGACCGGCCGCTACCAGATGGTCAGCGAAAGCGGCGAGCGCTTCGAGATCGACGTGCCGACGTTTTCGCTGGACAGCCCGGACTACAAGCGGGTGTTGAATTAGGGGCGGGCCTCGGTGCCGTAGGGTGGGCAAAGCGAAGCGTGCCCACCATTTCAGTCGCCGCGGATAAGATGGTGGGCACGCTTACGCTTTGCCCACCCTACGAGATCGGAGTTCTTGGCAAGCAGCCTGCCCCATCGTCATGTATGGACGGCCCCCTCTCGGCAAGGGCTTTTTGGTGCTTCAGCAA
>NZ_JAULLN010000068.1:0-4366 GCF_041357655.1 Bradyrhizobium sp. DN3 | reverse complement strand
CCCGGAATTTGCTTTCGCAAATTCCGGCCTCTCCCCGCAGGCGGGGAGAGGCGAAGTGGTGCGGCGGCACCCTGGCCTATTCAATCGTCCAGACCAGCGGCGGGCGGCCGCCCCTCGCGGTGCGCATGCGCACGCCGATGTTTCGTCCGCATCCCGCAGCGAGGCCTTCGAACAGTCCTTCCAGCACCTTAGCGCAGGCGGGGTGATAGTCGGCGACGTCGTCCATCAACTTCCAGCTCTGCTGGCTTGTTTCGAACGCGCCTTCTGATTGCACCGTTTCGGCCACATCGTCCTGCGCGGCGAACAGCGCGTTCAGGAACGATGCGAATTCGCGCGCACCGCCGCGGCTCATCGCCAACGCCGCCGCGACCTCGTCGAAATATTGCATGCCGATCAGCTTGCCGGTGAGATGCAGGAGATAGCCGGCATCTTCCGGGCCGAACAGCTGCACCATCACCGGCACGGCGGTGCGGACATATTCCATCGCATAGTTGCGATAGGCTTTTTCCAGCCGCGGTTTCGGCCAGCTCGCAACCGGCAAAGCCGGCGCGGTCTTCGCATCGAACGTAGGGGCCTCCAGATGCCGCGCGAACACCAGGCGCTGGTCGAGCTCGAGTGGGTGGTCGTATTGATGGTAATAGCCTTCGAGACCGTCCTGGCCATCGACGCTCTGCTTGGTGCAGACGAAGCCTAAGCGGAGATCGCCGAGCGCGACGCCGTTGTTGGCGTGCCAGCCGCGCAGCATCGCGCGGCTGACCTCGCCGGGCACGCCGCAGATCGCGGTGCCCTTCCAGATCCAGCGCGGCGGCGGATAGCGGATCCAGGCTTCGCGGTCGCTCTCATACATGTATTCGACATGCACGCCGCCGATCCAGTTGGAGAGATAGTGATATTGCGCAGCAGCCACCGCCGGCGGCAGATGACGCAGGCCGAGCTTGTCCAGGCCCGGCAGGAAGCGCTCCTGCTGCTGGCGGCGGAACACGCGGAAGACGAATTCAGCGGCATCCGCCGTGCCGCGCCGCGTGACAACGGTGAGGATCAGGCCGGTGAAGTAGGCGTGATAGAGATCCGCGACCGCGCGCCAACGTTTCCATTGGACTTCCTGCGCTGTGTCTGATGCGGCGGTCATGTTCGCTCCCGATCGTTGTTTCGATCGAGTGTGTCACTGCACCCGGTGACAGGCAACATGACGCGCATGCAGGCCGCCCTGCACGGCGGCCCGTCAATTCCGCATCACGAATTTTGCGCGGCCTTGGCAGCGCGCTCGTGCTCGACGCGTTCCGTCACGTCGCGCGCCATCGCCACCGATCCCTGCACCGCCCCAGCGGCATCGCGCACCAGCGCGAAGGTCATCTCGATGTAGAGCTTGCGTCCGCTCTTGTGCAGCGCGCGTGTCAGCGTCGGACGCCCTGCAAGCTTCATCGTGCCGCTGGCAAGCGCCGCCTCGAAGCCTTTCCAGTGCGCGGCGCGCAGATGCTCTGGAATGATCAGATCGAGATTCTGCCCCAGCGCTTCCCCGGCGGAGAAGCCGAACAGGGCAGTCGATGCCCGATTCCAGCGTGTGATTGTGCCGGAGCGATCCGAATAGATCAGCGCGTCCGCGACGTCTTCGATGATGTTTGCGTCGAGTTCGGATTGATCGGTCATGCCAACACCTTGTAGCCCGGATGGAGCGCAGCGTAATCCGGGATTGGTGCCACAAGCGAGAGAACTCCCGGATTACGCTCGCGCTCCATCCGGGCTACAGGATCGGGCTACACCCGAAAATGCTTCGATAGTTTGAGGCCCTGCGCCTGGTAGTTGGAGCCGATGCGCTGGCCGTACATCGCATCGGGGCGGGCCAGCATCTTCTCGTAGACGAGGCGGCCGACGATCTGGCCGTGTTCGAGAATGAAGGGTACTTCGCGCGAGCGCACCTCCAGCACGGCGCGCGCGCCTTGCCCGCCCGCACCGGCATAGCCGAAGCCGGGATCGAAAAATCCGGCATAGTGCACGCGGAATTCGCCGACCAAGGGATCGAACGGCACCATCTCGGCGGCGTAGTCGGGCGGGACCTGCACAGCTTCCTTGGAGGCGAGGATGTAGAACTCGCCGGGATCGAGGATCAGGCTGCCGTCGGGGCGGGCCGAGATCGGCTCCCAGAAATCCTCTACCGCATAGCCGGAGCGGCGGTCGACGTCGACGACGCCGGTGTGGCGCTTGGCGCGATAACCGACGAAGCCATTCGCTTTCTCACCCGACAGGTCGACAGAGACGGCAACGCCGCCGGAGAGATCGGCATCGTCGATGTCGACCAGGCGCTCGGCGGCATGCAGCGCATCGAGCTCGTCGGCATTGAGGATGGCGTCGCCGGTGCGGAAGCGCACCTGCGACAGGCGTGAGCCCTCGCGCACCAGCACCGGAAACGTCTTCGGGCTGATCTCGGCATAGAGCGGGCCATGATAGCCGGCGCCGATCATGTCGAAGCGGCGGGTACCATCGGCGATCACGCGGGTGAAGACGTCGAGCCGGCCGGTCGAGCTCTTGGGGTTCGCGGCCGCGACGATCTCCGGCGGCAGCGCGAGGCTTTCCAGCAGCGG
Organism: Bradyrhizobium sp. DN3; assembly: GCF_041357655.1. Taxonomy (NCBI): domain Bacteria; kingdom Pseudomonadati; phylum Pseudomonadota; class Alphaproteobacteria; order Hyphomicrobiales; family Nitrobacteraceae; genus Bradyrhizobium; species Bradyrhizobium sp. DN3. The sequence continues at coordinate 1,787 of NZ_JAULLN010000068.1, read as the reverse complement.
CACGATGTAGACGCAATTGGTCTCGAGCACCGCGCCGTCGGCCAGGCTGAACTCGTGCAGCTTCAATTCGTCGATGCGTTCGGCGACGGTGGCGCCGGGACCGGGCAGGAAGCTGGCACGGACGCGATAGGCGATGTCGCCGAGGCGCAAATCGAGGCTTGCCGGCTGGATCTGGCTTTCGACGAAGTCGTACGCGGGCAGGATGAGCCCCGCCTCCGCCATCGCCGCGATCATGCGGTCGGGCAGGATACCATTGGCGTCGGCAGCGACCGTGAACGTCAACCGGGGATCCTCAGCAAGGGGCAACGCATCCCGATATACGGGAAATACTAGCCTTTTACGGCTATCCGATGGACGCCTTGACGGAAAGGGCATTGCGGAATATGAGCATCACTTATCCCGTGGTGATTTGAGCCGGCCGGCTTGCAGCCACGTTAAATAAGTCGCTAAACAGGCCGGGGACCTCTGTGATCCCGGCCCGTGGAGATATCCAGGCCGGTTTTTTTGTGACCGTTCTCGCTCGACGGTCATGTCGGAGGGTCCTATGTCGAAGTCGCCTGCCACCTACCGTCCCGAAACCCGCCTGGTCCATTCCGGGACCCTGCGCTCGCAATATGGCGAGACCTCGGAGGCGCTGTTCCTGACGCAAGGGTACGTCTACAACAGCGCCGAGGAGTGCGAGGCGCGGTTCAAGGGCGAGGACCCGGGCTTCATCTATTCGCGCTACTCCAATCCGACCATCGCGATGTTCGAGCGCCGCATGATCGAGCTCGAAGGCGCCGAGGCGGCCCGCTCGGCGGCCACCGGCATGGCGGCGGTGACGACCGCGATCCTGGCGCCGCTGAAGGCGGGCGACCATGTGGTCGCTTCGCGGGCGCTGTTCGGCTCGTGCCTCTATGTGGTGCAGGATTTGCTGCCGCGCTACGGCATCGAGACCACGCTGGTCGACGGGCTCGATCTCGGCCAGTGGCAGCGGGCGCTCAAGCCCAACACCAAGACGTTCTTCCTGGAGAGCCCGACCAATCCGACGCTCGATGTGCTCGACATCCCCGGCATCGCCGAGATCGCGCACAGGGGCGGTGCGCGGCTCGTCGTCGACAACGTGTTCGCAACGCCGATCTGGCAGAGCCCGCTCGCGCTCGGGGCCGATGTCGTGGTCTATTCGGCGACCAAGCACATCGACGGCCAGGGCCGCTGTCTGGGCGGCATCATCCTGTCCTCGGAAGCCTTCATCGCCGAGCACATCCACAATTTCATGCGCCAGACCGGCCCGTCGATCTCGCCGTTCAACGCCTGGGTCCTGCTCAAGGGCCTTGAGACATTGGGCGTTCGCGTGCGCGCGCAGACCGATACCGCGGCGCGCATTGCCGAGGTGCTGGCCAGCCATCCGAAGATCTCGCGGCTGGTCTATCCCGGCCGCGCCGATCATCCGCAGGCGGCGCTGGTGAAGAAGCAGATGCGCGGCGGCTCGACGCTGGTCGGCTTCGAGGTCAAGGGCGGCAAGCAGGCCGCGTTCCGCGTGCTCAATGAATTGAAGCTGGCGAAGATCTCCAACAATCTCGGCGATGCCAAGAGTCTCGTCACGCATCCGGCGACCACGACGCATCAGCGTTTGAAGCCGGAAGACCGCGCCGCGCTCGGCATCAGCGAGGGCTTCATCCGCTTCTCCGCCGGGCTCGAGCATGCGGACGATCTGATCGAGGATCTGACCGCGGCGCTGGAGAAGGCGTAAGCTTCTTACCCTCCCCTGGAGGGGGAGGGTCGGCTCATATGGAGCGCAGCGAAAT
>NZ_JAULLN010000067.1:0-5457 GCF_041357655.1 Bradyrhizobium sp. DN3 | reverse complement strand
TTCGCCGATCGGTTTGACCCTGCACCCTCGCGTGCGCATCTTGTTGAGCGAGTGAACTAGCAACGCCCTGCCTTCGCGACTGCTCATGGCCCATCGCTTCCGTTGACGAAGTGCAGCGACATGTCGGTTCACAAGGGTAGGCCGGAAGTTCGCATCCGAGAGCCAAACCGACGCGATTGACCCGAATCGGATGTTTGGCAATCCGACAAGAGACGTCGTGCGGGAAACGTCGAACAGCTCGCTGCAAACAGAAGGGATGGCCCGCAGTTCAATGCAGCCTCACCCCCTCCATCCGGCCTTACCCAGACCGTCGACGAGATGCGCGTGGTCTTCTGGACGAAACCACGGAGCTCTGTTGCGGACATACATATCTAATGCCCCCGGTGCGCGCGAGACGGCCTTTTCCAGTTCTTCCTTCGCTTCCGCTGTGCGGCCAAGCTGGCCCAGCGCCGCCGCGGACCAGCGGTAGATCATCGGAAAATTCGGATACGACCGGATCAGGCGTTTTGCGGCCTCGATCGAAGCCTCGTATTCGCCGCAGAAATATAAACCGCACGCAATGTGCAACAAGCGGACTGCCAGATAGGGATCGCGGGGATCGAGCCTGATACACACGTTGAGAGACGTGACCCCCTCCTTGTGCCGTCCGGCAAAGATCAGCGTCGCGCCTCGATGGCCATGCGCGATCGCCAGATTTGGACTCATAGAGAGAGCTCGCTCGATCTCCGCCAACGCATCGTCAGCCTCGCCGCGTGCTTGCAAGGCCCAGCCAAGGCACGAACGGGCTTCGGCATCGGCACCATCGAGCGCGACCGCCCGGCGGGCCAAGGCCTCCGCCGAGTGTTGCGCGTCTCGCAGGCCAATCTTCTGGTAGAGCGCGGCCGCTTGCAGCTGGTACAGAGCGAGCGCGCTGTAGCTGCCGCTGAAGGTCGGGTCGAGATCGATCGCCTGTCTGAAGAATTTCTCGGCGCTCTCATCGTCCTCTGCGGTCGCTTTGCTCAGATGCCACAGGCCGCGCTGATAGGCGGCCCAGGCATCAAGGCTGCCCGGCGGCCTGCGCATGGCGCGTCGGAGCTCGGCGTCTGCAATGGCGGGGGCGAGCGCAGTCGTCAGCGCTTCGGTAAGTTCATCCTGGACGGCGAAAATATCTGCCAGATCGCGGTCGTAGCGCTCGGCCCATACATGATTGCTGGTCGCCGCCTCTATGAGCTGCGCGGTCACGCGGATCCGGCTGCCGGCCTTGCGCACGCTACCTTCAAGCACGTAGCGGACGCCGAGCTCGCGCCCGACCTGTCTCACATCAACCGCTCGCCCTTTGTAAGTGAACGACGAGTTCCGTGCGATGACGAACAATGAGGGATAACGCGATAACGCCGTGATCACATCCTCGGCGATACCGTCGGAGACGAATTCCTGCTCGGGGTCGCCGCTCATATTGGTCAGCGGCAGCACGGCGACAGACGGCTTGTCAGGCAACGCGAGCGCCGGAATCTCGCGTTTGGGCGTCGCAGTCCGCGGGCCCGGGTCGATGATGATGCGGTAAACGTGGACAGGCCGGGCGATGTTCTTCAGAGATTGCTCACCCGCTTCCTCAACGTCGAACGGCACCTTGTCGCGCGCGTGATTGAGGACAGTCTGAGAAATACAGATGCCGCCGGGTTCGGCGATGCTCTCGAGCCGCGCCGCTATATTGACGCCGTCTCCAAAGATGTCATGGGCTTCGACGATGATATCACCGATATTGAGCCCCACACGGAAGAGAATGCGCCTGTCTTCCGCGTCGTCGCAGGTAAGTGCGTTGATGCGGGACTGAAACTGCATGGCAGCCCGCACCGCTTCGACCGCACTTGGAAACTCAGCCAAAAACCCGTCGCCGGTGTTCTTCACGATGCGACCGCCGTGCTGCGCAATTGCGGGCTCGACACCTCCGGCGAGAAGGGCCGTCAGCTTGGCGTGTGTCGCCTCTTCGTCATTGTGCATGAGCCGAGAATAGCCGGCCACGTCGGCGGCCAAGATCGCTGATAATCTTCGCTCGACTCGGACCCGCTCTTGCACCATGGCCGCACCAGGCCTCACCGATCCACCATACTCTAAACGGATCAGAGCGCAGCGCCAAACGCGCTTTGACGTTTCGGTCATGCGCTAAGTTGAAACGTCAACTGTGCTGACCCGGGGTGCGCCTGAGCTGACCCGCGGTGCGCACCAAATAGAGATCGAGTCCGGGCCGCCAATGTCGCCTTCTGGCCCGAAGGCGAAGATCGCCATGGCGCCGGGCACGTCGGCAGCTGGGGCCAGACCGGACGTGGTGGTGACGCGGCCAAATCGACGCGAATGACCCATACCGGAAATGCCGAACTTGCATACTGAGACCGGGATCTCCCTATTTTCTACACCTCGTTCTTTGAAAGCGGACAGGCAAGGGCATCCGGATCGCTCCGCAGGGATATTAGCTGCTGAGACCCGAGCGGACATCAACGTTCCGTAATTCTGATTTGCGCGCAGCGACAGATCACCTCCGCCGCAACCTACAAGGCCATCGATCTCACGCGGACGTAGGAACCGGGCGCGGTTTCGATAATCGGCAACCCACCGCTGCCGGGGTCGCGAGCCGGAACGCGGCCTTCGTCAAATTGGGTTACCCATTCGTCCCAAAGCAGCCACCACGACCGTTGACAAGGCGCAGCGTTGACGAACCATTCGTCTGGACTGGGCGGCAAATCGTCGTTCACCCAATGCCCGTATTTGGTGCCTGGTGGGCTGATGACGCCAGCCATATGGCCAGCATCGGATAACACGAACTTGACCGGTCCGGAGTACAAGCGTGTCGCCGCATACGTCGATTTCCACGGCGCGATGTGGTCTTCGCGGGTTGCCAGAATGAAACTCGGAGTCCTGACTTTCGACAGATCTATCGGCGTATCCGCCAACGTGATCCCACCAGGTTTTGCCAGGAGATTTTCGTGATACATCCTGCGCAAGTAGAACGAATGCATCGCCGCGGGCATGCGGGTCGAATCGGAGTTCCAAAACAAAAGATCACCGGGCATTTGCTTCTTGCCGAGCAGATAATTGCTAACGACAAACGACCAGATCAGGTCATTGGCGCGCAACATGTTGAACGTCGTCGCCATTTGATGCGCTTCCAGATATCCATGCTGGCGCATCCGTCTTTCGAGATATGCCAATTGCTCTTCGTCTATGAAGACGGCCATATCCCCAACTTCGGTAAAATCGACGAGCGTCGCGAAATAGGTGACGCTTGTAATCCGGTCCTCGCCCTTCGCGACCAAATATGCCAGCGTCGAGGCTAGCAGTGTTCCGCCGAGGCAATAGCCGATCGCGTTGACGCTATGCTCTCCGGTCGCAGACTCGATAGCATCGAGGGCCGCCAAGGGGCCCTCGAGCATGTAGTTTTCAAAGGTCTTTTCAGCGTGCTGCTTGTCGGGATTTACCCAGGAGATGACGAGAACAGTATGTCCCTGATCGACGGCCCATTTTATGAAAGAGTTTTTCGGCTGCAGATCGAGAACATAGAACTTGTTGATCCACGGCGGCACGATGAGGAGTGGCCGCCTGCGGACCTCTTGTGTCGACGGCGTATATTGGATTAGTTGCATGAGCTCGTTTTGATAGATCACTTTTCCGGGAGTCATTGCGATGTTTTCGCCGAGGCGGAAAGCCTTCATGTCGGTCATCGTGATCGCAAGACGGCCTTTGCCGCGCTCCAGATCGGCAAGAAGGTTCTCCAAACCGCGCAGCAGGTTCTGTCCGCCCGACGCCAAGGTTGCGGTGAGGACCTCCGGATTGGTAGCGACGAAATTGGAAGGGGACAGGGCATCAACCAGCTGGCGGGTATAGAAGTCGACCTTGCGGGCAGAGGCATCGTCCATGCCTTTGACTTCGCGGATTGCAGAAAGAACCGACGCTGCTGCAACAAGATAACTGTCTTTCATAAAGCTAAAGACAGCATTCTCGCTCCATTCCGGATGCTTGAACCGTTTATCTTTTGAAGTATCGGCCTCGCGTGCACGCAGCATGAGTAGGCGTACCGCGGTTTTCTGCCAGATACCTACCATGTTGTGGAATAGGCCGATCTGCGCGCGCGCGACCACCGCCGGGTCGGTCATCATCCTCGTCATGAACTCGAAAAAATCAAACCCAAGCATTGACCATTCACCCACGCCGAACTTAATCGCGTCAGCCTCATGAGGCGTGAAGTGCCGCATCAGTACTTGGGTTTGTTTCGTGATGTCACGCAGTTGCGCTGCAAGGGCAATCGGATCCCAGATGGGCTGCTCCATCCACTTCTCGGTCATAAGTCTTTCCTCCTGACAGGCCTGACCAAGCCGTTTTGGGTAGCTTCCAAAAAAACAACACCTCACCGCATGCGGTTGGTGACACGCGCGTCGGCAGGTAGGGTTGATCGGTTATGTTAAAGCCGGGTTTCTGTGCACCAGCCCCTGTTCGTCGCCGGCGCCTATGGCCCTAAGGACTTCCACCTGCATCCGCATGAGCTGGTGGCGTGTCAATAGAATGCGACGGCGATACGCTTTTCTTTACGCCAGACCACTGCACACCGGCGCAGGTCACCGTCCGGAATGACGGTCAGCGCGAAGTCGTCGGGAATCTTTCCATCTCCAACAATATCCAGGGCGGCACCGTATGCGGAGATGCTGCGAATCACGCAATCTGCTTTCGAACGGCCGAAGCTGATTGAGCCTGACTTTGGGATGCGTGTCGAATGAGAACCTTTCTGCTCCATAATTTTTCTCCGAGTAAAGGGTTCACAACCGTAGAGCGCAAATCGATTGTCAATGGGCCCTTGCCACCAAAACGAGTTCGTCAAAATCTGGGTACCGATCCAATCTCAACGCCCCGAATCAAATAAATGTCATTAAAATATCATATTAAATGTTTAATTTAAACACAAAAATGGGCAGGATATTGAATGAGCGCTTGAAGGTTGAATGAGCGTCACGCAAGGGCTTGCGTTTGCTGGAATTTAGCGCCGATTGCTTTTGGTGCTCATCAAACGCCTACCCCATTGGCATTTGATGCAAGCGAACTTTAAATCTCTCATACAGCTGCTGGCTGTTTATTTCGATCCCACGGGGCCGCGTTGCATTTGTTGGTTTCGGCGGCCGGCGACGGGGTGCCGACGTGGGTCGGCAGAGGAAGTTAAGAAGGTGCAGATGGTAGAGCGGAATAACCGAATGAGCGAATAGCGCCTGCGCAGTCGTCGACGGAGATCGGCCACACTAATGAGGGCGGCCGATCTGACTATTTTATCGAACGACTAACTTCCGGAATTGGCCCCTGAGCTGAATAACATAGGAGCCGCCGCCATGTCGGCTATCTGCGGGCAACCGGGCGCCGCACGATCGTTGGGCTGACCGCTGCTGTTGACCCTGGCTGTGTGAAAACGCTGCGCTTGATGTGATTCGCGCGATATGATTC
>NZ_JAULLN010000066.1:0-5627 GCF_041357655.1 Bradyrhizobium sp. DN3 | reverse complement strand
CCCGGAATTTGCTTTCGCAAATTCCGGCCTCTCCCCGCAGGCGGGGAGAGGCGAACAAGCCCTCTACTCCGGTCGCCCGTAATTCGGCGCCAGCAAACGGTTGCGGATCAGATAGCTCATCGTTCGCGTCCAGGATTCATCGCTGTTGCCGCGCATGTCGGCGCTGGCGACCGTGATCATGTTGCCGGATTTCACGTCGCGCAGATAGATGTTCAGGTTGATGATCAGGTTCGAGACCTTCTGGACGAGGCCGGTGATCTCCAGCTCCGCGCCGAGCTGCCCGGCGAGCTTGAGGTCGCAGCCGCCGCAAGCCTGTAAGTTCGCGTGACGGGCGGCATCCCTGATTGGGGCGATGTCGAGCACCTGGAACCTGCCTGAATCAGCCAGCTCCTTGCGCAGCTGCTCGCTGATGCGCTCCAGCCGCGCCAGCTCGGGTCTCGAGCCGTAGAACTCGCCGGGCAGGCTGGTGTCGATCAGCTCGAAATCGAACACCGCCAGTTTCGGCGGGTCGGCGAGCGCGACCGATCCGGTCAACAGCAAAGCGGCCAGACATATCAGCGCTCGCACGATCGTGATTCCAGTCCCCATGCGCGCGAGGACGAAATGCGGGGTTGCATGCCCTGACAAATTGGTCATGCTTTAGCAGAGACAATTCTCCAACGGCGGTCAAGCCGGAGAGATCGTCCGGAGGAAACATGATCCGATGGTTGGTCGGCCTGATCGGCTTGGGTGTTGCCGCGACGAGCGCGCTCGCGGCGGACCCTGTTACGATCGGCGTCGGCTATCTCGGCGTCGCCGGCACCAGATCGACGCTATCGTTGGTCGAGCAGCCTGCGGAGAATGACGGCGTCGCCGGCGTCCGTCTCGCCATCGAGGACAACAACACCACCGGGAAATTCCTGGGCCAGCGCTTTACGCTGGAGGAGCGCCGCATCAAGGAAGGTGAGGATCCGGTCCAGGCCGCGACCGCGCTCGCCGAGAAGAACGGCTTCATCATCGCCGACCTGCCGGCCGATGCGCTGCTGAAAGTCTCGGACGCCTTGCGCGATCGCGGCACCCTGCTGTTCAACGTCGGCGCAATCGACGAGCGGCTGCGCGAGGCTGATTGCCGCGCCAACGTCATCCACACCGCGCCGACGCGCGCGATGCTGGCGGATGCGCTCGGGCAATATCTGGTGTGGAAGCAGTGGAAGCGCTGGCTGCTGGTGGTCGGCTCGCATGACGAGGACAAGCTGTTCGCCGATGCGCTCCGGCGCACCGCAACGCGGTTCGGCGCCAAGATCGTGCAGGAGCGCACCTTCGAGGACAAAGGCGGCGCGCGCCGGACTGACTCCGGCGTGACGCTGATCCAGCGCCAGATGCCGGTGTTCACGCAGCAGGCCCCGGCGTACGACGTGCTCGTTGTCGCCGACGAGAGCGAGGTGTTCGGCGCGTATCTGCCCTATCGCACCTGGGATCCGCGCCCCGTCGCGGGCTCGGCCGGCCTCGTGCCGCGCAGCTGGGATGCCGCGCAGGACCAGTGGGGCGCGATCCAGATGCAGAATCGCTTCGTCAAGCTGAATTCGCGGCGCATGACCGCGCTCGACATGCAGGCCTGGACCGCGGTGCGCATGATCGGCGAAGCCACCTCGCGCACCAATTCCGGCGACGTCAAGAAAGTCACCGATTTCATCAAGGGCCCGGATTTCTCGGTCGCTGCCTTCAAGGGCACGCGGCTCACCCTGCGCGACTGGAATCTCCAGCTTCGCCAGCCGATCCTGCTGGTCGACGGCCGCATGGTGGTAACGGTGTCGCCACAGGAGGGATTCTTGCACCAGGTCTCCGAGCTCGACACGCTTGGCTATGACCGCCCGGAGAGCAAATGCAAGCTGAAATGAGGACGCAGATGTTGCGCATGTGGCGTGTGGGGCTCTTGTCCGGACTGACGCTGGCGGTAGCGCCCGCGCATGCGTTCATCGCCTATGTCTCGAACGAGAAGAGCAACACGGTGTCGGTGATCGATACCGACAGCTGGACCGTGACCAAGACCATCAAGGTCGGCCAGCGCCCGCGTGGCATCGATTTCACACGCGACGGCAAGTTCGTGATGGTCGCGGTCGGCGACGACGACACCATCCAGGTGATCGACGCCAAGACGCAAAGCGTGGTGGACAGCCTGCCCTCCGGCCCCGACCCTGAATTGTTCGCCCAGGATGCCGCCGGAAAGGTCCTCTACGTCGCCAACGAGAACGACAACACGGTGACCGTGATCGATCTCGAGAAGCGCGCCCGGCTCAGCGACATCCAGGTCGGCGTCGAGCCCGAGGGCATGACCATCAGCCCCGACGGCAAGATGCTGATCAACACGTCCGAGACGACCAACATGGCGCATTTCATCGACACATCCTCGCGCCAGATCGTTGCCAATGTGCTGGTCGATGCGCGGCCGCGCTTTGCCGAGTTCAAGCATGACAGTTCGGAATTGTGGGTGTCTTCGGAGATTGGCGGCACCGTCTCGATCATCGATCCCGGGAAGCACGAGGTGATCGGCAAGGTCACCTTCGAGATTCCGGGCCTGCGGAAAGAGGCGATCCAGCCGGTCGGCATCGGCATGACCAAGGACGACAAGACCGCCTTCATCGCGCTCGGCCCCGCCAACCGCATCGCCGTTGTCGACGTCGCGACGCGCAAGGTGACGAAATATCTGCTGGTCGGACAGCGGGTCTGGCACATGGCGTTCACGCCGGATGAAAAATACCTGCTCACCACCAATGGCGTGTCCAACGACGTGTCCGTCATCGACGTCGCCGCGCAAAAAGTGATCAAGACAATTCAAGTGGGCGAACTGCCGTGGGGCGTCGCGATCGCGCCATGACCAGCCCTGCCCCCATCGGTGAGCCGCGCGAGACCTCGAGGCCGGAAGCGGCCGCGGTGCCGGCGCTGTCGATCGACGGCGTCAGCCATTCTTACGGGCCGCGACGGGCGCTGACCGATGTCTCCTTCAACGTGCAGCCGGCGAGCTTCACGGCGTTGCTCGGCCTCAACGGCGCCGGCAAGAGCACGCTATTTTCACTGATCACGCGCCTGTTCGGCATCCAGGCTGGTCGTGTCTCCATCTTCGGTCACGACATCAGCAAGAGCCCTGGCGAGGCGCTGCGGCTGCTCGGTGTCGTGTTCCAGCCGCGTACGCTCGATCTCGACCTCTCGCTGACGCAGAACCTGCTCTATCACGCCGCGCTGCACGGCATCAGCCGGCGTGAGGCGGCTGCACGTAGCGCCGAGCTGCTCGGCCGCATCGGGCTCGAAGAGCGCGCCGGCAGCAAGGTGCGCGACCTCTCGGGCGGGCAGATGCGGCGGCTGGAGATCGCACGGGCGCTATTGCACCGGCCGCGGCTGCTGTTGCTGGACGAGCCGACCGTCGGCCTCGACGTCAAGGCGCGCGCCGACATCATCGGCCATGTCCGCCAGCTCGTGACCGAGCAAGGCATCGGCGTGCTCTGGGCCACGCACTTGTTCGACGAGATCATGCCCGGCGACGATCTCGTGGTGCTGCACCAGGGCAAGGTGCTGGCGCAGGGCCCGATGAGCCGCGTCATCACCGAAGCTGGCGCGCAGGACGTCAACACCGCCTTCATGTGCCTGACCGGCGCGCAAACCATGCCGGGAGGCGGCGCATGAGCAGCATCACCACGCGCGAGGCGCCGCGCGGCTTCTCGTTCGCCGAGTACATGACCTGCCTCACCGGTATCGTCTGGCGCGAGGGCCTGCGCTTCCTGCATCAGCGCGAGCGCTTCGTCTCGGCTTTGGTGCGGCCCCTGGTGTGGCTGTTCATCTTCGCCGCCGGCTTCCGCCAGGTGCTCGGCATTTCCATCATCCCGCCCTATGAGACCTACATCCTCTACGAGGTCTATATCGCGCCCGGACTGATGGCGATGATCCAGCTCTTCAACGGCATGCAGTCCTCGCTGTCGATGGTCTATGACCGCGAGATGGGCAATATGCGCACACTGCTGGTCAGCCCGCTGCCACGCGGGTTCCTGCTGTTCTGCAAGCTGCTCGCGGGCACCGCGGTGTCGCTGCTCCAGGTCTATGCGTTCCTCTTGATCGCCTGGTTCTGGGACATCACGCCACCCCCGTCGGGCTATCTCACCGTGCTGCCGGCGCTGATCCTGTCCGGGCTGATGCTGGGCTCGCTCGGGATGCTGATCTCCTCCGGCATCAAGCAGCTGGAAAACTTCGCCGGCGTCATGAATTTTGTCATTTTCCCGATGTTCTTCGCCTCCTCCGCGCTTTATCCGCTCTGGCGGGTCCAGGAGGGCAGCCCTTATCTGTATTACCTCTGCGAGGCCAATCCGTTCACTCATGCGGTCGAGCTGATACGATTTGCGTTGTATGGACAGATCAACTGGGTCTCGCTGGCGGTGGTCGCGATCTGCACAATCGTCTTCATGATCGGTGCGATTTTCGCCTATGATCCGTCGCGCGGGCTGGCGCGACGCGGGCCTGCGGGAGGCGAAGGATGAAGGTTCTGCTTCTGGCTGCCATGGCAATTGCGCTGTCGAGCACGGCCACGCGCGCGGCCGATTCGCGCTATCCGGACTGGCCCTGCACCCAGGCCAAGGTGCCGGAGATTTCGCTGGCGGCTGTCTGGGCCGGCCCGCCGCTCGACGACGTCCAGAACAAATGGAAGGACGATGCCAAGATCAGCGCGCTGGTCGCAAAGCTGTCGGCGCGCAAGACGCCGCTCGACGAGGCCGAGAAGTCGGTGAAGGAGTTTCTGGCCGCCTCCGCGTCCGACAAGACCGCGAATGCCAAACTGCTGTTCGCCGGCCTGTTCGACACGCTCAACGCCCAGCGCTCCCAGGTGATGAACGGGCTCGAACGCGTCAGCCGCAAGCAGCGCGAGGCCGCCGACAAGATCCGTGAGGAGACGCTGGCGCTCCAGGCGCTCCAGGGCGCAACGCCGCGCGACGATGCCAAGGTCGAGGCGCTCAGCAACGAACTGATCTGGAAGACCCGCATTTTCGAGGATCGTCACAAAGTGGTGCGATTCGTCTGCGAGGTTCCGACCACGATCGACCAGCGCCTGTTCGCGCTCGGGCGCGTGATCCAGCAGGAAATGGAATAGCGTCAGGCTCGCTGACGGCTCACCAAAGTTCCCGTGATATCAGCGCGATCGTTAACCTTTCGCCGCGCTATCTGGCGGAACCAAATCGCTCCAGGATGTCTTGTCGAAGTCAATCCAAGACATCCGATCAGGACATCGGGAGGCCTCGATGGGAACTACAAAATTCAGCTTCGCGGGCGCTGCGGTCATCACCATGCTCGCATCCAGCGCCTTTGCCGACGACATGACCGGAATGGTCACGCGGATCGATCGGCTCAATGGCACGATCTCGATCCAGCAGACGCAGAAAGGCACGGTCGGCGCCAGCTCAGGCAACGCCGGCGCGCTCCAGGAGTACAAGGCGAAGGACGCGGCAATGCTGGAGGCGGTCCATGCCGGCGACAGGGTCAGTTATGCAGCCACCGAGACGAACGGCACGGGCACGCTGACGAAGTTGGAGAAGCAGAAGCCGTAGCACTGGTCCAGATCGTCATGTATGGACGGCCCCCTCTCGGCAAGGGCTTTTTGGTGCTTCAGCAAA
>NZ_JAULLN010000065.1:0-9178 GCF_041357655.1 Bradyrhizobium sp. DN3 | reverse complement strand
CCATGATCATCCAGCAGATACACACGCGTGTTCGCAATCGGGCGGCCAATCGGGACAATGGCACCATCAAACCCATCGGGGCAACTCCAGGTCGCCGCACAAACTGTTGCTTCGGTAGGTCCATAAGCATTGATAATGGATGCTGGAGCCAGACTCCGGATGAGTTCTGCCTTCGGCAGCTCTCCAGCAAGAATGAGAACTTGCGATCCCAAGCCTTCCAGCTTCTGGCTTCCCTGAAGCAAGGCTGGAGGCAGCGTCGCGTGCGTGATGGCTTCGCTTCGCAGATAATCCGATAGCTTGTTACTCGCTTGACGGAGCTCATCCGCAGGCAAATGCAATGTGGCTCCCGAACCAAACGCCATAACAAGCTCCGAGGCGCTTGCATCAAAACCGAAGGAGGCGAACTGCACCACGCGGCTGTTGCAACAAACGCCAAAAAGCCCGATCTGAGCCAAGCTGAGATTGACCAAGCCGCGATGCTCGACCATGACCCCCTTGGGGGTGCCTGTTGATCCCGAGGTGTAGATCACATAGGCGAGATGGCGTGAGGTGAGGCCAAGCGCACGCGGGTCCGGATCCGACGCCGGCAGATTTGCCCATTCCGGCGTCGCCGCCAGATCCACCACCGTCAGATCGCGTACCGCATCGTCGCCCAGCGCCGATCGCCCCGCTGCATCGGCCAGCAGCACTCGCGGCGCCGCATCCTCCAGCACCTGGTGCAGCCGCGCCGACGGATAGGCCGGATCCAGCGGCAGATAGGCGCCACCCGCCTTGAGGATCGCCAGCAGCCCGACCACCATCGCCACGCTGCGCGCAACGCAGATCGCCACCGGCTGATCCGGCCTGACCCCAAGCCCGATCAGATGATGCGCCAGCTGGTTGGCGTGCGCATTGAGCTCGCCATAGCTGACGCGCTGGTCCTGATAGACCACCGCCACCGCCTCCGGCGCTTTTTGCACCTGCGCCTCAAACAGCTCATGGATGCACTGCTGCTCAGGATACGTCACCTCCGTCCGGTTCAGTTCCTCCAGCAGATACGCCCGCTCGTCGGCTGGCAGCAGCTCAATCCGCCCGACCGCTTGCTGCGCATCGGCAACCATCGCCCGCAGCAGCGCCAGCAGATAATCCCGCTGCCGCTCGATGGTCGCGCGATCGAACAGCGCGGTGGCATAACCCAGCGTCCCAGCGATGACCTCACCCTGCTCGCCAAGGCTCAGCTCCAGATCGAACTTGACCTGATCGAAGCCGTCTGCCGCCGCCTCCACCATCAGCCCAGGAAGGTCGAACGTCCCAGCGGCGTTGTTCTGCCAGGCCAGCATCACCTGGAACAACGGCGTGTGATCAAGAGCCCGGGGCGGCTGCACGATCTCCACCACCTGCTCGAACGGCAGGTCCTGGTGCTCCTGCGCTCCCAAAGCCGTGCGCCGCGTCCGCGCCAACAGTTCCGACACGCTCGGCTCGCCCGACAGGTCCAGCCGCAGCGCCAGGGTGTTGACGAAGAAGCCGATCAGCTCTTCGATCTCGCGGCGACCGCGATTAGCGCTCGGCACGCCAATCACAAGATCGTCCTGTCCCGACAGACGCGACAGCACCGCAGCCCACCCCGCCAGCACCGTCATGAACAACGTCGTGTCTTGCTGCAGGCCCAGCCGCTTCAGCTCCCGCGTCAGCTCCGCATCAATAACGATCGGGACCGTCGCCCCCGCAAACGACTGCTGCGCCGGCCGCGGCCGGTCCGTCGGCAGCGCCAGACGGGCCGGCGCGCCAGACAGATTGTTGCGCCAATACTGCGCCTGGCGCTGCAGCCGCGCGCCCGACAGCCACTGCCGTTGCCAGGCGGCATAATCCGGATACTGGATTGCAAGCGGCGGCAGCGGATCGCCTTCTCCGGCCACGAACGCCCGGTACAGCTGACTGAGTTCATGCGCCAACACGCCCAGCGACCAACCATCCGAGACAATGTGATGCTGCGTCAGCAGCAAGACGTGCTCCTCATCCGAGATCCGGATCAGCCGGCCGCGGATCAGCGGGCCACGCGCCAGATCGAACGGCGTGCACGCCTCTTCCCTGCACAGACCCAATAGCGCCTCGTCCGCATCCGGCCTGTCCCGCAGATCGTGCTCCACAACCGGCAGCCCCGCATCCACCGGCAGCAGCTCCACCCAGGGCTTGCCCTCCGGCGCGACAAACACGCTGCGCAGCGCCTCATGGCGCGCCAACACACGGTCCAGGCTACGCTGCCAGGCGCTGCGGTCGAGCCCACCCTTGAGCCGCCACCCGAGCGGAATGTGATAGTTCGTGCTGCTCTGATCCAGCTGCGCCAAAAACCACAGCCGCTGCTGCGCAAACGACAGCACAAGCGGCGCTTCACGCGACACCGGCGCAATGGCCGGCAGGTCTTGCGCGCCGGAGCGGCTCAATTCATCCATGATACTCGCGGCCAGATCGGCCAGCACCGGTTTGGCAAACAGCGTGGTCAGCGGCAGTGTGAAGCCAATGGCCTGCGAGACCCGGCTCAACAGCTGCACCGCCACCAGCGAGTGCCCGCCGAGCGCAAAGAAGTGGTCGTGGCGTCCGACCCGCTCCACACCCAGAAGCTCGGCCCAGATCTGTGCCAGCGCCGTCTCGATCTCGCCCTGCGGCGGCTCATAGGCGCGATGCGCATACGCCTCATCGTCCGGCGCCGGCAGCGCCTTGCGATCGAGCTTGCCATTCACCGTCAGCGGCAGCGCCGCCAGCCCCACGAACGCCGATGGCACCATGTAATCCGGCAGGTGCGCACTTATGTGGGCGCGCAAGGCGCCGGCAAGCTCGCTTCCATCCAGCCCGTTCGAAGCTGCTTCCGGCGACACCACATAGGCGACAAGACGCTGCTCGCCGCCGGGGCCCTCGTGCGCCACCACCACCGCCTCGCGCACGAACGGGTGCTCGCAAAGCCGCGCCGCGATCTCACCCGGCTCGATCCGGAAGCCGCGGATCTTCACCTGGTCGTCGTTGCGGCCCAAAAACTCAAGATTGCCGTCCGGCAGATAACGTGCAAGGTCGCCGCTCCGGTACAGCCGATCGCCCTCGACAAAGGGACTGGCGATGAACCGCTCCGCCGTCAGCTCCGGACGGTTCAGATAGCCGCGCGCCACCCCCGCCCCGCCAATGTAGAGCTCCCCGACCGCGCCAAACGGAACCGGCGCACGGTGACCGTCAAGCAGGTACACCCGCGTGTTCGCGATCGGACGGCCGATCGGGACAATGGCGCCATCAAACTCATCCGGACAACTCCACGCTGTCACGTCGATCGCAGCTTCGGTCGGACCGTACAGATTGTGCAGGCCCGTCCAAGGCAAGAGGCGCCGAACCTTATGCACACTGGCGGCAGGAAGCGCCTCGCCGCTGCATAAAACACGCCGCAGCGACGTGCAGCGGTCAACACTCTTCGCATCCATAAAACTGACCAGCATGGATGGCACGAAGTGAACCGTCGTGATGCGCTCGCCGATGATCAAGTCGACCAATGCAGCGGGATCTCTGTGCGCATCCGGAGACGCCAGCACCAGGGTCGCCCCTTCAAGCAAGGTCCAGAAGAACTCCCAGGCCGAGACATCGAAGCCAAATGGCGTCTTCTGCAACACGACATCAGTTGCCTTGAGACCATAGGCGTTTTGCATCCAAATCAAGCGATTGACGATAGCCCGATGCTCATTCTGTGCCCCCTTGGGCGTTCCGGTGGAGCCGGAGGTGTAGATCACATAGGCGAGATGGCGCGAGGTCAGGCCGAGGGCGCGCACATCCGGATCCGACGCCGGCAGATTGGCCCATTCCGGCGTCGCTGCCGCCAGGTCCACGACCGTCCGATCGCGTAGCGCATCATCGCCCAGCGCCGATCGTCCCGCCGCATCGGCCAGCAACAGGTGGGGCGCCGCATCCTCCAGCACCTGGTGCAGCCGCGCCGACGGATAGGCCGGATCCAGCGGCAGATAGGCGCCACCCGCCTTGAGGATCGCCAGCAGCCCGACCACCATCGCCACGCTGCGCGCAACGCAGATCGCCACCGGCTGGTCCGGCTTCACCCCAATTGCAATCAGATGATGGGCCAGGCGGTTGGCGCGCGCATTGAGCTCGCCATAGCTGACGCGCTGGTCCTGATAGACCACCGCCACCGCATCCGGCGCCTGGCGCACATGCGCCTCGAACAGCTCATGGATGCACTGCTGCTCAGGATACGTCACCGCCGTCCGGTTCAGCTCCTCCGACAGATACGCCCGCTCGTCAGGTGGCAGGATGTCCAGCTCGCGCACCGGCGTGTTCGGCGCCCGCTCCAGCGCCTCCGACAGCTGCTCGAGCGCCCGCTGCATGTAGCCGCAGACCCGATCCGCTGAGACGCCCTCCGTCACCTGCGCCGTCAGCCCGAGCGCCCCGCCAAAATCCTCCACCGACAAGGTCAGCGGATAGTTGGTGCGCTCCTCCCCGCCCAGCCATTCCACGCCGGACAGCACATCATCGGCTGCGGAGGCGGAGACTGCCGCCGGCGTGTTGTGGCGGTAGTTCAACAGTGCGCTGAACAGCGGCGCCGGCGCCGCAACGCCGCTGCAGCGTTGCGCCAGCGCCAGCGAGGCATGCTCATGTACGAGCAGCTCGGCCAGCCGCGCGTGGGTGGTCCGCACGCTCGCCTCGACCGCGGTCCCATCAAGGTCAAGCCGCAGCGGCAGCGTGTTGATGAACAGACCCATCGCGCGGTCGCCACCCGCCCCGCCATGCATGCGGCCGAACAGCACCGTGCCGAACACCACCTGCTCGCGGTCGCTGCTGCGCGCCACCACCTGGCCCCAGGCCAGATGGCACAGGCTCGCCAGGCTCACCCCCAGCCGCCGCGCCTGCATCCGCAGCCGCACGTTGAGCTGCTGCGGCAGCATCCGCTGCGCCTCACGGGTCCCGCTGCCGTCGCCCTGGACCTCGCACAAGCCAAACGGCGTGCACGGCTCATCGATGTCCCCCAGCAGTCCCCGGAAGAACTCTTCATGCGCGTCTGCACCCACGCCAAGCCGTGCCGCCGCCACCAGGTTGCGGAATGGCTGCGGGGCTGCCAGCTCATGCTCGCGTCCCTCCAGCACGGCCCGGACCTCGGCATGCATCAGCTCCAGCGTGGTGTGATCCCCGATCAGATGATGCTGCAGCTCCACCAGCAGCCAGCGCGCACTGCCGGGCTCGCGCGCGATCACAAACCGCAACAAGGGCGCTCGGCCAAGATCGATGCGGTGCTGGCGCGGATCAAACCGATCCTTAAGCTGCGCGGCGCCAGGATCAGCAGACCCGTCCAGCTCGACCTCGCTCACCTCCAGCAGCGCGTTCCGCCACACCACCTGCGCCGGGCGCGACAGCCCTTCCCAGACAAACGACGTCCTCAGGATATCGTGCCGATCCACCACCCGCTGAACCGCGGCAAGATAGCGCTCCAACAGGTCGCGATCGGCAAACGCCATCTGCGAGACCAGCAGGTACGGATCGCCCTTTGTCGCCAACAGATGATGGAACAGGATGCCGTCCTGCAGCGGCGACAAGCCATAAATGTCCTGGATGTTGCCGACCCCGCCCGGCACTGTGGCGATGATCCGGTCGATCTCGCCCTGCGTCAGCTCAATCAGCGGCAGCATCTCTGGCGTGATCGCCGGACTCTGTTCGGTGATCCGATTGGCCGGGACCGCCATCTCGTGATGGCAACTGAGGCTTGCGGCCAGATCCGCCAGCACCGGCTTTGCAAACAAGGTCCGCACCTCGACCCCCAGCGACTGCCGCCGCAGCCGCTCCATCAGCTGCACCGCCAAGAGCGAGTGCCCTCCCAGTTCGAAGAAGTGGTCGTGGCGTCCGACCCGCGCCAGCCCCAGCAGCTCGGCCCAGATCTGCGCCAGCACGGTTTCCATCTCGCCTTGCGGTGGCTCATAGGCGCGATGTGCATACGCCTCATCGTCCGGCGCCGGCAGCGCCTTGCGATCGAGCTTGCCATTCACCGTCAGCGGCAGCGCCGCCAGCCGCACGAACGCCGCCGGCACCATGTAGTCCGGCAGATGCGCGCCCACATGCGCCCGCAACGTGGCGGCCAGCTCAGCTCCAGCGCCATCCGGCTCATCCGATTGAGCTTCAGGCGCACACACCACATAGGCCACCAGCCGCTTCTCGCCGGCGCCGTCCTGCTGCGCCACCACCACCGCCTCGCGCACGAACGGGTGCTCGCAAAGCCGCGCCGCGATCTCACCCGGCTCGATCCGGAAGCCGCGGATCTTCACCTGGTCGTCGTTGCGGCCCAAAAACTCAAGATTGCCGTCCGGCAGATAGCGCGCCAGATCGCCGGTGCGGTACAGCCGGTCGCCGTCCACAAAGGGACTGGCGATGAACCGCTCCGCGGTCAGCTCGGGCCGGTTCAGATAACCGCGCGCCACCCCCGCCCCGCCGACGTAGAGCTCCCCCACCGCACCGAACGGCACCAGCCCGCCATGATCATCCAGCAGATACACACGCGTGTTCGCAATCGGGCGGCCAATCGTCTCAACGACAACGTTCCTCCTTCGCACGCAGATCCAGGTTGAGTACGTGGTGGTTTCAGAAGGCGCGTACAGATTACAAATCTTCTGGACCCGACTGCTCGCAAAGATCTTCTCGATCAGTTCCGCCGTCAGCCACTCGCCCGCCAAATTGACGACGCTGGTCGAAGCCGGCACTGCTTTCCTGTCGACCAGAGCGGCGATCGCCGAGGGCACTGTGTTGATCAAAGAGATATCCAAAGACCTCTCGGCCAGCGCCAGCGCATTCTCGACAAGGTAAAGCGTGCTTCCTTGCGAAAGCGGAACGAAGCACTCATAGACGGACAGATCAAAACTGATCGACGTAGCAAACAGCGTGCGGCTGATCTCTGATGCGGTAAACACGTCGCTGCTCCAATGCAGCAGGTTCACCGTGCTCGCATGCTCAATCATGACCCCCTTGGGGGTGCCTGTTGATCCCGAGGTGTAGATCACATAGGCGAGATGGCGCGAGGTCAGGCCGAGCGCACGCGGGTCCGGATCCGACGCCGGCAGATTGGCCCATTCCGGCGTCGCCGCCAGATCCACCACCGTCAGATCGCGTAGCGCATCGTCGCCCAGCGCTGATCGCCCCGCTGCATCGGCCAGCAGCACTCGCGGCGCCGCATCCTCCAGCACCTGGTGCAGCCGCGCCGACGGATAGGCCGGATCCAGCGGCAGATAGGCGCCACCCGCCTTGAGGATCGCCAGCAGCCCGACCACCATCGCCACGCTGCGCGCAACGCAGATCGCCACCGGCTGATCCGGCCTGGCCCCGAGCCCGATCAGATGATGCGCCAGCTGGTTGGCATGCGCATTCAGCTCGCCATAGCTTAGCCGCTCCTCCTCATGGACCATCGCCACCGCGTCCGGCGCACGGCGAACCTGTGCCTCGAACAGCTCGTGGATGCACACGTCCGACGGATAGGCCGATGCCGTCCGGTTCAGCTCCTCCAGCAGATACGCGCGCTCAGCGGCTGGCAGGATGTCCAGCTCGCGCACCGGCGTGCTCGGCGCATGCTCCAGCGCCTCTGCCAGCTGCTCCAGCGCCCGCTGCATGTAGCCGCAGATCCGATCCGCCGAGATGGGCTCCACCACCTGCGCCGTCAGCCCGAGCGCCTCGCCAAAATCCTCCACCGACAAGGTCAGCGGATAATTGGTGCGCTCCTCCTCGCCCAGCCATTCCACGCCGGACAGCACATCATCGGGTGCGGAGGCGGAGACCGCCACCGGCGTGTTGTGGCGGTAGTTCAACAGCGCGCTGAACAGCGGCGCCGGCGCCGCAACGGCGCTGCAGCGCTGCGCCAGCGCCAGCGAGGCATGCTCATGGGCCAAGAGCTCGGCCAGCCGGGCATGCGTGGTTCGCACGCTCGCCTCGACCGCGGTCCCATCAAGATCAAGCCGCAGCGGCAGCGTGTTGATGAACAGCCCCATCGCGCGGTCGCCACCCGCCCCGCCATGCATGCGGCCGAACAGCACCGTGCCGAACACCACCTGCTCGCGGTCGCTGCTGCGCGCCACCACCTGACCCCAGGCCAGATGGCACAGGCTCGCCAGGCTCACCCCCAGCCGTCGCGCCTGGCTACGCAGCCGCGCGTTTAGCTGCTGCGGCAGCATCCGCTGCGCCTCTCGAACCCCGCTGCCGTCGCCGCGCACCTCGCGCAAGCCGAACGGCGTGCTCGGCTCGTCGATGTCTGCCAGCCACCCCCGGAAGAACGCTTCATCCGCCTTTGCATCAACGCCCAGGCGCGCCTGCGCCACCAGGTTGCGGAACGGCTGTGGCGCGCTCAGCTCGTGCTCGCGTCCCTCCAGCACAGCCTGGACCTCGGCACGCATCACCTCCAGTGTGGTGTGATCCCCGATCAGATGATGCTGCAGCTCCAACAGCAGCCAGCGCGCGCCGGGCTCGCGCGCGATCACAAACCGCAATAAGGGCGCTCGGCCAAGATCGATGCGGTGCTGGCGCGGATCAAACCGATCCTTAAGCTGCGCGGCGCCAGGACCAGCAGATCCGTCCAGCTCGACCTCGCTCACCTCCAGCGATGCGTGGCGCCACACCACCTGCGCCGGGCGCGACAGCCCCTCCCAGACGAACGAGGTGCGCAGAATGTCGTGCCGGTCCACCACCCGCTGGACCGCAGCAAGATAGCGCTCCAACACGCCACGGTCGGCAAACGCCATCTGCGATACCAGCAGGTACGGATCGCCCTTTGTCGCCAACAGATGATGGAACAGGATGCCGTCCTGCAGCGGCGACAAGCCATAAATGTCCTGGATGTTGCCGACCCCGCCGGGCACTGTGGCGATGATCCGGTCGATCTCGCCCTGCGCCAGCTCAATGAGCGGCAACATCTCTGGCGTGATCGCCGTACTCTGTTCGGTGATCCGATTGGCCGGGACCGCCACCTCCTGATGACTGCCCAGGCTTGCGGCCTGATCGGCCAGCACCGGCCTGGCGAACAGCGTGCGCACCTCAACCCCCAGCGACCGCCGCCGCAAACGCTCGATCAGTTGCACCGCCAGCAGCGAGTGCCCGCCGAGCGCAAAGAAGTGGTCGTGGCGTCCGACCCGCTCAACACCGAGCAGCTCGGCCCAGATCTGTGCCAGCGTGATCTCGATCTCGCCTTGCG
>NZ_JAULLN010000064.1:0-15297 GCF_041357655.1 Bradyrhizobium sp. DN3 | reverse complement strand
GATGGCACTCTCGGTCTTGGCCTATAATCTTACACGGGTCATGAACATCGTCGGGACCAAGCCACTGATCACTGCGATCGCGGCCTGAGACAGGCGCGGTTCCTAGCTTCCGGACCGATGCCCTTTGAAGCCGTTTTTACACGGCCAAGACCCGGAGCGGACGTCGACGAATTAAAGGAGCTTGAATTAGCACACTAAAAGATTGATTTAAATTTATTGCATTTGAAATTAAGACTTGACGCTTGACGGCCTTATTCCTTCGACGGCGCCGCGCATGCTCACCTTTGCTGAATAGCTCCAACCCTGCCGGGGCCAATCTGCGTGGAAAACGTTTTAGTTCTCTCGTTAGCGGCAGGTTCTAGCCAACAGGGAGACATGATCAAATGCTTCAATCTGCTCTGCGCTACTGTTTGAGCCACCCAGTTCGGGCCGCCTACACGTTGGCGTCCGAGCCATTTGAAATATGGACAGCGTTTCAGGATAGATTTGTCGCAAGTCGCGAGCGGCCCGTACCCCCTGACCTGTACCAGGCGGACCGCGGATGGGAATGCCGGATGCATGCACTGCTCGGTGTGTCGCAGCCGTGCCGAGCGACTTCGGAGTTCTGGGCCTTGTGGCCGGAAGTCATGGGAGAACTGAAAGCCAAGGGCATTCGGGTCGGTCCAGAAAGTTTCAAAGGCTGGAATGACGGCGATGCCGGGTTTGTGCGGGCCATTTGGTGTCTCGCCCGCCATCTGCGGCCCCGCAAAGTTGTTGAGACCGGCGTCGCTCATGGCGTTTCATCGCGCTTTATCCTTGAAGCGCTTGAACGGAATGGGGCTGGTCATCTATGGAGCGTTGACCATCCGCCGCTAGAGCATGTGTGGCATGAACAAATTGGCACGGCGGTTGGCGATCGCTATTCGGACCGCTGGTCCTACGTCAGGGGATCGAGCAAACGGCGCCTTCCCAGCATATTCTCCGAAGTTGGCCAGATAGACCTTTTTGTTCATGATAGCCTTCACAGTGAGGATAACGTTCGCTTTGAAATGGAGCGCGCCTGGGCAGCGTTGCGGCCGGGCGGCGCCATCGTCGTCGATGACATCGATGCCAACTGGGGTTTCAAATCCTTCGTGGAGACTTTTTCCGGTCACAAGTGGCTGATTTGCGAGGCTGAGCCGCTCCGTCCCGATTTGAGGCGTTTCAACAAAAAAGGACTGTTTGGAATCATTTTGAAGGAGCCAACCGCATCAAGCGAAAACTAGCCGGTCATTATCGATACGGCACTTTGTCCTAGGCGCGTCGTTTTGGTGATCGATTTGCAGCACCCTGAATGTCGCCTTTTGGCCCTTAGCGTCAAATATCAATCCTCACCCTGGCGTCTGCTCTTTGGGGTAAACCGGCCTTAGTCATAGTTAAAGCTGATCGACGCGAATGACCCAAGGCCGAAAGTCATAAAAAGGGGCGCGTGCATCTCGATTGATAGCCCTGATTGCGCTTGAGCGGCCATTGGGCGGGCAACTAAGCGATCCGAACAACTCAAAATCGACGAGTAGAATCGACAATGAGCTGTAGTCGCGAGAGCAGGCAGCGCGACCAGGCGGATTAACTGGCCCTCTCGTTGCGAGCCCAAACGTCAGCGATTCTGACGGTCCAACGCAGCAGGTCCCGATCGGAAGCTGTGCTAGGATGATGCTGTGCTAAGATGCAGGCACGCCTCGCCAGATCGGGGGATGATCCGTGCGATGTCCGAGCTGCAACGCTGACATTCCCGGGGGCAGCAAGTTCTGCCTGGAGTGCGGTGCGGCCCTTCTTGGAAGCTGTCCGTCATGCGGCAACACGAATCCGGCGAGCGCCAAATTTTGCTTGGAATGCGGTCACAAACTTCTCGCAAGCGGCGCCGATGCGCCAGGCAGGCCAGCTCCGGACACTGCCGCCTGGCAGCCTTCGCAGATTGGATCGGCTGAACGCCGCCAACTCACAGTCATGTTCTGCGATCTTGTGGGTTCGACCGCGCTTTCGGCTCGGCTCGATCCCGAGGACATGCGAGAGGTCATGAGTGCCTATCATCATCGCTGCGCGGAGGTGATCGGTAAGTGTGGCGGGTTTGTCGCCAAGTACATGGGCGATGGCGTGCTTGCCTACTTCGGGTATCCGCAAGCCCACGAGGACGACGCTGAACGTGCAGTACGTTGCGGCCTCGCGTTGGTCGAGGCGGTTTGCCGACTTCAGACCGACCATGGTGTCACCCTTCAGTCACGTATCGGCATCGCGACTGGCGTAGTGGTGGTTGGCGACCTAATTGGGGAAGGTGCAGCGCAGGAGCAAGGAGTGATAGGCGAGACCCCGAATTTAGCCGCCCGTCTTCAGACGATCGCGGGACCCGGTCAGGTGGTGATCGCGCCAAGCACACGACGGCTGACTGGCGGGCTCTTCGAATACCGTGATCTGGGACGAGTGATACTCAAGGGCTTGGCCGATCCGATCCAAGCATGGCATGTACTCGCCGCGAGCGCGGTGCAAAGCCGGTTCGAGGCGCAGCACGAGACCAGCCTTGCTCCGTTGGTGGGGCGTGAAGAGGAACTGGAGCTGCTTTTACGCCGTTGGAGCCAGGCCTCGCAGGGTGAAGGCCGCGTGGTCCTACTTACAGGCGAGCCGGGCGTCGGCAAATCGCGATTGATAGCCGCACTGCAGGAGCGGCTCCAATCTCAGCCGTATGTACGAATACGCAACTTCTGCTCGCCACAACACAGCGACAGCGCCCTGTACCCGATCATCAATCAGCTCGAACGCGCCGCTCGGCTTGAACGTGCCGATGAGCCCGAGCAGAAGCTAACCAAGCTCCAAAATCTGCTTTCACCGGTGCTCCCTGAACGGGCCGCGGACTTGGCGCTTCTGGCTGACCTCCTCTCGCTGCCGAGAACCGGGCAGCGCGGATTGCCCGAGATGGACCCACAGAAGCGAAAGGAGAAGACCTTCGACGCGCTCTTTGCGCAGCTCCGGCAGCTCGAGCAGCAGCAGCCGGTGCTGATGATCTATGAGGATGTCCAATGGATTGATCCGACCACGCTGGAGCTGCTCGCGCTCACTGTGGAACGAGCGCACCAGATGCGGCTGTTACTGGTCATCAGTGCCAGACCAGAGTTTGCGCCGCCCTGGCCGGGTTACGCTCATGTAACGACGGCCTCGCTCACGCGACTAAGCCGACGCGAGGGGACCATGCTGATCAAAGGGGTCGCCCAAGGAAGGTCCCTACCCGACGAGGTGAACAACCAGATCCTTCTTCGCACGGACGGCGTGCCACTCTTCATCGAGGAGCTGACCAAGGCAGTGCTTGAAGGCGGACTACTGCGCAAACGGGAGCATGATTACGTGCTTGACGGTTCTTTGGCGCCGATGACGATCCCCACAACGCTCCATGCCTCGCTGATGGCACGGCTTGACCGACTGAATTCGGTGCGACAGGTGGCTCAGATAGGTGCCGTGCTGGGCCGCCAATTCTCGCACGAACTGCTGCATGCAGTGGCAGAGATGCCGGAGCGCCAATTGAACGATGCGCTGGAGCAACTTGTTCGCGCTGAGCTACTTTTCCGGCGCGGTGCGCCACCGAATGCGCAATACACCTTCAAACATGCGCTGGTGCAGGATGTTGCATATGCCAGTCTGCTTCGGGGCAACCGCCAAAAGCTGCATGCCCGGATCGCAAGAACGTACGAGACCCGTTTTCCCGAAGTCGTTCGCGTCCAACCCGAACTTGTGGCTCACCACTTCACAGAGGCCGGGCTCGGTAATGCCGCGATCGAGTATTGGCAACGGGCGGGTGATTTAGCGATGGCACGTTCGGGCCACACCGAGGCTATTCATCACTTCTCCGTTGCGCTGGACCTCTTGAGCAAACTTGGTGAAAAGCCCGATCGTGCAGCGAAAGAGCTGGAGTTATGCGTCAAGCTCGGACCGGTCCTTATGATGGTGAAGGGTACCGGGTCACCGGAGGTTGAAGCGATCTATAGCCGCGCAGTGGCTCTCGAAGCGGGCGAAGACAGCTCAACGCGGTTCAAGGCGCTGTGGGGCCTTTACTATCATTCGATGACCTCCGGACGCTTGCGTGCGGCGGCCGCTCATGCCGACGAGCTTCTTGGGCTCGCACAGCGCTTGGGCGCTGATGATCTCGTCCTTGAGGGCCATCACGCGAAGTGGGCGACGTCGCTTTGGTGCGGGAACTTGGCCGCTGCAGACGAGCATTCTCAAAAAGGCATCTCACGATACGATTGCACTCGGCATCATGCCCTTGCGTTCACGTTCAGTGGTCATGATCCCGGAGCGTGCGCTCACGGCGTCAGGGCGATCAGTATGGCGCTGTCAGGCTTTCCCCAAAAGGCAATGAAATTCGGCGCCGAGGCGGTCACGTTGGCTCGGATCTTGTCTCACCCGTACAGCCTTGCCAATGCAATGTGGCATTCTGCGATCGTACTTCAGGTCGGCCGTCAGAGGCAAAGCTGCCGTGATCTTTCCAGCGAGCTGGTCGAGGTATCGCAAGAGAACGATTTTCCGATGATGCGCGGCGCGGGAATGTTCTTCTTGGGTTGGGCGACCGCGGATGGCGGCGACCTCGAGCAGGGGATCGCTTTGATGGAGCAGGGCCTCGCACTCTTTTCGGCCGTCCGTCAAGTAACCAGACCTTACATGCTGGCAGTTTTGGCAAACACTAATGCGGATCTTGGCAAGCCCGGGGAAGCCCTCGAATTGTTGAAGGATGCGTTCGCTTCGGCAGATGTGAGTGATGAGTGTTGGTCGAAGGCCGAACTTCACCGCCTCAGGGGTCGGCTGCTTGCGGCAGGCGGGCGACACGATGAGGCCGAAGCCTGTTTTCAATCGGCAATTGAGGTCAGCAGAGGGCAGAGAGCGAAGATGCTTGAGCTTCGTGCTGCCACGAGTCTCGCGCGGCTGTGGAGCGACCGGGGCAAGAACACCGAAGGCCGTGATCTCCTCGCCCCGATCTATGGCTGGTTCACGGAGGGTTTCGATACTCCCGATTTGAAGGAGGCCAAAAGCCTACTCGACACGCTGGCGCGATGAGAGCGCTCATGCTCGCAAGGTCTGTAATGAACGTC
This sequence comes from Bradyrhizobium sp. DN3, assembly GCF_041357655.1. Classification (NCBI taxonomy): domain Bacteria; kingdom Pseudomonadati; phylum Pseudomonadota; class Alphaproteobacteria; order Hyphomicrobiales; family Nitrobacteraceae; genus Bradyrhizobium; species Bradyrhizobium sp. DN3. The sequence continues at coordinate 10,207 of NZ_JAULLN010000064.1, read as the reverse complement.
CACAGTTGGTCCTAATGCGAACTCCTGCATGGCTCGGGAATAGTCGGCTTTTCGGGCAAGCGGAAGCGATCGGCGCGCTTTCAAACCGGCGCTTTTGACTTGTCGATACGCCGCCGGAACTTCGGCAATTGTCCTGCATGGTGCCAAGGGATAGGCTCTGCCCGTATCCTTCAGCTTCGTAGGGGCCACTATGCCTCATCAAAAACTGATCGCACGTCTGCAGGCGACCGGAGGCCTATCAGATGAAGAGCGACGCTCGCTGGATGGCATGCCGAGAACGATCAGATCATTGGCAGATGGCGAGTATTTTTCGCGAGAAGGCGATGTTGCGTCGCATTGCGTCATCTTGGTCAGCGGCTTTCTGTGCCGTCACAAGATTGTAGAAGGTCGGGACCAAATTTTGTCCTTTCACGTGCCTGGAGACATGCCTGATCTCAACACCTTGCATCTGTCGGAGATGGACCACAACCTGGTGAGCATCGGGCGATCCACCGTCGCCCTGGTGCCTCACCGGTTCCTAGCCAGATGCTGGACGGCTCACCAAGGCTCACGTACGCCTTCTGGCGCGAAACCCTGATCGATGCTGCGATTTATCGCCAATGGGTCGCCAACCTAGGCGGGCATGACGCAATTGCAAAAATCGCGCACCTCATCTGCAAGTTTCTTGCTCGCTTGGAGGTCGTCAGTTTAGCGCGGGATAATAGGTTCCAGCTTCCCTTCACGCAGAAGCACGTGGCCGATGCTTGCGGCATCTCGATTGTCCACGTTAATCGCACGCTTCAGGAACTAAGACGTCGTGGCCTAATTACTTGGGAAGAAGGAGAGGTTGCTGTGCTCAACCGCGAGGAACTGGAAAGCATTGCTGAGTTCCTAACCATCTTCATTTGAAGCGGTAGACCTTATCGTGGCCGCCTACAAGTTCGTTGTAGAAGGGAGATCAGGCTTCGAACCGATCTCCCTCGAATTGCCGACCGAGGTTGCCGCTTGGCGAGAGGCTACGACCCTCTGCGGAGAACTTGTGAAGGACGAATTAGAGCCCTCCACCGCATTTCGGCTGCTGGTCTTCGACGAGAATGGGGCGCAGCTATTTCAGATCAATATTGTGGCGACCTGATCTTAGGAGCTGGCGCGCTCGCAGGGGTCGCTCTCGCGGCGAGATGGCTCAAGTCCAGATCTATGTCAAACTTAAGCAAACGGTCGGCGAAAGGCCAGCGGAACGTTCCGCCCACGCTTCTTTGTCAACTTGTGGCCCATCAGCGAAGTGGCGGCACGCTTCGTTGAGATCCGCTCATTGGGACGAGCGGACTAACCGGACGTATCTGTGCAGCGGAGCCGATTAGCCCGCACAAGCAGGGCGGCGCTTAAACGTTTGCGAGATAGCGGGACATACACAGGAAAGATTGACCTCCGCAAAGCGCCGACAAAGTATCAGCTCCAAAAGATCAAGGCGCTTAAAGGCAAGCGCGTTTCTAAATCAAAGGCTCCGCCTAAGCGCGAGCTACCGCCAAAGCAAAAGGTGCCGGGTGCGAAAATCCGGCGCCGCGGACAGCGCCATGGCTCAACTCTGAATTAAGGATGGCATAAATGCCGGCATCTTGGCAAAGTTCAAACCTCGCTCAGCCGGCAGATGGAAGCCGGAACATCAAGTAGAACTACTGAGAACACACTCATCCGCTCGGCGTGCCGGATGCCTTAATGTCGGCTCAGATTTTTCAAAATCCCCCGCAACCATCGGCCCCGTTCAGCGTCATGCTCAATTGCGGAGCGCGCGATGGACGACGACGAGGAACAGCAAGAGCTTGCAGATCTGATCATGCGCTACCGCATGATGGAGCGCGACGTCACCGATCCGCTCGCACGCGGGCTCCTGCACGATATCGTCGAATTAGAAGCGCCGCTGCAAACTTCAAACGAGTAGCCGGACTATTGCAAGACGGCACTGGCCTCAGTTAGAGACGCGCCTACCCGCCATTCGAGGGCCGCTCAAATGAAGAACGACGAATACCGTCGCCAAGCTGCCGACGCCCCGCAGGAGGCCGACAAGGCCAGCAACGACCGCGCTGCCTGGCTTCGCGTGGCTCAGGGCTATCTGAGCCTTATTCGCAAAAGACCCCAGTCTGAGGAACAGGCCTTTGAGGCTCGAAGCCGGGCCGAAGGAACAGGCCAACCGCGTTCGGACGCTTCAAACTAGGAGGCTATCTTCAGTGGCGGCTTCGGCCCCGGCCCTGTCGAGCCACGTTCAAGAGGTATGACTGGGGAACTGAACGTTCGAGGCGGCACAACAACTTTTTGGTCGAGTTTTCCGAATTGCAACTGATCGTAAACTCACCGCACCTAATAGTTGTAAGGTAGACGATGATGTTGCCGAACCCTCTTTCAGCGCGTGGCGTCATAGCCTGCGGCGCCTCGCTGCTTGGATGGTGCGTGGAAACAGGAGCGAGGAGCCGTCGCGTCCTGCTGGTGTAGCGAGGGCGCCGGCGCCAGCTAGAAACGAAGCGCCCCCTCGGCAAACGCTTCCGCCGCGTCCCTAAAGGAAGCCGGAATATCAAGCGGTGTTTAAGCTCTATGCCTAGAGAGATCGCAATAGCGCGCTCTGGTCACTTGCCGCCGCCTGCATGGTGGCGTTCAGTATCGCCGCAGTGGTTTCTCCTCGCTAATCGAAGTCTCTCCTCACTAATCAAACAAGAGGCCGTCTGCGTTGGCGGCCTCTTTCAAATCATGTCTCGCCAATAATGTCGTCTCATGGCCCCTTAGCCGAAGAAGGCTAAGGCCATTGCGGTGTCGGCTGTCGGGGGTACAGCGGCACGGCGTACTGGCCCAGAAGGCGCATCCATGTCGGCGAATGCGCGTTTATTCGAGAACCTCATATTCGAACGCTACGCCCTCAGGGTCGTTTTCCTCGAACCATTTCTCTGCGGCATCCTGGTTAGCGAACACCTTAATGTGGTCCTTATCGCCAGCCTGCTTGCCGGTGTTGACGTATACGAAGACTGTCACAGCTCGCGCTCCATCGCGGGATGGCTCCGGTTCTTCACCTTGATCCAGTGTTTCTGCCGACCGCCACGGTATGGCCGATCGCGATGCTTGGAGACCAGGCCCTCAAGTCCCATCTGGCAAGCCGCCCGAAATACGTCAGGCCGGATCTCGCCGCGCTCGAACGGTGCTACGCTGATCCCGTCCGGCCGGCGCGCCAATAGCTGCTGTAGATTTGCTTTGCGCAGGTGCAGCGGCAGATCGCGCAGATCGTCGCCGTCGATGGCGAGGACGTCGAAGGCGTAGAGCTGCACCTCGTGATCGTACAGCCGGCTGTGCAGCGCGTTGAAGTCGCTGATGCCGTCCACGCCGAGGATCACGGCCTCGCCATCGATCACAAAGCGCTTCTGCCGGTTCTTCAGCGCGGCCTCAGCAATCCGAGGGGTAGCGTTTCGTCCAATCGGTGCCGTTTCGAGAGAGGAGGCGCACGCGCTCGTTCTCCCGGATGACCAGCATCCGATAGCCATCATGCTTCACTTCGTGGATCCACTCCGGTCCTGACGGGACCTGCTTGCCGGCGGTGGCCAGGCAGAGCTCGTACGCCATACGCATGGGTGGGAGATAGGTTTTCCCGCAGAGTTTACGAGTCAGGAACAAGTGGCAATGTGGCGAATTTCTTCCTTGCTCCGGGCTCTCCAGACCCCCGGTAAAGCCGGAGCGCAGCCAACGGCCTCAGCTGCGGATCAGCTGAGGCCGCCTTTTTGGGCAGCCAGGGCAATCTAGTCGAGCCAAAGTCTATATGGCGGCGCCTTGCGGGAGATAACCCGCAGGGTTTACGATGCAACCTATTTTAGAATTTTCAATTTGGAGCTACTCATTGGCAACAAGCGTTGAAACGATCGTTTCGGCTTATGTACGTCTAAAGAATCGGCAAGCCTTGGAGAATATGCGAGACCTTCGCCGCCAGTTGCTCGCACAACTACAGTCCACATCTAGCATCGACCCGGCTGAGTCTCGAGATGCGCTACTTGAGGACCTCCGAGTGATTGAGGATGGACTGGAGCAGCTCCAGCTGAGGGAGTGACGGGCGGCCCGCCAGTGCACGCTGGCAGGGCTATGTGTTAATCAGGACGTGCCGTGGCGCGGCCGCAGGGGCCGTTCCAGATCGGCGCCTGCGGCTTCCGTTTGGATGGCACCTTCTTTAAACGGGCAGATTATTCGACAATGAGCGACGACGCCGCGAGATACTTCCGCCTGGCGAAGAACTGCCTCGATGAGGCAGAGAAGGCCACAAGCCCGGTCGATAAGGAGGCTTGGCTAAACCTGAGGGAAGAGTGGTTGGCGATGGCGGAGAAAGCTCAAAGGTCGCGGTCCCAGTCCCCGAAGTGAATATCACATGGTGACGCGAATCTAGATCGGGAGCACGGCCGGACCATTCCATTAGCAGAGCTTTGGATTGTAATCGGCGCTTTGTCTTCAATCGCTCTGATCGCGAGTCTCTGTACGGCGTCCTGCCGAAATGCGCGGCGGCTGCTGGAAGGTCGGCCGCCACGCGACAGCGCGATCTACCGCGCCGGGCCGATCGCAACGACGGGGGAGAGGGCCAGCGCTGTAATCGCGCGTCCCCCGCTGCTGGCGGTCTGCTCATCGCGTGCCCCTTGACGCGGCGTCAGGATCGGCGCCGATACGCCAGCCGCAGACGTCTCCTGCTGAGCGTTGGCCGGTCCCAATATCACGAACTGGTGCGGCGTGATCGGAAAGCCCATGACTTCATACGTCGGCAGTTCCGCGGCGTTGGCTCCGACTGTTCCCATCACGAGGGCTGCGGCGGCTGCGATCGACAAGCGATTCCACATAGTGATCTCCATTGGTAGTGGTGGCCCTGACCTCGCGAGCAGGCTAGCGATCCGCCGCAATGGACCTGTCGGTGCGCGCGTGATAAATTCGCAAAATCGTCGGACCGGGTGCTTTTTGCGCCCTGAGTAAGGGCCGGCGGATATGGCGAAGGCAAACCTCGCACTTCTCGGCAGTTTCCGGCTCCAGACGGACACCGGAGAGCCCATCCCGTTGGCCACCAAAAAGACGACAGCCCTGCTGGCCTATCTGGCGTTGCATCCAGGCGAAGCACAGGCGCGACCAAAGCTTGCCGCGCTGCTGTGGGGCGACCACGATGAGGCGCAGGCCCGCGACAGTCTGCGACAGGCGCTGAGCCTTTTGCGCAAGGCCTTGTCACACACCTGTCCTGCCGCATTGATCGCTCAGGAGGACACCGTCCGCCTTGAGCCGACCGCCCTCGAAATCGATGCAAAGGTGTTCGAGGATCTTATCGCGGAGCCGGGCGTGGCGAACCTGGAGCGGGCCATCGGACTCTATCGTGGCGAATTCCTCGACGGCTTTCACCTATCGGCACCGGAGTTCGAGAGCTGGGCAGCGGCGGAACGTCAGCGGTTCCGCGAACTTGCCTTGGAAGGCATGGCGAAGCTGCTCGATCATCATCTGTCCGCAGGTATGATTGAACGGGGCATTCACATTGCGACCCGACTGCTTGCGGCAGATCCCCTGCAAGAGCGTGTTCATCGCACCCTGATGGAGTTGTATGCCCGGCAGGGCAGACAGGGCGCGGCGCTCCGCCAATATCGTATCTGCGCCGAACTGCTCTCCAGGGAGTTGGGAATTGAGCCCGACACACAGACCAAAACATTGCACCGCCATCTTCTGCGCGAGTGGAACCGTACCCAGCCCAAAGCCTCAACGGTCCGCGGTTCGGTGCCGCAGGATCCCGTCAGTGGGATCAGCGATCAATTGCTAGACTCGGGAGGCTTGGAAAGAAGCATCGCGCCATCGATGCACGCGAATGCGGCGCTAGGTAATCTGCCGATCCAGACAACGAGCTTTCTGGGCCGCGACAGAGATCTCGCCAGGGCTGGCGGGATCCTGTCCAGCGCGCGGCTGCTCACGCTGACCGGCCCCGGCGGGATCGGCAAGACACGGCTCGCACTCCAACTCGCTGCGACGATGCACGACAACTATCCGGATGGCACATGGCTGGTGGAGCTTGCCGCTTTCGATGATCCCAATGCGACCGGTCACGCGGTCGCCGACGTCTTCGGCATCACGCAACAAGCCGGCAAGACGATCGAGCAAAGCGTTGCCCATGCGCTTGCCGGACGAAGTCTGCTTCTCATTCTCGACAACTGCGAGCACTTGATCGATGCGATAGCCGGCCTTGCACGGGAGATCCTGTCAACATGCCAGCATGTCAGCCTGCTGGCGACCAGCCGGGAGACGCTGATGGTCGACGGCGAGCGGACCTATCCGGTGCCTCCCCTTGAGTGCGGCGATGGAATCGAGGCGCCAGCGGTGGAGCTGTTCGTAGAGCGCGCGCGATTTGTGGAACCACATTTCGAACTCGATGGTGACGCTGACACGATCTGTGAAATATGCCGCCGCCTTGATGGCATTCCCTTGGCCATCGAGCTCGCAGCCGCCCGAACGCGGGCAATGAGTCCCACTCAGATCCGCGATCGCCTGCATGAACGCTTCCGCCTGCTCACCAGCGGGTCGCGACACGTCTTGAAGCGACATCAGACGCTGCGCCACGCCGTCGAATGGTCGTATGACCTGTTGTCGCCATCCGAGCAGGCCGTGCTTTCGCGCGCATCGGTATTTGCCGGAGGTTTCGGGCTGGAGGCTGCGGAGCGCGTTTGTAGCGGCGGCGACATCGCTACCGCCGATGTTCTCTATCTCCTGGACTCGCTGGTGCGAAAATCGCTGCTCAGCGCCAAACGGGTCGGGAAGGCAGTTCGCTACGGCCAGCTCGAAACGATCAGGCAGTTCGCCGAAGAGCGGCTCGCGATGCTGGGTGAAACCGAGGTCTTTCGGGGGCGCCATGCGCAATTTTTCGCGGAGGATGCTGAGACGCACCACAGGATTTGGCGCAGCCCGCAGCAATTGATGGCCTATGCCTGGCTCGATCAGGAGGTGGACAATTTGCGCGCGGCGTTTCGGTGGGCGAGCAGCCAGGATGATATCGATGTTGCGGCCCGGATCGCATCCAGGGTCCCGAGCCTGGCGGTCCTCCGCGTGCGCAGCGAACCGCTCAATTGGCCGACGGAGATCGTCGATGCGGCACGGCGCGGCGGCCATCGCCGGCTCGGCGCTCTGCTGACTTATGCAGCCAAAAGGGCCTGGAACCTGGGACGTGTTCAAGAGGCGACGCTCTACGCCGAGGAGGCGATAGCGCTGATGGGCAATGCCAACTTTGATCCGCCGGTCTGGGCGTTCTCTGTTCTGGCCATGATTGCGTCCCGCCAGGGCAATCCCGAAAGCGCTGTCAAGTTTGCGCGTGCCGGCGCCGAACATCCGGCTGACCGGCGCGAGCGGCAATGCCTGGCGACGCTTCCCTTTTACCTGGCAATGGCCGGCGCGCATGACGAGGCGATGGCGATCGCCGACGACATCGTTGACAAGGTTGCGGCCGCACGAACTCCAAGTTCGCACATCGCGGCGTTGTTTTCCAAGGGAAGAGCCTTTAGCAAGGCCAACCCAAGGTGCGCCTTGGATGCGTTCGAGACGGCCCTTGCGCATGCAAGGACATCCGGTAATCGCTACTGGGAGATCGTCATCATTCCCGCCGTCGCGGAGCTGCAGGTGCGGAGCGGCGATCCGGTCAAGACGTTGCGAACCCTGCCGCGAATGCTCGAAATCTGGGGCCAATCAACAGAGATAGGTCTTGCGACCCTCACGACCGCCACCCTGATTCTGCTGTTTGAGCGGCTGGGCAAGCCAGAGGTCGCGGCCACGCTCAGTGGCGCCCTCTCCCAAATGATCCCATCGATCCGTTTTTTCCAGGAACTGCCTGATACTCTCGCGCGCGTTCGTCATGTGCTGGGAAATGCCTCCTTCGAGGCGGCTAAGAGGCGCGGTGCGGCGATGACCCATCGCGAGATAGTCGAATATGCGACAGCTCAAGTCGAACACGCCCTGACCGCGATGGGCGCGTCAAACGCCGAATGTCGATAAGTCTAGCGGCGCATTAGTCAGGAATGAACGACGGCTGATGGCCAACGCCGAAACATATTGCGCCAATTACGGCGTCGGCTATCGGCGGTAAACCGGATGAGGGACCGCGCTTCCCTCGATCCCGCTTGTGAGCTGAGCGGACATGTTGCCTTGGGGCTCACTGCTGTGAGACAGTGCGCGAGACTGGAGAGCAAAATATGGCAGATTCCGGCGAGGAGAAGTAAATGGTCTCAACGCTACTCGGCCCGAGTGATGGCCATCTCGCAACATGGCCAGGAAGGCTCGCGACGAGACGGCAGTCGTGGCAGACCGCGGCTATTACGATGGCGAGGAGATCAGGGCCTGCGAGGAAGCCGACATCACGGTGACGTTGCCGAAGCCGATGACTTCGGGCGCCAAAGCTGCTGGCCGCTTCGGCAAACAGGACTTCGTCTATGTCCCCGCCGACGATGTTTATCGCTGTCCCGCCGGCGGGCAGCTAACTTATCACGCGCCGGTTCCGTGCGGTATCGGCGCGCCATGATTGTGCTATCAAGCCGCGCCGGGTCACGAACGCAGCGATGGCGACCTTAGCCGTTAGACTAGCTATTTGCGGTCTTCGGGGTTTTGGCTTCGAGCCCTTGGCCGGTCACGACAACGCTCAGACATATCGCGTCCGCGCCCAACTGTGAGTTTGCCCGCTTGGTCGGCTTGGCACCCGCGAGAATGGGAGAGCCGGGGAACTGGAGACATCATGATCGCGATAGGGACGGAGTTGCATGCGAGCCATGGCCGCGGCGGTAGTTTAAGGTTCGCGTTTGTCGGCTAATTCTTTAGCCGCTAAGCTAAGCTCCAGCTCCCTAAGCTGCTCGATCAGTAGCTCTACGATCTCTTCATAGTCGGATGACGAGAGCGCATGCACACCACGCAATCGCATCTGGTCTTGCAGAATGTTCGCCATCATGGCTTTGACGCTCATGAACCCTCGTCTGAAAATTAGATCGTCATGAAAACAATCTGAAGTAGATGCCGAACATGGTGCATGCGCAATGTCCGTAGAAGTACTGGGCTGTATTGCAGCGCACATAACCCGCAATTCTTGAACGGCCCGGAGGACTGCGTGGTTTGAGCTTGCGCGAATTTGGCGAGGCTTCGGGTTGTAAGTCAGCCGCCTCGAAGGCACACAACGCCGTTCCCGATGGCTACTTCTTTCCCATCGTTCGGGGCATTCGCCTCACTGATCCGGCATAGCGGTCAGTTCGGCGGCTATCCTCGATGCACCAATTCCCTGCCGGGCGAGCCTGACCAATCGTCGGACCTCCTGCTCGGCCCATTGCTTTGGCTCCGGTGTTTTCATGATGCGGCGCTCGATCCGCACCAGTTAACCAGCGAGCGTAATGACCGACACTTGGGAAATTTACGGGTGGGCGGCCTGAGGCCGGCCCTCGCAGTTGCTTGTCGGCTATCAGCCGTAAACCGGGCGTTGGGCTGTGCTTGCCACGACCGCCGCTTGTGACCCAATTCGGACTTGGTTCGTGATGGAAGGTTCAAGAAGCGACCTGAAGATGTTAAGTGCCTCAGATTGAGATTTTGCTGTATCCTGTTGGGCCTTCTTCGCAACATGTAGGAGGAGATTCGGATGAATAAGTCCTTAGTCGCCGCCGGTTTGATTGCATTGGCAAGCTCTGCGATGGCTCAAGATGCGATGAAGGTAGTCAAGCCCGATGGGCTGACGTGGAAGGAGCATCCGGTCTTCAGGGGCGCGCAAACCGCCATCCTGATCGGTGACCCAACAAAGGCCGAGATGATCGTCCAGCGAACGAAATTCCCGCCGAATTATAAAGTTCCGCCGCACACTCATCCCTACGCCGAGGTCGTCACCGTGATGAGTGGCAGCTTTGGGAACGCCATGGGGGAGAAGTTTGATCCGTCGAAAGGCGAAACATTGAAGCCGGGCTCCGTCTTCGCGCTGCCGGCGAAGCACCCCCATTATGTTTGGACGACAAACGAAGAGACGATCGTCCAAATTGTGTTTACCGCACCGGGGGGCATCGAGTTCATCGATCCAGCCGACGATCCGCGCAAGAAGTAAAAACGAAGCGCAGAAAGCACGACTGAGGCCGACTTAACGGGCGGCCTCTTTCGTCATTCTGGCAAGGGAGCGCGATGTCGCCTATTGGCCGATTCCGTTGAAAAAGGCCGGCAGTATTTCGTTGTAATAGCTCCGTCGCGA
>NZ_JAULLN010000063.1:0-15883 GCF_041357655.1 Bradyrhizobium sp. DN3 | reverse complement strand
GGAATCACAAGCCCGCCAAAACCGCTCACCCTTTTTCGGTCGGGCTCTGAGGAGCCCGCCAAAGCGGGCGTCTCGAAGGATGGACCGCAGGGAATTCGCTTCCCATATGCGATTGCCCTGCCTTGCAAGGGGAGACGGCGGATTGCGCCTGGCGATGCGGAGCATCGTCCAGTGGAATCCGGGTGAGGGGGCCGCGGCATCCAGTGAGACCAGATCCCCTCACCCGGATCGCATCTTCGATGCACTCCGACCTCTCCCTACGGGAGAGGTGAACATCGATTCAACCAAATTCATCCTGCTCTAGCCATCAGGCCTGTTTGGGATCGAGCGTGGTCGACCACAGCGCGACGTCGGCGCGGTCGCGCAGTGTCACCGTCATCTGGCCGGAGGCGCCGTCGATCTTGACGTGACCGAAGAACTGCATGCCGGCGGACGGCGGCAGATTCTGGTTGTCTTTGCCCGGTGCCTTGACGAAGCGGACTTCGGGTCCAAAGGTGTTGTCGAGCGCGTTCGGACCGAACGTGCCCGCGTGCAGCGGACCCGAGACGAACTCCCAGAACGGCTCGAAATCCTGGAATTGCGCCTTGTTCGGATCGTAATAATGCGCGGCGGCGTAGTGCACGTCCGCGGTCAGCCACACCGTGTTGCTGATCGGCGCCATCTTGATGAAGCGCAGGATGTCGGCGATCTCGAACTCGCGGCCGCGCACCGGGCCGTCGCCTTGCGCGATTGCCTCCGAGCCACCCTTTGGTGTGTCCGATACGATGAGGCTGAGCGGCATGTCGGAGGCAATCACCTTCCAGGTCGCACGCGAATTCAAAAGACCGCGCTTGAGCCAGGCAATCTGGTCGGGTCCGAGGAAGTAGCTGGCCGGACCGTACGCGGTCTCGAGATTGGCGCCGTTGGGGCCGCGATAGCTGCGCTCGTCGAGCACGAACACGTCGAGATGCGGGCCGTAGGAGATCTGGCGATAGACTCGGCCCGGCTCAATGATGCTCTCGCGCATCGGATACATCTCGTGGAAGGCGCGAGCCGCGCGTGCGGCGAGCAGCGCGATGTTGCGCTCCTTGTAGGTCGCCGGCAGCTCCTTCGAGAGCGACCAGTTGTTGGTCACTTCGTGGTCGTCCCACTGCACGAAGATCGGCACCTCGGCATTGAAGGTGCGGAGATTGTCGTCGGTCAGATTGTATTTGTGCGCGGCGCGGAACTCGTCCAGCGTCTCCGCGACCTTGGCCTTCTCCGGGATGGTCAGATTCTTCCAGATCCTGCCGTCGGTGAGCTTCACCTCGGATTGGATCGGACTGTCGGCGTAGATCGTATCGCCCGAGTGCAGGAAGAAATCCGGACGGTGCTTGCGCATCGCGGCGAAGGTGAACATGCCGCCGTCGTCGGGGTTGATGCCCCAGCCCTGGCCGGCGACGTCGCCACCCCAGACGAAGCTGACGTCGCGGCGGTCGGCGGGCGCGGTGCGGAAGCGGCCGGTCACCGGCTCGCCCTCGACCGCGCTGTGCGAGAGATCGCGGAAGCGGACGCGATAAAAGATGTCCTGTCCGCCCGGCAGGTTCTCGATCAGCATTTTTGCGGTGAAGTCGCTCTCGGGCAGCGCCGCGATCGGCGGCAGCGTGCGGGCATCCCTGAACGACTCCGTCGTCGCCACCTCGACCAGCATCTGCGCCGGTCGCTCGGTGCGCGCCCAGACCACGCCGCCGTCGACGGTGACGTCGCCCGATTGCACGCCGTGGGTGACCGGAGGCCGGTCGGCCGCGCGCGACAGGTAAGGCATCGCGACCGCGCCAAGCGCGCCGGCGCTGGTGGTGAGGAAACGGCGGCGGGAGAATTTGATGCTCATGAGATGATTTCGAACTGGGGCACAGGAAGACTCGTCATTCCGGAGCGCGCCATTAGGCGCGAGTCCGGAATCCATTCCCGTCGCGGATGCGGGACGGTGGATTCCGGGCTTGCGCGTTGCGCGCCCCGGAATGATGTGAACCTATATTGAGACAATGTGACGCAGCAATAACGCGCAGGCGCTACGCGTTGCCGGCGGCTCTGAACTGCGCGCCCGCGCGTTGCAGGTTCTGCGGTAGGCTGAACAGCACCGCCTTGCGGTCGGCAACGGCGGCGTGGAACTGGTCGAGTGCGATGTTGAACGCGGTGAGCGCAGCTTCCTCGATCGCGCCGTGATCGAAGCAGCGCAGCGTGTCGCGCAAAATCTCGTCGGCCTCGGTTTGCATCTGATCGAGTTCTTCGGTGGTCTCGCTCTTGCGCGCGGTAGCGATCATGTCGAGCAGGCGGTCGCGCAAATGGCTGTTGTTGTCGCGCTCGTCCTTCTTCAGATAGCCCGCAAACCAGGCGCCGATCGAGCCCATGGCGGAGAGCGCCATCAGGCTCCACCAGATGTAATCGCTGTATTTGTCGAGAAAGGTTCTTTCCTCGCCGTCGACGAAGGCGGCGGCGCCGGGATGCACGGGGATCACCGCATCCTTGTCGGTGTCGGGCGTCTCGATCTTCGCCGCCAGCGGGAATTCCGCCACCAGTTGCTGGCGCACGGCGAAGAGCTGGCGTGTGAACGCCGCGATGGTGGTTTCGGACACACCTTTGCGCGCCACGATGTGGTGCGCGAAGCTGATCGTTTTGACCTCTTCGTCCGGACGATCGGGTGAGCCGCCGTAAGTGCCTGCGGGAATCTCCGAGGATTCGTAGACCGGATGGTTCTGCGCGATCGCGTCGGCGGAATCGATGGCGAGGAAGGTCGGCGTGCCGCCCTCCCTGACCGATGCCGCGATCGCGTCCCCCGTGATCTTGCTGTTGACGGGACCGGCCGCAAGATAGATGTCGGCCTTCTGCGCCTTGATCGCCTCGGCAACTTCATTGGCCGGGAATTGCACGATCTCGACCTTGGCGGGATCGACGCCGTATTGCTGCAGGATCACCTTGAGCAGGTTGACATTGGCCTGGGTGCGGCCGATGACGCCGATGCGATGGCCGGCGAGCTGTGCGATCTTGGTGATCTTCGCGCCCTTCTTCTTGCCCTTGCCCGGGACGGACCACAGCACCACGACGTTCTTGCGCAGCGTCGCGACCGCCTGTGCGTTCTTCGGCACGTCGAGGTCGCCGCGCACGATGGCAAGATCGACCTTGCCTTCCGCGAGGGCATTGGCGCTGGCGGTGGCGCCGTCGGTCTGGATCGGGCGCAGCCGCACCTGGCTCTTGTTCTGCGTGAAAGCCTGGGTCAGCGCCTGCACGACCTTGACGTCATCACTGTTGGCGGGACCAACCGCGATCTTCAGCGTCACCGGCCGCATCGCGAAGTAATAACCGCCGGCGAGCGCACCGACGATCGCAAGCACAAGCGCCAGAGACACGAGCGCGGTCTTCCGCGCCGCGGATCGCGGCGAAGGCGGAGAGGGCGTTTCGGCCAGGTTCAATCCCCCGGTCATCGATCTCCCAAACAGGCGCTTGAGGCTCAGTTTCATCTTGGCCGGCGATTTACGCCGGCAATTGTAGCAAATTTCTTGTCCGGAGGGGTTACATCTCCGTCATGGTTAGCGGATGGACGAAATCCCGCATGAACCGGGCCGTTGGCACGGTGTTAGGGTAAAGTTCCCCTGAACGACGGAGGCGATCATGGCAGAGCGGCTATCGGCGGAGGCGCGCAAGCAGGCGCTGGGCGGCATAACGGGCTGGGGCGAGATTTCCGGCCGCGACGCCATCGGGAAGACCTTTGTCTTCAAGGATTTCAACCAGGCCTTCGGCTTCATGACCCGCGCGGCGCTGGTCGCCGAGAAGATGGATCACCATCCCGAATGGCGCAACGTCTACAAGACGGTGGAGGTGGTGCTGTCGACCCATGACGCCGGCGGCGTCACCGCGCGCGACATCGAGCTGGCCAAGGCGATGAACGCCATCGCCGGCTGACAGCTGGCTGACACTTGGCTGACGTCTTGCAGGCCGCAGCCTCATCCCCATCTTGTGATCAGCAGGTGATGTGGCGATCCGCCGCTTTGCCTGAACGGGGAGTTTTCGAGCATGGCTGCCGAACACAGCGTCGGCTTCGAGCCCGCCGATCGGCTCGCGCAAGACCGGGAGGGCGTTCGCCGCCGCTTCTGGCGCAAGCTGAAGCGCGTCGCCGCGCAACTGCCGTTCGCCGAAGACCTGCTCGCCGCCTATTACTGCGCCTTCGACCGGCAGACGCCGCGCCATGTTCAGGCCTCGCTGCTCGGGGCGATCGCCTATTTCATCCTGCCATTCGACTTCGTCGCTGATGTGATGCCGATCCTCGGTTTCGCCGATGACGCCGCCGTGCTCGCCACCGCCATCCGCATGGTCGCCGGCCACATCACGAACGAGCACCGCGACGCTGCCCGTGCCGCACTGAAGCGCGGTGTGGAAGAGGCGGAGGCGGCGCAATAGGTGTCTTTGCGGCATGTCGCGGCTACACACTCCGCTGTCATTCCCCGCGAAGGCGGGGAATCCAGTACGCCGCGGCCTTTAGGTTCAATCACTGCTGTTTCGGAGTACTGGATCGCCCGGTCAAAGCCGGGCGATGACGACTGTGTGTGTGGATGGCGCTTGCGACACCATTGCTCGCAGCGACAACCGCTACTTCGACCCCGCCTGCGCCCGCGCGTTCGCCGCGTCCCATGCCTGGAATTGCTTGAACAGCGCTTCCTTGTCCGCATCGGATACCTGCGCGGCCGCCGGACTCTGCTTCAGAAACGCTTCGAAGCGCTGGCGCGTCACCGGCTCGACGCCGTGCTTGTCGAGCCATTGCTGCGCCACCGGCAATCTGTTCCAGCCCGACAGCGGTGCCGCGAGCGAGACCTCCTTCCACTTGGGATGGAACGGTGGGTTCTGCAGCGACGGAAATTTCGTGAAGAACGCGTCCACGAACAACGCAAGCTTGCGATAGCGCTCGGTGTTGGGTCCCCAATTGTAAGCCGCAAGCACCGCAGGGACTGCAATGGTGTCCACGCTCTCGCCTTCCTTGATCAGGTTCGGATAGTCCTTGGCGGTCAGCGTTGCCGGCAGATAGTCGCTCTGAAGCGGCTTTGCATAGTCGACCTTTGCGAGATGGAAGCGGCCGTCATTGCCGAAGGTCGAGACCGATTTGTACGGCTTGCCGCCGACCACGATGACGGCGTCGATCTCGCCGGCCTTCAGCTTCTCCATCGCGATGCGCTGCTCGACATAGACGAATTTCGCCTTGATCCCGAGCCGCTCGAACACGGTGAGGGCCGTGACGAAGGTGCCACCGTTCGGCAAATCCACGCTCACCGTCTTGTCTTCGAGGTCTTTTAGCGTCGCGACCGATCTCGGCGCGATCACCTGCATCTCCTCATTGTAGAGCTTCGTGACGTAGGTGAACTGCTTTTTGATGTCCTTGGCAAAACCCTTGCGCTCGAGATAGTCGAGCGTGTCGGCGCGCACGATGCCGAGATCGACACCTTGCAGGAACAGGATGTCGGCGACGCTCTGCACCGAGCCGCGGCCGACGATCGGTAGCACGCGAATCTTGTTGCCGTCGTCGAGCACGGAAGCGAGGTCGGCGCCGAATTGCACATAGGTGCCGCCGATCGTGCCGGTGATCAGCGTGACCGTGTTGGCGTTCAACGCCTGCTTGGTCGAGGTCGAGCCGAACTGGAAGATGGCCTTCAGGCCGTCCGAGACCTTGGCCGGATCGTACTCGGTCTGGTCGGCGCGTGCCGCAAAGGCACAGATCGTCATGATGGCGGCAAGCGCCATTCCCAAAGCGTTACGCATGGTGTCCTCTAAAAAATTACTAGTTCTGAAGCTGGACAAGGCGCTGCCGCGCCTCCGTCGATCCGAGTGCCGCGGCCTTCTGGTACCACTCGCGCGCGGCGGTCGCGTCGGCGGCGATGCGCCGCGCGTCGCTGGTGCCCAGCACGGCCGGGTCATAGGTTTGCGCCAGCAGGAACGCCGCCGTGGCATCCTGTGCATTGGCCGCGCGTTCGAGCAGCAGGCGGGCTGCAGAAATGTCGCCAACCCCCAACAGGCTCTTCGCGCGCGTCATCAGCCCGGCCAGCGTGTCGGCGTCGAGCGACTTGGCGGGCAGAGGAGGCGCAGGCGGCGGCGCCACCGGCGCGGGCTGAGGCACAGGCGTCTGGGCTTGCAGCGCGGTCTGATAGGCGGTCGCGATCGCTTCGCGGCTCGGCGTTGACGGTGCAGGGAGATCCTGCGCGTCAGCGCTCGCTAGCCTTGCGTCGGTCACGTGCGCCGGATCGTTGCGCGGGCTCTGGGGTACGGCCAGCGCGTTGGCCGAGGCCACCACCTGCTCCAGCGCGACACCCACCGAGCCACCGGCATCGAAGATGCCGCGAAGGTCGGACTGAAACAGCGCGGCCAGAATTGCCAGGGTGGATGCCACGAGAGCCGTTGCCAGAACGCCCGCAAGAACACGCGGGACAATTCTGACCCGGGGACGCAATTCCAGCGGGGTATATTCGTCCGGGTCCGGGGCACCGAGCGGATCGGACAGGAACAGTGGTATTGGATCGTCCGGTGACAGATCGAGCCGTGCGGCGCGCGCACGGATGTAGGACGCGGTGGACGGATGTGATGCGGCTTGATCGGAATCGAATGCCCTCGATTCCCTGGACGGACGAAAGGCCGTCGTCTCCATGGTGATGCTCCCCAAGACTGACACGACGCGGGGCATACCGGTTTCAGTTTTTTTGTTGTTGTCCAGGAGCGCCCAGCAAACTGGAACCGGTAAATCGCAGTTTGAATCAGTCCAAAAAGCGACGGCGATTGGGGCGAATCGGGAAAAATTTGGGTTTGATTCGGGCGAGGTTGCGGAATGCACCGCAATTTTGCCAGCGGTGGTTGAGGAGACCTTACCAAGTGGCGGTGTGCGAGCGGAGTGCCATCAACTCAGCTGTCATGCCCAAGCGTGACCGTTGCATCCAGTACGCTGCGGCCTGTCGATCAATCGCAATCGTCTCGGAGTGCTGGATCGCCCGGCTCAAGCCGGGCGAGGACGGTTGAGTGTGTTGAAACAGCCTCGTGATGACACGGTCATCACGGATGCAGAATCACCTTCCCCATCGCCTGACGCCCTGCGAGCACCTTCAACGCGTCCGCGGTCTGGGCCAGCGGGAAGGTACGGTCGACATGCGATGAGATCTTGCCTTCCGCCGTCCACTTCACGAGCTTCTCCAGATTGGCACGGTTCTTGGCCGGGTTGAGCCGGGTCCAGGCGCCCCAGAACACGCCGCGGATGTCGCAACCCTTCAGCAGTGCGAGGTTCAGCGGCATCTTCGGAATGTCGCCGGCGGCAAAGCCGATCACGAGGAAGCGGCCTTCCCAGGCGATCGAGCGCAGCGCCTGCTCGGCATAGGCGCCGCCCACGGGATCGAAGATGATGTCGACGCCTTTGCCATCGGTGAGCTTGCGCAAGCCTTCCTTCAAATCTTCCTTGGCGTAGTTGAGCGTCAGCTCTGCGCCGTGCGCCCTGGCGAATTCGAGCTTCTCGTCCGACGAAGCGCAGGCGATCACCTTCAGGCCCATCAGCTTGCCGAGCTCGCAGGCAGCAAGGCCGGTGCCGCCGGCTGCGCCCAGCACCGCGAGCGTTTCGCCGGGCTTCGGGCTCGCGCGATCCTCCAGCGCATGCAGCGCAGTGCCGTAGATGATGATGATGCCGGCCGCGCGATCATAGTCGAGATTGTCGGGGATCTTCACGATCGATGCCGCCGGCAGTGCGATCTTCTCGCGTGCGCCGTTGTGGCCGCAGGAGGCGACGACGCGATCGCCAACCTTCAGGTCAGTGACGCCAGCGCCGATGCTCTCGATCACGCCGGCGACCTCGGCGGCCGGCGAGAACGGGAACGGCGGCTTGATCTGATACTTGCCCTGGATCATCAGGATATCGAAGAAGTTCAGCGCCGCCGCCTTGATCGCGATCACGGCTTCGCCGGGCCCTGCCACCGGATCCGGCACGTCAGCCAGAACGAGATCGTCGGGCTGGCAATATTGCGAGCAGAGGATGGCTTTCATGGCGGCACCTGGGGCGTTTCGAGTGGAATTATAATTGGCCCGGTTTTGCCGGATTTGGGCGCGGGCGACAATCCGGATTCTTTGCCAAAGCGACGCGCCGGCCTATCCTCACGTCATTGCGAGCGCAGCGAAGCAATCCAGAGTCCGTGCGGCGGAAATAGTCTGGATTGTTTCGCGGCGCTCGCAATGACGGAGCGAGAAGGAAAGAGGATTCAAACGATGTTTGAAACAAGCCTGCTCAAGAACAAGCGCATCCTCGTCACCGGCGGCGGCTCGGGCCTCGGCGCTGCGATGGGCCGTCGCTTCCTCGCGCTCGGCGCCGAGCTCGTGATTTGCGGTCGCAAGCTCGATCGGCTCGAGGCGACGGCGAGTGAGATGCGCGCACAGACCGGCGGCAAGGTTACGACCATCGCCTGCGATATCCGCGAGGGTGCCGCCGTCGACAATATGATGGACACCATCTGGCGCGAGGCGCCGCTCGATATCCTCGTCAACAACGCCGCCGCGACCTTCATCGCGCAGAGCGAGCATCTCTCCTTCCGCGCGGCGGACGCGATCCTCGCGCCCACGCTGCACGGCGCGATGTATTGCACGCTCGCCGCCGGCAGGCGCTGGATCGAGAGCAAGCATGGCGGCGTCGTGCTCTCGATCCTCTCGACCTCCACCATCACCGGCCGCGCCTTCACCGTGCCGTCGGCGATGGCGAAGTCGGCGGTGCTGGCGATGACCAAAAGTCTCGCCGTGGAATGGGGCCCGAAGGGCATCCGCACCGTCGCCATCGCGCCCGGACCGTTCCCGACCGCCGGCGCATCGGGGCAGCTCCGCCCCGAGGGCCGCGACGAAGGCTGGACCGCGCGCAACCCCCTCGGCCGCACCGGCGAGCACGGCGAACTTGCCGATCTCGCCAGCTTCCTGGTCTCGGACCGTGCCGGCTACATCAACGGCGAGATGGTGGTGATCGACGGCGGCGCGCATTTGCGCAGTTCCGGCGCCGAGGACCTGCTCGGCTGGAGCGAGGCGCAATGGGCCGCCCAACGCGCCGCGCGATCCAGGGCCTAGTGCTGACAAACCCGCTAACTACCTTCCCAAATTGGACTTTCCCGGTTATCCCTGCCCGGGGACAAAACGCGGCCGAGCCATCTTCCAGTCACAATATTGAGGGAACCACTCCAGCATGTGGCGGGTGCTATCTTTCGTTTTGATGATCGGCATGATGACGTGCGGGATCGCCAATCTCGCGCGGGCGCAGACGGCGCAACCGGCGCCGAAGGCGACACCGAAGCCGGCCGCGCCGGCGGCCAGTACGACCGCCAATACCCACGCAAAGACGGCTGCAAAGCCCGAGAGCAAACCCGCCGCCCCGACCGCAGCGGTTACTGGCGGCGCGGAGCCGACCCTGATCGGCCAGTTCGGCACCTGGGGCGCCTATTCGGCGACGCCCAACGGTAAGAAGGTCTGCTTCGCGCTGGCCAAGCCCTCGTCGTCGAAGACCAACCCGCCGAACCGGCCGCGCGATCCCGCCTATGCGTTCGTGTCGACCCGGCCGGCGGAGAAGGTCAATAATGAAGTCTCGGTCATGATCGGCTATGCGCTGAAACCAGGCTCGGAATCGACGGTCGAGGTCGGCGGCGCTGCTTTCGCCATGTATACGCAGGGCGACGGCCTCTGGATCAAGAATGCGGCCGAGGAGGAGCGGATGGTCGAAGCCATGCGCAAATCCGCCGATCTCGTGGTCAAGGGCGTCTCGGCCAAAGGCACCGAGACCACCGACACGTTTTCGCTGAAGGGTCTCGCCCAGGCGCTCGATAAGATCGCCCAGGACTGCAGGCGGTAAGGCTGCGGGCGATAAGGTCGCAATCGGCTGTTCCGGTTGCTATATAGGGGTTATCCCAAAGGTGCTGCCGCCATGGCCGGGCTTGTCCCGGCCATCCACGCGCTGGCTCCGGGCGGGAAAGAACGTGGATGCCCGGGACAAGCCCGGCCATGACGAGACAGCAGCAATCTCAGGCAACCGATGACCGAGCCGCACAACGCAACATTGGTGGAGAAGACTCCGCTCGAAACCTATGTGCCGCCGGCAAAACCGTCGCTGATCGGCCTGTCGCGCACCGAGCTTGCCGATCGCCTCGGCGAGATCGGCGTCGCGCCGGCACAGCGCAAGATGCGCGTGCAGCAGCTGTGGCACTGGCTCTATTTTCGCGGCGCCCAGAGCTTTGACGAGATGACCTCGATCTCGAAAGGCATTCGCGCCGAGCTCGCGCAGCATTTCACCGTCGACCGCCCCGAGGTCGTGGCCGAACAGATCTCCAACGACGGCACGCGCAAATGGCTGCTGCGGCTGCCGAGCGGCGACAATGTCGAGAAGGCGCACGAGGTCGAGTGCGTCTACATCCCCGAAACCGATCGCGGCACGCTCTGCGTCTCCTCGCAGGTCGGCTGCACGCTGAACTGCGCCTTCTGCCACACCGGCACGCAGCGTCTGGTCCGCAATCTCACCGCCGGCGAGATCGTGGGACAGGTGATGGTCGCGCGGGATCGCCTGAATGATTGGGCCGATCGCGAGGACGGGACGCGACGCGTCACCAACATCGTGATGATGGGCATGGGCGAGCCGCTCTACAATTTCGACGCGGTGCGCGATGCGCTGCTGATCGTCGGCGACAACGAAGGCATCGGCATCTCCCGCCGCCGCATCACGCTGTCGACCTCGGGCGTGGTGCCGAACATCGTGCGCGCCGGCGAGGAGATCGGCGTGATGCTGGCGATCTCGCTGCACGCGGTGCGCGACGAGCTGCGCAACGAGCTCGTGCCGCTCAACCGCAAATATCCGATCAAGGAGCTGCTGCAGGCCTGCCGCGACTATCCCGGCGCCTCGAACGCGCGCCGCATCACCTTCGAATATGTGATGCTCAAGGGCGTCAACGATTCGCTCGACGACGCGAAGCTGCTGGTGAAGATGCTCAAGGGCATTCCCGCCAAGATCAACCTGATCCCGTTCAATCCCTGGCCCGGCACGGCCTATGAGTGCTCGGATTGGGATCAGATCGAAAAATTCTCCGAATACATCTTCAATGCCGGCTATTCCTCGCCGGTGCGCACCCCGCGCGGCCGCGACATTCTCGCCGCCTGCGGCCAGCTCAAGTCGGAGACCGAAAAGCTCTCGGCCAGGGAACGCCAGGCGCTGCGCGCCATGGCGATGACGGACTAGCGGATCATGCTCGCGCTCTCGCATCCTCGTCATTGCGAGGAGCGCAGCGACGAAGCAATCCAGACTGTCTCCGCGGACGCATCTCTGGATTGTTTCGCTTCGCTCGCAATGACGGTCACGATGGCTTTGGCGTCATGTCCCTGATCGGCCGCCTCGTCGTTATTTTCATCGGCTTCCTCGCCGCCTGTTTCGTTGGCGGCATGATCGTCGTCGTCGCGCTGCTGTTTCCGGAATTCGCCGATCTCGGCGCCGGTCCCGTCGATCAGGGCACGATCGACATCCTGCTCGGCTTCGGCTTCATCTTCGTCTCGGGCTTTGCCTTGGTGCCGGCGGCGGTGATCGTCGCGATCACCGAAGCGCTCTACATCCGCAGCGCGCTCGCTTACGCCGTCGGCGGCGGCCTCGTCGGACTCGCCTGCTATCTCGGCCTCGTTCCCTTTCATGCCGACACGTTGCAGTTCGAGGGCATCGTGCGGCGGCATCTGGAGATCATGACCGGCGCCGGCATCGTCGCCGGCGTGGTCTACTGGTTGATCGCCGGCCGCAACGCCGGCGCCTGGCGCGATCCGCCGCCCCCGCGCCGGCCGCCCCCGCCGCTGCCGTCGAATTCAAGGCCTGGTGCGCGGTAGCGAATGGGTTGCCCTGCTGAGAGGCGACGGAAAGCGCCGCACACTCGGTGTCGTCCCGGCGTAGGCCGGGACCCATACCGCGAGGTCCATCCATGGAGGCTCGGTAGCGGTACCGGGCGACGAGTCTTCGCCAAACTTCTCCCTGTGGTTATGGGTCCCGGCCTTCGCCGGGACGACACCGTGGAGGCATAGCGCTCGGACAAAATCGTGCTCGCTTGCGGCGCCGACTCCGGGGTTTTCATCCTCGCCCCACTCCGCTAAACCGCGCGCCATGAACCGGACTGGACTCTTCATCGCCCTGGCGCTGTGGCTCGTGATCGGCCTCGTCTTCGGCCTCTATCCCGAGCTCGATCTCAAGCTCGCCTCGCTGTTCTTCGATCCCCAGACCAAGACGTTCCCGCTCAAGCTGAACGGCTGGGCCAGCTTCGCGCGTGACGCGGCGATGTGGGTCGCCTGGGCCTTCGCATTGCCGTCGCTCGTCGCGCTCGTGGTCAAGATGGTCCGGCCCGACCGGCCGCTGATGGTGTCGGGGCGCGCGATCATTTTCCTGCTGGTGACGCTGACCATGTCGGCCGGCATTCTGACCAACCTGACCTTCAAGACTTATTGGGGACGCCCGCGTCCGGTGGTGGTGACGGAATTTGCCGGCGACCAGCAGTTCGTGCCGTGGTGGGATCCGCGCGGCGGCTGCGTGCGCAACTGCTCGTTCTTCTCGGGCGAGGGCGCGACCGCGTTCTGGACGCTGGCGCCGGCCGCGCTGGCCCCGCCGGCCTGGCGGCCGCTCGCCTATGCCGGAGCGGTTATCTTCGGCGCTGTGACCAGCGGGCTGCGTATGGCCTTCGGCGGGCATTTCTTCACCGATGTGGCGATTGCCGGCCTCGTCAGTTTCGTGGTGATCTGGTTTGCCTACGCGCTGATTTACCGCTGGCCGCGGACGCGGTTTTCGGACGAGGCGGTCGACGCCGCGCTGACCCGGCTGAACTGGCCCGCCTACCAGCTCCGCCAGCGCCTGTTCGGCCGCAAGACGGGTCCCGAGCCGTCGATTTGAGCCATTAAATGGGTGCCGAGGCGTGCGAAATTTGATATTCGCGCGGTCAAACCCGCCCTGACATCAGCCCCTTGTGACCCGATTGGAAGCGCCATGACCACGATCCTGAAAAGCCTGCCCAAGGGAGAGAAAGTCGGCATCGCTTTTTCGGGCGGGCTCGACACCAGCGCGGCGCTGCTCTGGATGAAGCAGAAGGGCGCGCGCTGCTACGCCTACACCGCCAATCTCGGCCAGCCGGATGAAGCCGACTACAACGAGATCCCGCGCAAGGCGCAGGAATTCGGTGCCGAGAAGGCCCGGCTCGTCGATTGCCGCACGCAGCTCGTCCACGAAGGCATCGCCGCGATCCAGTCGGGCGCCTTCCACATCTCCACCGGCGGCATCACCTACTTCAACACCACCCCGCTCGGGCGCGCCGTCACCGGCACGATGCTGGTCGCGGCGATGAAGGAAGACGGCGTCAACATCTGGGGCGACGGCTCGACCTTCAAGGGCAACGACATCGAGCGCTTCTACCGCTACGGCCTGCTCACCAATCCCGGCCTGAAGATCTACAAGCCCTGGCTCGACCAGCAGTTCATCGACGAGCTCGGCGGCCGCGCCGAGATGTCGGCGTTCATGACGGCGCAAGGCTTCGCCTACAAGATGAGCGCCGAGAAGGCGTATTCGACCGACAGCAATCTGCTCGGCGCCACGCACGAAGCCAAGGATCTCGAGAGCCTCGACAGCGGCATCAAGATCGTCAACCCGATCATGGGCGTGCCGTTCTGGCGCGACGACTGTGCCGTCAAGGCCGAGAAAGTCGTGGTGCGTTTCGAGGAAGGCCAGCCGGTTGCGCTCAACGGCCAGACCTTCTCTGATCCCGTCGCGCTGTTCCTCGAAGCCAATGCGATCGGCGGACGCCACGGCCTCGGCATGAGCGATCAGATCGAGAACCGCATCATCGAGGCCAAGAGCCGCGGCATCTATGAAGCGCCCGGCATGGCGCTGCTGCACATCGCCTATGAGCGCCTCGTCACCGGCATCCACAACGAGGACACCATCGAGCAGTACCGCATCAGCGGCATGCGTCTCGGCCGTTTGCTGTATCAGGGCCGCTGGTTCGACTCGCAGGCCCTGATGCTGCGCGAGACCGCGCAGCGCTGGGTCGCGCGCGCCGTCACCGGTGAGGTCACGCTGGAGCTGCGCCGCGGCAACGACTATTCGATTTTGAACACGGAAAGCCCCAACCTCACCTATGCGCCGGAGCGGCTCAGCATGGAGAAGGTCGAGGACGCCGCCTTCACGCCGGCCGACCGCATCGGCCAGCTCACCATGCGCAATCTCGACATCGCCGACACGCGCACCAAGCTGAAGCTCTACAGCGACACCGGCCTGCTCTCGGGCAGCGAAGGCTCGCAGATCTTCCGGCTGGAGAGCGACAAGGGTTGACGCCGTAGGGTGGGCAAAGCGAAGCGTGCCCACCATCGTCCCACAATTGCCGTGGTGGTGGGCACGGCGCTAGTGCGCCTTTGCCCACCCTACGAGTTCGCGCCGTGCCGCAACCTCGCGCGCATTACTCAAAACAAAAATGGCCGGGATCGCTCCCGGCCATTTGCGTTTGTGGTCCCGTCTCAGCGCGGCGGCGCGGTGCCGGGCGGGGGCGGCGGCAGCGAGGCCTGGTCGCCGTTGAGCAGCGGCGTGATGCGGCGGATGGTGACGCGCCGGTTGATCCGGCTCGGCCCTTGCGTCTGCTCCTTCAGATACTGTTCGCCGTAGCCCTGCGATGTCAGGTTCTCCGCGGGTACATTGAACTGCTGCGTCAGCAATTCGGCCGCAGACTGCGCACGGCGGTCCGACAGCGACAGATTGTCGACGTCGTTGCCGACCGCGTCGGTATGTCCCTCAATCAGGAACACCTCGCGCGGGTTGCGCTGGATCGCCTGGTTGAGGCCATCGGCGATCACCTGCAGCCGGGCCGCCTGGTCCGGCGGGATGGTCCACGATCCCGTCTCGAAGTTGATCGTGTTGACGTCGATGCTCGGCATCTGCATGCGAACATTGGGGCTGTAGCGGATCTCGTCGAGCGAGTAACGCCGTTCGATCCGCTGCACCGGCGGTGCCTGCATGGTCGCGTAGATCACGTCCGGCGACGCCTCCTCGGCATCGACGATGTAGCGATCATAGGGAATGTTCACGACCGGCGGCGGCACGTCGACATAGAAGCCGCCGACCGCGCGCGGATCGCGGTAGCTGTTGTCGATGATGACGATCTCGCGCCCGCCGGGGTCCCTGCGGATTCGCCGCAGCAGCGAACCGTCTGCACCGACCACAGTGATCACCTCGCTGCCATCGGGACGGACCACGACAGTGCGGGTCTCGCCGCCGACAGTGTCGGTGCGGATGTCGCGGGCGCCGTAGCGGAAGCGATAGAGATCGTTGCCGCGGACATAGGCCTGCCCACCCGGATCGCGGATGATGATGCGGTCCGGTTCGGTGTAGACGGTGCGGCCGCCTTCGACGACCTCGCGCCGCTGGTTGTGGAGGTCGGCGATGGTGGCGCCGATCACGGCGCCGGCCACCACGCCCGCGCCGACCGCGAGCGGCGTCAGGTCACGCTGCGGCGGACGTGGCGGTGGCGGCAAGGGTGCTGCGACCGTCGGCGCGGCCCGGAAGGCCGGCGCAACCGTAGGCGGAGCGTACTGCGCCCGGTTCGGCGGCGGCGCTGCGGCCGGCGTGCCGGGCACGACGGTCGGTGCTGCTGCGCCGGCTGGAGCCGGAGGCCGAGGTGGGAGGCCACCGGCCTGGGGCGGCGCAGCCGGAGTTCCGGCAGCGGGCGCGCCCGCAGGCGGCGTCCCACCCCGAGGGCCAGGGGTCGGCGTCGCGCCCGGGGTTGCGCCGGGAGCAGGCGTCGGTGCTGCACCGGGACGTCCGGGCGGCGGCGTCGGCGTGCCGCCACCTGGTGCCGGCGTGGCCGTTGGAGCCGGCGACGGTGATCCTCCA
>NZ_JAULLN010000062.1:0-16016 GCF_041357655.1 Bradyrhizobium sp. DN3 | reverse complement strand
TCTTCCTTGGGCCGGGTTGCGGCGACACATACGCCGTTTCCGAATTTCGGTAAAGCAGAATATTTTGGATGGCGCGCGTTGACCCATGGCTTGCGTGTTTTGCCCGACAGGCAACGCAAGGTCTTGTAGCCCGGATGGAGCGGAGCGCAATCCGGGATTCCATCCGTGCGGACACGGCTGTCCCGGATTTCGCTTCGCTCCATCCGGGCTACGAACTGCCGGAGCGATAGGCGGACAGTGCCTCAACATCGTCGTTGCTCGCAATGACGGCGTTTGCTGCAACCCTCAGTGCCTGACCACCAGCACCGAGCATTTGGCGTAGCGCACGACGTGTCCGGCGTTGGAGCCGAGGAAATAGGTGCGCATCGCCGGCCGGTGCGAGGTCATCACGATCAGGTCGGCTTTCATGTGTGCCGCTTCTTCCAGGATCTCGTGATAGATGCCGCCTTGGCGCACCACGCTGGAGATGCGGGAGGGCTCGATCCCGGACTCGCGTGCGACGATGGCGAGGGCCTCCTCGGAGGTCTGGCGCTGCTGCTCGTCGAAATCGGCCGGCACGTATTCGGCCAGCATCACCGGCGTCATCGGCAGCACGTTGAGCAGGCGTACCGTGCCGCTCCAGGTCTGAGACAACGTCGCCGCGGTTGCGATCGCCGGCTTGGCGAGATCGGTATCGGCGAGGTCGATGGGCACGAGGATGGACTTGAACATCTGCGCCTCCAGTCTTCCAGTCAGCACCTCGTGGGACTGAATCAACCGGTCGAGACCGCGCCCGCGCGTCTCATCCCGATCGAAGCAGCTTGGGGCTGACGAACAGCACCAGTTTGCCGCGGCGGTAGGCCACGTCACCCCAATCCTTGACGTCAAAGTCGAAGATCGCAAGCCCCGCTGTGGGCAGGTTGTGGCCGAGCGCCCTGGCTCCGGCCCGGTCGCCGCTGCCCGTCAGCATCAGCGCGACCTCGTGCATGCCGGGATTGTGGCCGATCAGCAGCAATCGCTTCGGGTTGGCCGGCGCGGTTGCAGTGCGAATGGCTTCCAGGATCTGCGCGGGATCGGCGCCATAGAGTTCCGGCAGGACCTCGACCTGCGGCGCCGCGACGCGGTCCTTCATTGCCTTCCAGGCGATGTCCCAGGTCTGTCGGGCCCGGACGGCATGCGACACCAGCACGGTATCGGGGAAGGGCGGATGGGCGGCGATCCAGTCGCCCATCTGCGCAGCATCCCTGTGGCCACGGTCGTCGAGGCGGCGATCCTGGTCACGGCCGCTCGGCGCGTCGGTCTCGGTCTTGGCGTGACGCAGCAGCATCAAACGGCGCATGGCATTCTCGAATCGTTACGCATCCAGGATAATCTACAGGCGCGGGTTGAGGACAAGGTGACAAGCGCCCGATCGGTCCTTTAAGAAAACGACATGAATGAGACCTTCACAAGCGTGCCCCATGACGAAGCCGGCTTTCACGAGCGGGAGCGGCTGTCGTTCGATCTCGATGCCGACATTTGCGTGATCGGGGCGGGGCTTGCCGGCCTTTCCATCGCGCTGGAGGCGGCCCGGTTCGGGGCCAGCGTCGCGGTGCTCGAGGGCCGCCATGTCGGCTGGAATGCCTCTGGCAATCAGCTTGGCACCGTGATGCCGGGCTTTGCACTGCCGCTCACCGACCTGATCGAGCGCATCGGCTTCGAGGATGCGCGCGAATTGTGGACGCTGTCGAAGGAGGGCGCCGAGTTCGTCCGCGCCAACGCCACGGAAGAGAACATGCCGGGGATCAGCCTCAGCGAGGGCGTGCTGGAAGTCTCCAATGTCGATGCCGGCGACCGGCTGATCAGCCGGTTGCAGATGCTGAACGAGGATTTCGATACCGAGGTCGAGGGCTGGCAGGTCGATCGCGTCCGCGCGGTGCTCAAGACCGACCGCTATTTCCATGGCATCCATTATCCCCGCGCGTTCCAGGTCGACGGCCGCAAATATGTGCATGGCCTCGCGGCGCTGGCGCGGCGGGCGGGCGCCCGCATCTTCGAGGACACGCCGGTCGTCAGCATCGATCATTCCGGCATCCGCAAGCGCATCGTCACGCCCTCGGCGCGGCTGCGCGCGACGCATATCGTGCTCGCCGGCAACATCCATCTCGGCGCGCCCTTGCGGCGCCTGTCGGAGACGCTGCTTCCGGTCTGGCGCTATGCCGGGATCACCGCGCCGCTCGGCGAGCGTGTGCATGAGATCGTCGCCTTCAAGGGATCGGTGCTGGATTCCGACGGCATCGACCATTTCCGTATCGTCGACGGCGACCGGCTGATGTGGGCGAGCCCGGAGACCACCTGGGCGGCACGTCCGCAACGCTTCGCCGGCGTCATCAAGCGGCGGATCCGCACGATCTTTCCCCAGCTCGGCAATGTCGAGATCACCGATACGTTCGGCGGCGCCACCGGCCAGACCGTGCACGGCATGCCGCAGATCGGCCAGCTGCGCAAAGGCCTGTGGGTGGCGAGCGGGTTCGGCCACCAGGGCATGAACATTTCGGCCATGGCCGGACAGATGATTGCGCGCAGTATCCTCCGGGGTGACGAGCGCTGGCGCCTGTTTTCGCCGTTCGAGCTGGTCTGGGCGGGAGGCACGACCGGACGGGTCGCGGGCCAGCTGGTCGGGATCTGGGGCAGGGCGAGCTCCGCCGCCGCCGGCTCGCTCGCCCGCTACCGCGAGCGGGCGCGGGTCAAGGACAGGGAACGCGAGGCCCGCCTTGCCGAAGCCAACCGGGCGGCCGGCACCGGTCCGCGCCGTCCGCCGCCCGGTGTCCGGCCACGGCCGGCCCCGCCGCCACGAGCTGCGGCCCAGGACGCGGAACCGGCCTCGCACGAGGACATTGTCTCGCAATAGACCCGAGAAAAATTCCGCCCGGAAGTGTAACGTCAGCCGTTAGAGCCCGTATCTCAGGGCGTGGACACGCTCCCGCACGGAGAATGAGATGTTTGATCGCCGCATCCTGCTATCGACTGCCGCCGGCCTGTTCGGCCTTTCGGCCTTCCGCTGGCTGAGGGCATCCCCGGCCGAGGCTGGTGAGAAGGCCGCGGAAAAGTTCGAAATCACGAAGACGGAGGCCGAATGGCGTGCTCAGCTCACGCCGCAGCAATATGACATCCTACGCAATCACGGCACCGAGCGGCCCGGCTCCAGCCCGCTGCTGAAGGAGCACCGCAAGGGCATCTTCGCCTGCGCCGGCTGCGACCTGCCGCTGTTTGCGTCCGAGACCAAGTTCGAGAGCGGCACCGGCTGGCCGAGCTTCTACCAGCCGATCGAGGGCAATGTCGGCAAGACCGAGGACCGTGCCTACGGCATGGTTCGCACCGAAGTGCATTGCCGCCGCTGCGGCGGCCATCTCGGCCACGTCTTCGACGACGGTCCGAAACCGACCGGCTTGCGCTACTGCATCGACGGCTTCGGGCTGGTTTTCCATCCCGCGGCGGCGTCGGCGACGTAGGCTCTTTGATTGACGCGACTTCTTCGCGCGAGCCGGTGACGCGTCGCTCGAAAACTCATGACGTCCCGGCAATTGTTGCCGGCCCGGCAATTGTGCCCCAGTCATCCGACCGGGGCATGTCAATTTAAGTCGTTGATTTCCTGAAGATACCCGCATTGGCATGGCCTTTGCGACTGTCTCTCCCGATTGCGGCCACGGGTCGGCGCCGCCGAGATCGGATTTGGAGACAAAGTTATGGGTATCTTCGATGCAATGAACACCTCGGTGGGTGGCTTGCAGGCGCAGTCCTTCGCGCTTCAGAACATTTCCGGCAACATCGCGAACTCGTCCACCACCGGTTACAAGGGCATCGGCACCAGCTTCGTCGATCTCATTCCCGACTCATCCGTGCCGAGCAAGCAGGTCGCAGGCGGCGTAACGGCCAACGCGAAGGCCACCATCACGACGCAAGGCACGATCTCATCGTCCACCGTCGCCACCAACATGGCGATCACCGGCGACGGTTTCTTCTCGATCCAGAAAGCGAGCGGCGTCGTCGACAACGTGCCGGTGTTCACCGGGGTCACCTACTACACCAGGCGTGGCGACTTCCAGCTCAATGCCAACGGCAATCTGGTCAATGGCGCCGGCTATTACCTGATGGGCGTCACGGTCGACCCGAAGACGGGCAATCCGCAGGGCAACGTGGCGACCGTCCTGCAATTCCAGAACAATTTCATTCCGGCGCAGGCGACCACCTCGATCCAATACGCCGCGAACCTGCCGACGCAGCCGAACACGGTGGCGAGCACGACCGCGGCGACCGGCACGCTGCTGGCGGCTGGTGGACTGAACCCCTCCGACTTCGCCGCCAACCCGCT
The DNA here is from genome assembly GCF_041357655.1 of Bradyrhizobium sp. DN3. NCBI lineage: Bacteria > Pseudomonadati > Pseudomonadota > Alphaproteobacteria > Hyphomicrobiales > Nitrobacteraceae > Bradyrhizobium > Bradyrhizobium sp. DN3. The sequence continues at coordinate 11,686 of NZ_JAULLN010000062.1, read as the reverse complement.
GCCGGTCGGCACACCGCCCGCACCCTATACCAACGCAAAGGTGTCCGGCGCGGCGGCGACCGGCAACGTCCGCTCGGCCTACACGTCGACGACGGCGACGGGCACGGTTGCGCTGCAGAACAATTCGTCCGCGGTGGCCTCGACCACCACGTCCCTCGACAACACGGTCGGCACGCATCTGGCCTCCAGCATTCTCACCGCGCTGAGCGGCCAGACGCTGACCATCAACGGCAACACGATCACCTTCAACGCCGGCACGACGGTCTCGACGGTCGGCAGCAACACCACGATCGGTCTCGGTGCGGGCACGACGGCCACGGTGGCGGACATCCTGAACGCGATCCAGACCGCCGGCGGCGCCGGCGTCACGGCGTCGCTCTCCGCCAGCGGCAATATCGTGATCTCCAGCGGTACCGGCACCGACGTGGCGGTGGGCAGCGGCACGGCAGCCACCGCGCTCGGCATCAGCAGCGTGACGCGCGGCGGAAACGTGCTGTCCTCGCCCGCGATCTCGGGCGCGACGGTGCTGAGCGGCGCGGCGACCGCCGGCGGCGCCCAAGTGCTGTCGTCGGGTTTTTCGGCAGGCCCGCCCGCCGACACGATCACCGTCAATGGTCAGACGCTGACCTTCGTCGCCTCGGGTGCCTCGGGACCGAACCAGATCAACATCACAGACAACATCACGACGCTGCTCGGCAAGATCGACGCGCTCTCCGGCGGGTCGGGCTCGTCTGTGAGCAGCGGTGGCGTGATCACGCTGAACACCGGCACCGTCTCCAACCTCACGGTGTCGAGCTCGAACAGCGCTGCCTTTGCCGCGCTCGGCTTCACCTCGACCATCACCAAGAATCGCGACGGCGGCGGCACTGCCGGCACCGGCGGTGTGATCGGCAACGACATCGCCACCTTCACCAAGGAATCGATCAGCGGCGGCGCGGTGACCGCCTACAACGCCGCGGGCACGCCGGTGAACCTGCAATTGCGCTGGGCCAAGACCGACAGCGCCTCGCTGGGTGCGGGCCATTCCGATACCTGGAACCTGTTCTACCAGACCGACCCGAATGCGACTGGTACGACGGTCGGCTGGGTCAACACCGGCCAGGCCTTCACCTTTGCCGCCGACGGCTCGCTGACCTCGCCGAGCGGCTCGGGCATCACCATCAACAATGTCAGCGTGAGCGGTCAATCGCTCGGCTCCGTCGCCTTCAACATCTCCTCGGGCGGGTTGACGCAATACGCCAGCACGAGCGGCGCGGTGACCATCAACACCATCACCCAGAACGGCTATGCCGCCGGTCAGCTCCGGTCGGTTGCCGTCAACAACAATGGCATCGTGGTCGGCACCTTCTCCAATGGCCAGAACCTCAACCTCGCTCAGGTGCAGCTGTCGCATTTCAACGGCACCAACTATCTGAAGGCGCTCGATGGCGGCGCTTATGCCGCGACTGAACAATCGGGAGACGCCATCGACGGCGCTTCGGGCACCATCAGCGGCTCGTCGCTAGAGGGATCCAACACCGACATCGCCGACGAATTCACCAAGCTGATCGTGACGCAGCAGGCCTATTCGGCCAACACCAAGGTGATCACGACCGCCAATTCGATGGTGCAGGACCTCTTGAACGTGTTGCGCTGATCGGCGCGTAACGTAACCAAAGGCGGGTCAGTGATATGGGTTTGAGTTCAGCCCTCGCCAGTGCGATGAGCGGTCTGCGTGCCAACCAGGCCGCGCTGTCGATCGTCTCCTCGAACGTCGCAAATTCGCAGACGCCGGGTTACGTCGTCCAGACGCCGAACCAGATCGAGGTCACCACCGGCGATTTCGGCTCGACGGCGATGACCACCGGTGTCAGCCGCGAGCTCGACAGCTACGTGCTGAACCAGCTGCGGACCGAGACCGGCGGCAGCGGTTACGCCGACCAGATGGCCAACATCCTGAAGCAGCTTCAGAATGTCTATGGCACGCCGGGCAACGACGGCACGCTCGAAAGCGCGCTCAACAAATTCACCACGGCGCTCCAGGCGTTGTCGACCAGCTCGGGCGCCTCGTCGGCCCAGACCGTTGCGCTGGGCGCGGCACAGGCACTGGCACAGCAGCTCAACGTCACCACCAAGGGCATCCAGTCGCTGCGCTCCAACGTCGAGCAGGATCTCGGCACTTCGGCGCAGCAGGCCAACGCGGCGATGCAGAAGGTCGCCGATATCAACACCAAGCTTCAGGGCCTGTCGGCCAACGATCCCTCGGCGGCGACGCTGATGGACCAGCGCGACCAGGCCATCAACACGCTGTCGAAATATGTCGACGTCCGCGTCACCACCGACGGCTCGAACCAGGCCAACATCTACACCACCACAGGCATTCAGCTCGTCGGTGCCGGGCTCGCCTCGCAATTCTCCTTTGCCTCGGCCGGCGCGCTCTCGGCAACGTCGCTCTATAACATCGATCCGGCCAAGTCCGGTGTCGGCGCGCTCACGATCAAGCTGCCGAACGGCTCGCAGCTCGACGTCGTCGCCAACAACGTGGTGTCTTCCGGCCAGATCGCGGCCGATCTGAAGCTGCGCGACCAGACCCTGGTGCAGGCGCAGACCCAGCTCGATCAGCTCGCTGCGACGATGTCGAGCGCGCTGTCCGACAAGACCACGGCCGGCAGCACGGTCTCGGGCCCACCGGCCGGATTCGATCTCGACCTTGCCGGTGCGCAGCCGGGCAATACCGTCAACATCACCTACACGGACACGGCGACCAACACCCAGCGCCAGATCACGCTGGTCAACGTGACCGATCCGGCGGCGCTGCCGCTGCAGAACGCGACGAATGCCAACCCGATGCGGATCGGCGTCAACTTCTCCGGCGGCATGGGCGCGATCGCGTCTGCGCTCAATACCGCGCTATCAGGCACGCATCTGTCGTTCGCCGCCGCCCCGTCGCCGGCGACAGCCACGACGCTGCGGGTGACCGATGACAACACCGGTCTTGCCAAGCTCAATTCGGCCTCGACCACCAAGACGATCTCGTCGCTGACGTCGGGCAATCCGCAACTGCCGCTGTTCACCGACGGCGGGCAGGCGCTCTACACCGGTGCGATCACCGCGTCGGGCTCGCAGATGACCGGCCTTGCCGGGCGCATCGCCGTGAACACGCAGCTGGTTTCCGATCCGACCCGGCTGTCGGTCTACAACACCTCGCCGGTGACGCCCGCGGGCGACACCACGCGTTCGGACTATCTCTACTCGCAGCTCACCAGTGCGGTGTTCTCCTATTCGCCGCAGACCGGCCTCGGCTCGGCGAACCAGCCCTTCACCGGCAGCGTTTCGAACTACCTCCAGCAGTTCCTGAGCATCCAGTCCAACGCCGCGACCCAGGCGACCCAGCTCCAGCAGGGCCAAAGCGTGGTGGTCTCGACGCTGCAGGCCAAGTTCGACTCGACCTCCAAAGTCAATCTGGATTCGGAGATGTCGAACCTGATCCAGCTCCAGAATGCCTATGCCGCCAACGCTCACGTGATGTCGGTGGTGCAGAGCATGATGAACACGTTGCTACAGGCTCAAGGGTAACAAGTAACAGGGCTCTGAAAGATGTCGATCAGCAGCATCAACTACTCGTCGTCGGTTCTCGGCGCGCAGATCCGCAACATCAATCAGCAGCTCACGGATCTGTCGACGCAACTCTCGACCGGCAAGCTGTCGCAGAACTATTCCGGCATGGGCACCAACGAGGGCTTTGCGATCGCCGGGCGCGCGCAGCTCTCCAACATCGCCGCCTATACCGACACGATCACCAACGTCAACGTCAGCATCAACCTAGCCAATACCGCGCTGCAGTCGCTGACGAAGATCCGCAACACGGTGCAGACGGGCTCGGCCAGCACCGCGCAGGACCTCAACGTCAACGGCCAGACGGTCGCGCAGAACACCGCCGCCGCCCAGTTCGGCTCGATGGTCGGCGTTCTCAACACGCAGACGGGCAGCCGCTATCTGTTCTCCGGAACAGCCGTCAACACCCAGTCGGTTGCGGATGCCGGCGACATCATCAACGGCACCACGACGCAGGCGGGGTTCAAGACCGTCATGGCGGAGCGCCAGGCCGCCGACCTCGGCGCCAACGGCATGGGCCGCCTGGTACAGACGCAACCGACGCCGAGCTCGGTGCGGGTGTCGGAGGACGTCGCCGGATCGCCGTTCGGGCTCAAGATCAAGGCGGTCTCTTCGACCCTGACCGGTGCGACCGTCACCGGCCCGAGCGGCTCGCCGGTGTCGTTCTCGGTCGATCTCAACGGCGTCAACCCGAACAACGGCGACAAGCTGAGCATCCAGTTCACGCTGCCGGACGGCACGACCGAGCAGATCGACCTGACCGCATCGACGGCGACGCCGACGCCGCTCGGCAGCTTCGCGATCGATGCGAGCGTTCCGGTCAACCCGAACAACACCGCCGCGAACCTCAACACGGCGCTGAACACCGCGATCACCAAGCTCGCCAACACCTCGCTGGTGGCGGCATCCGCGGTCGTCGCCGGCGACAACTTCTTCAACACGGCCAGCTCTGCGATCGGCACGCCCGTCAACAACCAGGCGGCGCCGCCGGCGCCCATCACCGGCGCGACGGCACTCTCCGGCGCGAGCCCCTCGGACTCGATCTCGCCGGGCTTCGTCGCCGGCGACACCATCACCATCAACGGCACCACGCTGACCTTCGTCAGCTCGGGTGCGACCGGCAACCAGCTCAACGTCACCGATAGCATCCAGACCCTGCTGAGCAAGATCGACCAGATCACGGGGACGTCGAAGCCCTCGACCGTCCATGGCGGTTCGACCACGATCAACACCGACGATGCGGCGAGCCTCAACATCACGAGCTCGAATACGGGGGCGCTGAGTTCGCTCGGTTTCAGTTCGACGCCAGTGACCGCCACGCAGCCGCCGCTGCGCGTCGGCTCGTCGCCGGCGAGCTCGGCAACCACGCTGGTGAACGGCTCGGCCAATACGGTGAAATGGTATTTGGGCAATGACGGGCCGGGCTCGCCGCGCTCGACGGCGATGGCGCGGGTCGACGATGCCGTCACGGTGCAATATGGCGCCCAGGCGAATGAGGATGCGATCCGCCGGCAATTGCAGGCGATCGCGGTGTTCGGGACCTTCTCGACCTCGCCGACCGGACAGTATTCGGGCGGGCAGGTTTCGGCGCTGAGCCTGCGGGTGACGCAGGCACTGACCCAGCAGCCCGGTCAGCAGCGCATCGAGGACATCCAGACCGACATCGCGATGGCCCAGAACACGATGAAGGACGCGACCACGCGCCAGACCCAGGCCAAGGCGCAGCTCCAGACCATCATCGACCAGGCGGAATCGGCCTCGCCGGACCAAGTCGCGAGCGAGATCCTGGCGCTCCAGAACGCGCTCCAGGCATCCTACCAGGTGACCTCGAACCTGGCACAGCTCTCGCTCGTCAAGTTCTTGTAAGGTCGCGTTAAGACGCCGTTAACCATGCCTCTTTACCTCTTGGTGAGGATTGGAGCGGGGCGGGGCTGCCGATGTCGGACAAGATGCAATTGGTGGTGGCAACGCCATGCTTCGGCGGGCAGGTGTCGAGCATCTATGCGAGCTCGATCTTCGCGCTCCAGCGCGCCGTGCACGGCATGTCCAATCTCGAGCTCAAGGTGCACTTGCGCGACGGCGACGCGCTGATCACGCGCGCGCGAGCCAATCTGGTCGCGATGTTCCTGGACGATCCCAAGGCGACGCATTTCCTGTTCATCGATGCCGACATCGGCTTCAAGCCGGAGCAGGTGTTCCGGCTGATCGAATGCGGCGCCGACGTCGTCGCCGGCTGCTATCCGATCAAGCGCGTCAACTGGGACAAGGCGAAGCGCGCGGTCGAGGCCGGCCGCGCCGATGTGCCGGCGGCCTCGCTCGATTATGTGCTGGAGATCGAGGATCCCGACCGCATCGTGGTCGTCAACGGCTTCACCCGCGTGCGCTATGCCGGCACCGGCTTCCTGATGATCCGGCGCCACGTGCTGGAAGCGATGTGCCGTCACCCGAATTATGCAGCTCTGCAATTCTTCCGCGAGCATTCGCACGATATGCTGGCGGCGAGCCCGAACCGGTTCGCGCTGTTCGAATGCATGATCGATCCGGCGACCGGCACGTATCTTTCCGAGGACTTCGCCTTCTGCAAGCGCTGGACCGACATCGGCGGCGAGATCTGGGCCGACATCCAGAGCTCGCTCGATCACGTCGGACCGTCGGTGTTCCACGGCGACATCGCTTCGCAATTCGCGCCCGCGCCCGCAGCGGCGGCAGCCGATGCGGCGTGAGCCTTTCGGGATGAGCGCCGGCGCATCCCGTCTGTCGGCACCGGAACGCGCATCCGACAGCGGCTCACGTTACCGCCTGCGCGATCTCTTCACACCGCTGGACACGCTGCTCGTCTCCGGCGGAGATCCGCGGCTGGCGCTGGACTCTAAGGATCGCATCAACGCCTATGGTTGCGCGGCCTCGCCCGAGCCGGACATCTGGAATTTCGCATCCTCGACCGCATCGACGATCTCGCAAGCGGCTTATGATCGCGCCGCGCTCGCGCGCGAAGAGCTGATGCACAAGTGCCTGTTCGACGAGGTCGAGATCGCCTTCGATGCGCGCTGTGAAGGCATGCGCGAGGAGCTGCGCGGCCATTTCCAGCTTTCGCCGCGCGTCGATGTGGTGTTCTCGCCGTCCGGCACGGATTCCCAGCTTCACGCCCTGTTCGTGGCGCGCGCGGTGCTTGGCGCGCCGCCGGTGACAATCGTGGTCGGCGCCGACCAGACCGGAAGCGGGACGATCCATACCGCGCGTGGACATCATTTCAGCTCCACGACGGCGAGCGGCTTGGCGGTCCGCAAGGACGGCGCAGTTGCGGGGCTGGCCGGCGCCAGCATCGCGCTGCCATTGCGCGAGGCGGGGCCTGGGATCGCGATGCGCGCGGATGCGGATGCTGCGGTGCTGCGCGCGATCGAGGCCACGATCGCGCAGGGCGCGCCGGTGCTGCTTCAGATCATGGATGCCTCGAAACTCGGCTGGCGCGCACCGAGCGCGGCCTGCCTCGACGAGATCGCGCGGCGCTGGCCGCGCAAGGTTCAGATCGTCGTCGATGCCTGTCAGGCCCGGCTCGGCCGCCGCCGGTTGCGCTCCTATCTCGACCGCGGTTACCTCGTGCTGATCACCGGCTCGAAATTCTTCGGCGGACCGGCCTTCAGCGGCGCGCTGCTCGTCCCGAAAGGCTTTTCGCGGTCGCTCGACCGGGTCGAGGCGATCGCGCCTGGCTTTTTCGATTATGCCGGCCGTTGCGACTGGCCGATGGCCTGGACGATCCTGCGTTCGCGCTTCGAGCGCCGGCCGAATTTCGGCCAATGGTTGCGCTGGGAGGGGGCGCTGGCCGAGATCGGCAGCTACTATGCAGTGCCAGGTGCATTTCGCGCCAGGGCACTGGTCGAGCTCGCGGCCGGCATCGAGAGCATGATCGCGCTGTCGCCGTCGCTTCGCCCCGTTCCAGCCGGAATCGGGAAGGTTGGTGTCGACGACGAGGAGTTCGCGCAAACTACGATCTTTCCGTTTCTGCTGCTGCGCGACGGCAAGCCGATCTCGATCGCGGAGACCGGCGCCGTTCATCAGGCGCTGGCGCGTGACATGAACGAAGAGATCGGCGGCAGCACGGCGGACCGGCAGGTCGCCGCACAGCGCCGCCTGGTCGGCCAGCCGGTCCGGCTGGAGCGCCAGGACGAGGCCCCGCTGGCCGCATTGCGCCTCTGCGTCGGCGCACGGCTCGTGACTGAGATCTGGTCCCCGGACATGGTGCAGGCGCGACGCAATTTGCAGCACGTGCTCGATCGCGCCGCCGACGTCCTGGTGAAGATCGAGCTGTTGCTTGATCGTGGCGCGGCGGCGCCCGTGCCGGCAAAGTCCGCGTTCGAGGTGTGAGATGCAGCAGCCGGTTTCCGTAGCCAACTTTGCCGACCGTATCGGCTTTGCGCAGTTGACGCGCCAGGCCTTCGAAGGTGTCGATTTGCAGCCGTTGCGCGACCAACTCGTCGTCCGGATCACGGAGGGGACGGCGCAGGCGGGCGAAGGCCTGGATTTGTCGCTGATCGTCCAGCTCCTTGGCGACAAGGCGGCGGGGCTTGCGATCCAATCGGAGGTGCTGACCTTCCATCAGTTGTTTCGTACGCCTAGCGCGGCTCCGAAGCCGGGCTTGCGCGTGCTCGCGCTTGCAGCCGACATCGACATGGGCGGCAACACGCCGATCGATTTCCTGCTCGAAGGCTCCGACATCGAGCTGTTGACGCTCTATGTGGTCAAGGGCGTCGGTCTGCCCGAGAACTTGCCCGAGCACGACGTCGCCATCGTGATTGCATCCGATTCCGAGGAATGCCGGGACGCGCTCGCGCTGATCGAGAAGGCCGCGCCACACTGGCCGCGGCCGCTGCTCAATCGCCCCGATCTCATCGGCAACCTCGATCGCGACAAGCTCTATCGGCTGCTGACAGGTGTGCCCGGCCTCGACATTCCCGCGACCGTCCACGCCACGCGTGCGCAATTGTCGGATCTCGCGCAGGGGCGGATCGCATGCGCGGCCATCGCGGACGAATTGCACTTTCCGATGATCGCGCGGCCGCGCGGATCGCATGCCGGTGTCGGGCTCGCGAAGCTCATTGATGCGGCGGCGCTCGTGGCCTATCTCGCCGAACGGAAAGAGCAGGACTTCTTCGTCGCGCGCTTCGTCGACTATGTCAGCCCCGACGGGCTCTACCGCAAGTATCGCCTCGCCATGGTCGACGGCAAGCCTTACGCCTGCCACATGGCGATCGCCGATCGCTGGGACATCTGGTATCTCAACGCCTACATGGCATTCAGCGAGGAGAAGCGGGCCGAGGAAGCCGTCTTCATGCTCGACTTCGACCACGCCTTTGCGGCGCGCCACAAGAGCGCGCTCGAGCAGATGAGCAGGCGCGTCGGCCTCGACTATTTCATCGTCGACTGCGCCGAGAACCAGAACGGCGAGCTCCTGGTGTTCGAAGCCGACAATACCGCCGTCGTGCACAACATGGATTCGCCGGTCGTGTTTCCGTACAAGCCGCCGCAGATGCGCAAGATATTTGCGGCGTTCACGGCGATGCTGTCGCGGCATGCGCGAGCGGGCAAGGGAAGTGCAACATGAACGAGATCATCCGCAGCACGCCAAGCTCCGTCACCCACAGCTCGCTCGATCCGCAGGACTGGAGCGAATTTCGCGCGCTGGCCCATCGCATGCTGGACGAGGCGATCGATGGCATCGCCAACGTTCGGGCGCGTCCGGTGTGGCAGCCGATCCCCGATGAGGTCCGCGCGGCATTCAAGGCCGACGTGCCGCGCGAGGCGAGCGACCTTGCCGATGTCTATCGTGAATTTGCCGAGCATGTCGCGCCCTATGCGACCGGCAACGTCCACCCGGGCTTCATGGGCTGGGTCCATGGCGGCGGCACTGCAGTCGGCATGCTCGCGGAGATGCTGGCAGCCGGCCTCAATGCCAATCTCGGCGGACGCGACCACATGCCGATCGAGGTCGAGCGCCAGATCGTGGCGTGGATGCGCCGCCTGTTCGCATTTCCGGAAGACGCGAGCGGCATCTTCGTCACGGGCACGTCGATGGCCAATCTGATGGCGGTGCTGGTGGCACGTACGAATGCACTCGGCACGCTGGCGCGCCAGCACGGCATCGGCAATGACGGCGCACTGCTTACGGCCTATACGTCGCACGCTGCACATGGCTGCATCTCGAGGGCGATGGACATTGCCGGGCTCGGCATGGACGCGCTACGCAAGATCGGTGTCGATGCCGATCATCGCATCGATGTTGCCGCGCTTCGTGCGCAGATCGCGGTCGATCGCGAGGTCGGCTTCAAGCCGTTCCTGGTGGTGGCATCGGCCGGCACGGTGGATGTCGGCGCGATCGACGATCTCAGGACAATCGCGGAGCTGTGCCGCGATGAAGGGATCTGGTTTCACGTCGATGGCGCTTTCGGTGCGCTGGCGATCCTGTCACCCGAGCTCGCGCCGTTGCTCGGCGGCATCGAGCTTGCGGATTCCGTTGCGCTCGACTTCCACAAATGGGGACAGGTGCCTTATGACGCCGGCTTCCTGCTGGTGCGCGACGGCGAGCAGCATCGACAGGCCTTTGCGCAGCCCGCGGCCTATCTGCGCCGCGAGGCGAGGGGGCTCGCAGCGGGCGCGGTCTGGCCCTGCGATCTCGGCCCGGATCTGTCGCGCGGCTTCCGTGCGCTGAAGACCTGGTTCACGCTGAAGACGTTCGGCACCGATCGGCTCGGTGCGGTGATCGCGCGAAGCTGCGCGCTGGCGAAATATCTGGAGGCGCGCGTGCTGGCCGAGCCGCGGCTGGAATTGCTGGCGCCGGTCAACCTCAACATCGTCTGCTTCCGCTACCGCGCCGATGATGCGATCAATCGCGAGATTGTCGCCGACATCCAGGAGGCCGGCGTCGCGGCCCCATCGAGCACGACGCTCGACGGCAAGTTCGCGATCCGCGCCGCGATCGTCAATCACCGCACCGACGAGACCGACATCGATGCGCTGGTCTCGGCCGTGCTGGAGTTCGGCGGACGAAGGAATGACGGAGTGGTCGAGGTCGAGGCGCCGCCGCTGGCAGTGCAGTAGCATCGATGCATGGCTGAAACGACAACGGCCCCGGAGGTGATCCGGGGCCGTTGTCGTTTGCGGCTTGGTTGTTGGCGCAGCGTGGCGGCACGAACGCGTGTGGTCAGGCTGCGGTGCTGACGTCGTCCTTGCCGGCTTCCGTCTTGGGATGGGTGGCCTCGAACTGATCTCGCAGCTTTTCCTCATAAGCGATCAGCTTGCGGGCGTCCTTCAGCGCCCGGTAGAGGTCGCCGTTGAGGATATTGTTGTTGATGCCTTCGATGATCGGCCAGGCGCTCGGCACCGCGGTGACGATGTCGCGCACCAGGTTGAAATAGGTGCCATGCTGGGTCTGCGGATCCGGCGAGATGTACATGAGCTGGACCGCCAGATAGACCAGCTTGGCGGGCGTGGTTGCGGTCTCCGGCGTGAGAATGTCGCGCTCGCGCAGGATCGGCACGTTGTCGCCGTCGATCAGGAGGCGGGCGCGCTGGTCCGTGTTGGTAATCACGCAGTTACCGACGATGATGCGTTCGTGCGGTCTGAGCTCGACCTTGAGGGCCATGCCTGTTCTCCATCAACGCTTTCGTAACCGAGCGTTCGTTGCGGCTCATCAGGGCATGATTCTCGCTCGGAATTAGTTAACGAGCTGTAAATCGCCGGCGTTCGCACGAAAAAGCACAGCATTATCAATGTTATATCTGTGTGGCGGTGCGGCGATGGTGCGCAGCTCCCAACTCCGAATCACGCGCGGCCCGGCAAAAGCACGGATTTCATTTCATGTTTCATTAGAGGTCTCGACGCACGGTCCGCCGGTCGCTGGGTCAATCTCGATCCAAGCTGACGCGTAACAGTAGCGTCGTTTACCAGAAAGGTAACACCTCAATGTCCGGTATCGTCCTCTCCGCATCGGTTCGTCAGAACCTGCTCTCCCTCCAGTCCACCGCTGACCTCCTCGCCACCACGCAGAACCGTCTGTCGACCGGCAAGAGCGTCAACTCGGCTCTCGACAATCCCACCA
>NZ_JAULLN010000061.1:0-16039 GCF_041357655.1 Bradyrhizobium sp. DN3 | reverse complement strand
TCCAGACCGAGTAATGCCCGTCCGACGAATCCTTCCAGACCACGTCGTAGCCACCGCCCGACACCTGCTCGGCGGCAATCACAGACCATGTGCTGTAATTGGCCGTGTTCACCGCAGTGCCTGCATATCTCAGCGTAGGCCCGGTGCCGGTCGAGATGTTGTTCAGATGGTAGTTGCCGCCAGACAGCACCACACTGGTCGATCCGAACGCCTCGATCGTGACGTTGGTCTCGATCACGCCATCGCCGTTGAGATCCTGCTGCAGCGTCGACTCCAGCGCTCTCAGGGTCGGATCGGTCCCCAGTACTTCCGGAGCCGCGGCAAGCGTCTTCACGAAATTGCCGCTGCTGTCCGTGCTCCAGACCGAGTAATGCCCGTCCGACGAGTCCTTCCAGACCACGTCATAGCCACCACCGGACACCTGCTCGGCCGCAATGACGGACCACGTGGTGTAATTGGCCGTGTTCACGACATTGCCTTGGTATTTCAGCGTAGGCCCGGTGCCGGTCGAGATGTTGTTCAGATAGTAGTTGCCGCCAGACTGCACCACACTGGTCGATCCGAACGTCTCGATCGTGGTCGGCACGAGGTTGGAGGCAGCGATGGTGACGCCCGCAAACTGGAAATATTCGACACCGGTGACGGTATCGGTGCCGTCAGGTGAGCCGCTGCGCTGGTCGGCCACGGTGAAGGTCTGTGTCGTCGCGTTGTACGAAACCGTGTAGCTGGCCGGGCTGCCCGAATACACTGCAGTGTCCGTGCCCGAGCCGCCATTGATGGCGTCGTTGCCCGCACCGCCGGTGATCGTGTCGTTGCCGCCCGCGCCGCTCAGCGCGTTGGCGATGGCGTTGCCCACCAGCGTGTCGTTGCCGGAGCCGCCGATGGCGTTGTCGATGTAGGAACGCGCGTCGCCGTTATAGAGATAGGCGTTGTAGACGTTGCCCGATGCGTAATGGCCGTCGCCGAGATAGGCCAGTTGAACGGAGGAGAAGACCGACGACGCGCCGGGGTTGAGGTTGATGCTCAGGTTCGTCGTGTAGTTCGACAGGTCGTAAGTATCGACGCCGCCGCCGTCCCAGACCGTCTCGTAGATTCGATTGGCCGAGCCGCCGGCGCCGCCGCCGGGCGCGGGCTGCCCGACGCCGTTGATGAACTCCTGCCCCGTGGTCGGATTCCAGGTGTAGACCGTGCTGCCGCTCTGGGTCGTGAAGTTCGCACCGTACATCGTCTGCAGCGCGAGGATATCGTTGGCCATATAGGTCTGCGAAAATCCGTACGCCTCGTTGGTGTATCCGCCCGTGGTCGAAGCGCCGACATAGCTGCGATAGCTCATGACGGTATATTCGCTGTCGTCGTGCGCGGTCGGCACTGCGACGTTGGCCGGACCACCGGTCTCCTGGCTGTGCTTGAGGCCGACGGCATGGCCGAGCTCGTGCAGCGCGGTCACGAAGTAATAATTGCCGAGCTTGGCCAGCGAGTAATTGTATTGAGTCCCGAACCAGACGTCGCCGCCGGAGGCATAGTTGCCGGGATAGTAGGCGTAGGAGGTCGGGTTGGCCGACGGCGACTGCGCGATCATGATGTCGGCGCCGTTCGTGCCTGCGTATTGGATGTTGGCGTTGGTATAGCCGTTGATCAATCCGATGGCGTAGTTGATCGCCACCTGCATCTGGGTCGGCGCCGAGGCGAAGCCCGACGTGGTCGGCTCGCTGCTGCCGCCCGTGTACGGATTGGCGTAGTCGCTGGACGAATCCGGGAAACTGTAGGTGATCACGCCAGACCATTTGTAGCCTGACAGCATACCGTCGATATCGGCGTTGTTGGTCTTGGTGACCGTAACTGCGGTTGCCAAAGCGAATCTCCGAAGCAGCTGGCCCCATCCAATTCGAGGCGTTAACAGATTATTCTAGCTAGAGGGTTAAGCGTTTGGTTTAAAAGGGGCGAGATCGCTTCGACCTATGCCATAATGCGCTGTTTAGCTATGAGATCCAGTACTCATACGGGGCGCGAGCAAGGAACTTCGGTTCCCGCGGCGCCCGTGATTTGCAGGGTTTCATGAAACGACGTTCACTCGCGGCCGGCCTGTTTGGCGCCCTTGCGGCGCTCGCTGGATTCGATCAAACGCCCTTCGAAGGACTGCCCGTCATGGTGGAGAAGGCCAATGCGGATGACAGCGGCAAGGCGGGACGCGCGCCCACCATGCCAATGGCCCGCGATCCTGCCGTTGCCGTAGCCGAGGAATACGAAGCGGCCCGCCAGAAGGGAACGCGGGAGGCGTTCGAACTCTTCATTGCGCGCCACGGCGATGATCCGCTGGCCGAGAAGGCGCGCACGGAACTGAAGCGCCTGTCGCGCTGATTCCTTCACGCAGCGCGGCAAACCGCGCCAGCCATTGCATTTCGACAGGCGGCATCCGCGCCGGCCCAGACTTGTCGCGGGGCCTTTCGGCACTATGGTGGGCCCGCAATCTGTCCCGGAGCCTTTCACGATGCCCTTTCCGCATGCCTCGGAAGCCCTGTCGCGCTTCACCGTGTTCGATCTGACCCGGGTCCGCTCCGGGCCGACCTGCGTGCGGCAGCTCGCGGATTGGGGGGCCAATGTCATCAAGATCGACGCGCTGACGGAGGATGCCGGTGGCGAGCAGCCGGGCGGACCCAGGCGTGGTTCCGACTTCCAGAATTTGCACCGCAACAAGCGGGCGATGACGCTCAACCTGAAAGACGAGCGCGGGCTCGCCGTGTTCAAGCGCCTTGCCGCCAGGGCCGACGTCGTGGTCGAGAATTTCCGCCCCGACGTGAAGAAAAAGCTCGGCATCGACTATGAAAGCCTCGCCGCGATCAACCCGCGCATCGTCTATGGCAGCATCTCCGGCTTCGGCCAGGACGGCCCCTATCATAAGCGCCCGGGCTTCGATCAGATCGCGCAGGGCATGGGCGGGCTGATGTCGATCACCGGTGCGCCGGGCGAAGGACCGATGCGGGTCGGCATTCCCGTCGCCGACCTCACGGCGGGCCTGTTCTGCGCCATGGGCATTCTCACCGCGCTGCTCGAGCGCGAGGTCTCCGGCAAGGGCCAGTGGGTACAGACCTCGCTGCTCCAGGCCCAGATCTTCATGCTCGACTTCCAGGCCGCGCGCTGGCTGATGGAGAAGGAGGTGGCCAAGCAGGCCGGCAACAACCACCCGACCAGCATCCCGACCGGCGTGTTCAAGACCTCGGACGGCTACATCAACATCGCCACCACGGGCGGGCGGATCTGGGAGCGCTGCGCCCAGGCGATCGGCGCGCCCGAGCTGTTTGGCCATCCCGACTACGCGACGGCCCCTGCCCGCTCCAAGAACCGCGACGCGCTCAACGCCGAGATCGAGAAGCGCACCGTGACGAAGTCGACCGAGACCTGGGTCCGTGAGCTCAACGAGGCCGGCGTGCCCTGCGGGCCGATCTATGCCATCGACCAGATGTTCGAGGACGCGCAGGTCAAGCATCTCGGCATCGCGCAGGACGTGCCGAACGATCAGGACCGCCACATCCGCCTGGTCGGCCAGCCCGTGACGCTGTCGCGCACGCCGAGCAAGATGGTGGCACGGCCGCCGGAATTCGGCGAGCAGACCGACGAGGTGCTGAAGGAGTTCGGCTTCGGCGCCGACGAGATTGCCAAGCTCAAGGACGCCAAGGTGGTGTGAACGTCTCAACCAGTCCAACGACAAAGCCCGGCGCGAGGCCGGGCTTTGCTTCTCGTTGCCGCCTTCTGATTCAGTACTTCGCGACCACCGGGGTCGGGTTGAAAGCGTAGTTAAATCCAGCTCGCACCACATGATCGTGGAACGAGACGCTGGTCGAATTGGCGGTCCCGCTGAAATAGGTGGCCGATCCCAAGTCTATGTAGAGATATTCGAGCTTGGCTGACCAGTTGCGGTTAAACTTCTTCTCGACACCTGCCCCTGCGGTCCAACCCCAGCGAGTCTTGCTCTCTGAAACCGCCGGACCGACGACCGTAAAAGGCCCACCGATGGGCGTGTTGCTGTTTCCATCGAATAGCTGTGCGGTCAGCGTCGCCTGAGTGCCGAACTTGACTTCACCAACAGCCAAACCACCCGTCGCATAGAGCAGCAGGCTCGGATCAGCCAAAAGCCCGGCCCGACCGCGGAAGGTCGCAAACCACGGGAAATCTGTGCTGCTGCTGGTCGAGCCGGAAAGTCCAATCGAACCGATCCTGACCGCCAGAAGCGGATCGATCGAACGTCCACGCTCGCCGGTGCCCTGAATATCGGCCTCAACACCCAAAACCCATTTTGGATCGACCTGCCAGTTGTAGCCGACCTGAACGCCGCCAAGTCCTCCATCAACGTTCTGTCGGATGTTCACCCCAAGCGGTGAGGTCGGCAGGACCGAGGCATTCGATCGGCCCCAGCTATAGCCCCCATTGGCGCCGGCGTAGAAGCCGGTCCAGCTCCAGATCGGATCGACCATGGCGGGGGCCTTCACGTACGGCTTCGACGCCAGATCAGCGGCCAGTGCGTTGCTCGCGACCAGCGACGCTGCCACAATTCCCATCACTACCCGCTTCATTGCAAATCCCTCGTGAAAAATAAAAAGTTCCACGAGGAACATACGCGCCAGGGCCCGGCCTAGGCTGTCGCGCAACGGCAACATTTGGAAACAATGACTAGGCGCCCGGATAGGACTATCGCGACATAATAGAGCTAAGGCACTGATCTAATTCATTTCTCATGGTGTCGCCGCTCTGCCCTGCTGCCTCCAACCGACACGGCCGAGCAAACCATCGATCAAGGGCCAAAACAGCAGCACGATCGCCAGCGTCGTGATCGAGCCGACCAACCCGTTCGACCAGAACACCTTCAAGGTCCCGCCGGAGCCGATCATGGACAGGCGGAAGGCATCCTCGGCGCGGTTGCCGAGCACCAGCGCGAGCGTGAACGGCGCCAGGGGAATGCCGATCTTCTTGAAGATGTAGCCGACGATTCCGAAGCCGAGCATCAGCCAGATGTCGAACATCGCGTTCTGGATCGCATAGGCACCGATCGCGCAGGACACCACGATCATCGGCGCCACTGCCGCAAACGGCACGCGCAGGATCGAGGCGAAGATCGGCACCGTCGTCAGCACCAGCGCGAGGCCGACGACGTTGCCGAGATACATCGAGGCGATCAGGCCCCAGACGAAATCCTTATGCTCGACGAACAGCAGCGGCCCCGGATTGAGCCCCCATACCATCAGGCCGCCGAGCAGGATCGCCGCGGTGCCCGAGCCGGGAATGCCGAGCGCCAGCATCGGCAGCAGCGCCGAGGTGCCGGAGGCATGCGCCGCCGTCTCGGGCGCGAACACGCCCTCGATGCGGCCCTTGCCGAAGCTCTCGGGCTCCTTGGCGAAGCGCTTGGCCAGATTGTAGCCCATGAAGGACGCCGCGATCGCGCCGCCCGGGGTGATGCCGAGCCAGCAGCCGATGAAGGACGAGCGCAGCAGCGTCACCCAATATTTCGGCAGGTCCTTCCAGACGCTGAGCACGACGCGCAGCGAGATGCTCGCCGCATGTCCGCGCAGCGCCAGCCGCTCCTCCATCGTCAGCAATATCTCGCTGATGCCGAACAGGCCGATCACCGCGACCAGGAAGTTGATGCCGCGCAAAAGCTCGGCCGAGCCGAAGGTCATGCGCAACTGGCCTGACACCGTGTCCATGCCGACGCCGGCGAGCAGAAGACCCAGCGACATCGAGATGACGGTCTTGTGCTTGGCTTCGCGGCCGAGGCCGACGAAGGAGCAGAAGGTCAATAGATACACCGCGAAAAACTCGGGCGGGCCGAATTTCAGGGCAAAGGACGAGATCATCGGCGCGAGGAAGGTAATCAGCATCACCGCGACCAGCGAGCCGATGAAGGAGGACGTGAACGCCGCGGTCAACGCCTCCGCCGCCCTGCCCTGCTGCGCCATCGGATAACCGTCGAACGTGGTCGCGACCGACCAGGCCTCGCCGGGAATGTTGAACAGGATCGAGGTGATTGCGCCGCCGAACAGCGCGCCCCAATAGATGCAGGACAGCATCACGATCGCCGAGGTCGGGTCCATCGTGAAGGTGAGCGGCAACAGGATCGCAACGCCGTTGGGGCCGCCGAGACCGGGCAGCACGCCGACGAAGATGCCGAGCACCAGGCCGACCATCATCAGCACGAGCGTCTTCCACGTCAGCAGGACCGCGAAGCCGTGAAGCAGGAGACCAAACGCTTCCATCGCGATCCGTCCTAGCGGCCGAGGGCCGCTTCGAGCGGCCCTTTCGGCATGATGACGTCGAAGGCGATATCGAAGGTGACGAACATGATCGCCGTGAACACGAAGGCGGTGAGCAGCGACTTCCACAGCGCGATCTTGCCGACGAGGCGCATGAAGCCCGAGATCAGGAGGAAGCTCGCGACATAGAGGCCGAGGAACTGGGTCACCAGGCAGAACAGCAGCGTCGGCACGAACACCGCCATCACGCGGCGCGCTTGCGCCCGCGTGACGAAGGTCTCGCGCGCCGCGCGGTGCGCGAGGAGCGCCACGATCAGGCCGTAGAGGCTGCCGCCGCCGAGGATGACGCAGAGATAGAACGGGAAATAGCCGGGCTCGGGCCCGGTCGCATCCCAGGACGCACCTGTGCGCCAATTGTCGTAGCCGAACGTGACGGCAAGGGCCAGCAGCAGGAGGCAGACGACGATCTCGATCGTGCCGGAGGAAACGACGGAGGGAGAGTCGTCCTCGGGCGCGGTCGGATCGTCGACGACAATTTCAAGATCGGTTTGGGACATTACCTGTCAGGGACGGAGTGCGTTCAATTCCCCCTCTCCCCGCTTGCGGGGAGAGGGTCGGGGTGAGGGGAGTCTCCGCAGGGACGGTGAGAGTCGGAATCGCGGAAAGAGCCCCTCACCCCGACCCTCTCCCCGTAAGAACGGGGAGAGGGAGAAGAAGAGAGCTTACTTCGCAACGAAGCCGGCTTCCGTCATCAGCGACTTGTTGATGGCGTCGTCCTCCTCGAGGAACTGCACCATGTCCTTGCCGGTGAGGAAGATCGGCTTCAACGCCTGCTTCTCCATGTAGTCCTTGTACTCGGCGGTTTGCGTCACCTTCTGGAAGAGATCGACGTAGAACGCCTGCTGCTCCGGCGTGACTTTGCCGGGCAGGAACATCGCGCGCAGCATCAGGTACTGGACGTCGACGCCCTCCTCCTTGCAGGTCGGGATGTCGGCCCAGGACTGCGTCTCCGTCACCTTGCTGGTGTAGGCGATGCGCTCCTTGTCGAACACGCAGAGCGGACGCACCTGGCCCGCGCGCCAGACTTCGAGATTTTCCGATGGATTGTTGACGTTGGCTTCGGTGTGGTGGCCGACCAGCTGGGTCGCGGCCTCGCCGCCGGACTTGTAGGGCAGATAGGAGAATTTCGCGCCGGTCTTCTGCTCCAGGAAAACGGTCAGCACGTGATCCTCTCGTTTGGAGCCGGTGCCACCCATCTTGAACGGCGAGCTCGCCGCCTTCGCCGCCGCGACAAACTCCTTCACCGTCTTGGGACCTGCGCTGTTGTCCCACAGCACGAACTGGTCGAGCGCGATCACCGAGACCGGGGTCAGCTCGCGCCAGTTGAACGGGATCTTCGCCGACAGTGGCAGCATGTAGATCAGCGAATAGGCGATCAGCACCTTGTTCGGATCGCCTTCGCTGGACTTCATGTACATCAGCGCTTCCGCGCCCGAGGCGCCGCCCTTGAGCGAGACGACCATCGGCTGCTTCATCAGATTGTTCTTCTGGATCGCGGCCTGCATCATCCGCGCCATCTGGTCGGAGGCGCCACCCGCGCCCGCCGCCACCACGATCTCGACGGGCTTTGCCGGTTCCCAGCCGGCGAAGGCCGGCGTGCTCAACAACAGCGCCGTCGCAGCGCCGACGGCTTTTACTGGAATTCGCACGAGTTTCATCCCCTGATGTTTTTTTGAGTTGTAGTGCGGAAAATTCTATCCCTGCATTGTGCGGACTAATACTGACGAGTTCAAGCAGACGGGCAATTCAGCGCATATGACTTTCGACTGACGAAGCCGAAAGCTCATGAGACTTTACCTGCCCTTCCAGTTCGGCGTGCGCTTGTTGAGGAAGGCATCCATGCCCTCGCGGAAATCCTCGCTCATGTAGGCCTTCAGGATCAGGTCCTCGCCCTCTTCGCGCGACAGCGTGCGGCGGATACGGCGCACCGCTTCCTTGGTCGCTTCCAGCGTCAGCGGGGCGTGGCTGGCGACGAGCTTTGCGGTCTCGTCGGCGCGGCGCTGCAAGGTCTCGACGTCGGGCACGACCTCGTTGAGCAGGCCGAGCGCGAGGGCTTCCGGCGCCTCGACCAGGCGCGCTCTGAAGATCAAATCCTTGGTGCGGGCGGGACCAACCAGCGCGACGACGCGGCTGATGTTCGACATCGACAGGCAGTTGCCGAGCGTGCGCGCGATCGGAAAGCCCATCCGCGTCGTCTCGGTGCCGATGCGGAGGTCGCAGCAGGCCGCGATGCCGGCGCCCCCGCCGGTGCAGGCGCCTGCGATGGCCGCGATCACGGGCACGCGGCACTGCTCGAGCGTGCCGAGCACGCGGTCGATGCGGGCCTCGTAATCGAGCGCGTCCTGCGCGGACTTGAAGGCGCGGAACTGCGAGATGTCGGTGCCGGAGGCGAACGCCTTGTCGCCCGCGCCGGTCAGGATCAGTGCCTTGATCGAGCGATCGGCGTTGATCTCCTGGCAGATCTCCGCCATGCGGTCATACATGGCAAAGGTCATTGCGTTGCGCGCCTGCGGGCGGTTGAAGGTGATCCGCGCGATGCCGTCCTGGACGGAGTAGAGCAGGTCTTCGTTGGCAGTCGGTGCGTTCATCGCGCGCTCACTTCTTCTTGGAGTTAGTTCAAGCCACCTGGGCCTTCGCCATCGGCACCATGTCGCGTCCCTTCAGGACGTCCATGGCCGCCAACACGCCGCCGCTCCGGTGCGGAATCTTTGCAAGATCGAGGCCCATCTCGACGCCGGCAAGCGTGCCCATCAGCATCAGATCGTTGAAATGGCCGATATGGCCGATGCGGAACACCTTGCCCTTGACCTTGTTCAGGCCGGTGCCGAGCGACATGTCGAAGTTGTCCAGCACCACCTTGCGGAAGGCGTCGGCGTCGTGTCCATCAGGCACGCGCACGCCGGTCAGCGCCGGCGAATGCGCGGCAGGATCGGCGCACTGCGTCTCCAGGCCCCAGACCTTCACCGCGGCACGCGTCGCCGCGCTGTGGCGCTTGTGGCGGGACCAGACGTTCTCCAGCCCCTCCTCTTCCAGCATCTTGACCGCTTCGCGCAGGCCGTAGAGCAGGTTCGTCGCAGGCGTATAGGGGAAGGTGCCGAGCTTGTTGAAGCTGATGACCTCCTGCCAGTCCCAGTAGGAGCGCATGCCGGGATTGGCCTTCGCCACCGCGAGCGCCTTCTCCGAGACGGCGTTGAAGCCGAGCCCCGGCGGCAGCATCAGGCCCTTCTGGGATCCTGCGACCGAGACGTCGATGCCCCAGGCATCGTGCTCGTATTCCATCGAGCCGAGGCCGGAGATGGTGTCGACCATCAGCAGCGCCGGATGCTTGACGCGGTCGAGGATCTTGCGCACCTCCAGCGGCGGCGTCACGCAGCCGGTCGAGGTCTCGTTGTGAACGACGCAGACCGCCTTGATCGCGTGCTGCTTGTCGGCGGCAAGGCGCGCCTCGATCTCGGCGAGGTCGGCGCCATGGCGCCAGTCGCTCGGGATGAAGTCGACGTCGAGCTTGAACTTGTCGGCGATGCCGCGCCACAGCACGGCGAACTGGCCGGTCTCACACATCAGGACCTTG
Source organism: Bradyrhizobium sp. DN3 (assembly GCF_041357655.1). Classification (NCBI taxonomy): domain Bacteria; kingdom Pseudomonadati; phylum Pseudomonadota; class Alphaproteobacteria; order Hyphomicrobiales; family Nitrobacteraceae; genus Bradyrhizobium; species Bradyrhizobium sp. DN3. Next base: position 6,166 of record NZ_JAULLN010000061.1, on the reverse strand, counting down.
TCGCCGCGTGCGAACACGTTGACCATCGCCGCTTCCCAGGCGCCGGTGCCGGACGAGGGGAAGATGATCACGGGCTGCTTAGTGCGGAATACCCGCTGCATCGAGGCGAGGACGGCAAAACCGAGCTCGGCGAACTCCGGACCGCGATGGTCCAGCGTCGGCATGTCCATCGCCCGCAGCACCCGGTCGGGCACATTGGTCGGTCCTGGAATCTGTAAGAAATGCCTTCCAGTATGCACGGTCATCGGCGTCCTTCCCGGTCTAGCCTTGGTTTGGTGGGCGCCGAATAGCACCATTTGACCGGCTTGTCCCCTCCTCCAAGAGGGCCCGTCCGTGCATAACGGACCGGTCCGCCCTCGGCTGCCATCCCCTTCCACCGCGCCCACCCTCACGTGCCGACCACCTTCAGATGCGGCGATGCATTGCCCGGCAGGCGCTGCTCCAACAGCTTCATCGCGACATCGACGCCGCCGGCCCGATGCGGCACGCCGGCGACCGACAGGCCCATCTCGACGCCGGTGAGCGCGCCGAGCAGCGTCAGCGCGTTGCATTCGCCGAGATGGCCGATGCGGAAGACCTTTCCGGCGACCTTCGACAGGCCCGAGCCGAGCGACATGTTGTAATTGTCGAGCACCACTTTCCGGAACTGGTCGGCATCATGCCCCGGCGGCATCAGCACCGCCGTGAGCACCGGCGAGCACTCGGCCGGCTCCTGGCAGAGGATCTCGAGGCCCCAATGCTTGACGGCGGCGCGCGTCGCGGCCGCGAGCCGCTGGTGGCGAGCGAACACGTTGTCGAGGCCCTCTTCCAGCAGCATCGCGATCGCCTCGCGCAGGCCGTAGAGCAGATTGGTCGCCGGCGTGTAGGGGAAGAAGCCCTTTGCGTTCGGCTTGAGCATTTCCTCCCAGTCGAAATAGGACCGCGGCATCCTGTTGGTCTTCGATGCGGCGCGGGCCTTGTCCGAGATCGCGTTGAAGCCGAGACCGGGCGGCAGCATGAACCCTTTCTGCGAGCAGCTGACGCTGACGTCGACCTTCCATTCATCGTGGCGGTAGTCGACAGAACCCAGCGAAGAGATGGTGTCGACCATCAAGAGGGCCGGATGCGAGGCGCGATCGATCGCGGCGCGGATCTCCGCGATGCGGCTGGTCGCACCGGTCGAGGTCTCGTTGTGCACGACCATGACGGCCTTGATCGCGTGCGCGGTGTCATCGGTGAGCCTGGCCTCGATCACGGCCGGATCGGCGCCGCGGCGCCAGTCGCCCGGAACGAAATCGACCTCGATGCCGAAGCGCCCGGCCATCTGCCGCCACAGCGTGGCGAAATGGCCGGTCTCGACCATCAGCACCTTGTCGCCCGGCGACAGCGTGTTGACGATCGCGGCCTCCCAGGCGCCGGTGCCCGACGAGGGGAAGATCACGACGGGAGCTTTGGTCTGGAAAATCTTCTGGCTGCCTTCCAGCACGGTCCGGCCGAGCTCGCCGAATTCCGCGCTGCGATGGTCGATGACGGGCATGTCCATGGCGCGCAGGACGCGCTCGGGGACTGGGCTCGGGCCCGGAATCTGGAGGAAATGGCGTCCCTGATGCATGAAAACCTCCCTCTCGGTGGGATTCTGGCCGGCCCTGTCGGCTATTTTGCATTCATTTTTTGTCATTTCAATCGAATTTTGGTATTCGATTGTGGACGTCGACGCGGCCGAATGGGCAAATTACTGTGCTGCAAATGAAATCCACGATTCCCGACACCGGGGTTCCGATTGCCCCGCCCGCCGCAAATGGCGGCGACCGCCAGGAGGCCTCGCTTCATGGCGAGATCCTGCTGCGGCTGCGCGACTATGTGGTCGAGGGCAACATTCCGGAAGGCGGGCGCGTTCCCGAACGGCAGCTCTGCGAAATGCTCGGCATTTCGCGAACGCCCCTGCGCGAAGCCTTGAAGGTGCTCGCTGCCGAGGGGCTGATCGAACTTCTGCCCAACCGCGGCGCGCGGGTGCGCCAGCTCAGCCAGCGCGACCTCGAGGAGCTGTTCGACGTGATGGCGGGGCTGGAGAGCCTCGCCGGTCGCCTCGCCTGCGAAGCCATTACCGACGCGGAAATCACCGCGATCGAGCAGCTGCATTACGAGATGTACGGCCACTACCTGCATCGCGACATGCACGGCTATTTCCAGGCCAACCAGCGCATCCATGAAAGCATCGTCGCGGCCGCGCGCAACGAGGCGCTGAAGACGGCTTACGCCAACTTCGCCGGCCGGATCCGGCGCGTCCGCTACTCCGCCAATTTCGCCCGCAAGCGGCAGCGCTGGGCGGAGGCGATGCGCGAGCACGAGGCCATTCTCGATGCGCTGCGCCGCCGGGCCGCAAGCGAGCTCAGCGACATCCTGTTCCAGCACCTGCGCAACAAGCGGGCGGCCGCGATCGAGCACCTGACCGAGCCTCAAGAGGATGCGCCAGCCTCGTCCTGAGGGCGGCCGACTTGCTCATTTTGAATTCACAATATAATCGAACGCGAAACATAGTGAATAACTCAGTAAGGCTGGATCACCTCGCTGGATCGGTCCGGGATCAGGGATGACAAACGCCTCCTCGCTCGAACGGCGCCTGCGCGCGGAAATGACCGGCGACGTCCTGTTCGACGGTTTTAGCCGCGGTCGCTACGCCACCGACGCCTCGTTCTATCAGATCATGCCGGCCGGCGTAGTCGTGCCCAAGACCATGGACGAGGCCTTGCTGTCGCTCGCGATCGCCCGCGACGAGGGGCTGAAGGTCACCGCGCGCGGCGGCGGCACCTCGCAATGCGGCCAGACCGTTAATGACGGACTCGTGGTCGATCTCTCCAAGCATCTGAACCGGATCCTGTCGCTCGACGTCGAGGGCCGGACCTGCGTGGTCGAGCCTGGCATCGTGCTCGACGACCTCAACCGCCAGCTCAGGAAGCACGGCCTGTGGTTTCCGGTCGACGTTTCCACGGCCTCGCGCGCCACCATCGGCGGCATGGCCGGCAACAATTCCTGCGGCGGCCGTAGCTTGCGCTACGGCACCATGCGCGACAACACGCTGTCGATGGAGGCATCGCTCGCCGACGGCACGCTGAGCCGCTTCGGCGAGGTCTCGCGCGATCTCTCCGATGTTGAGGCCGGCGACAGCACCCGCGCCCTGTTCCGCGACATGCTCGATCTCGGCACGCGCGAGGCCGACGAGATCGCCGCGCGCTTTCCAAAAGTGCAGCGCCGCGTCGGCGGCTACAATCTCGATGCGCTGGTGCCGCGCAATGCGCCGAACAACATGGCGCATCTCTTGGTCGGCTCCGAAGGTACCCTCGCCTTCACCACCAAGGTCGAGCTGAAGCTGTGGCCTGTCATCCGCAACAAGGCGCTCGGCGTCTGCCATTTCGGCAGCTTCTACGAAGCGATGGACGCGGCCCAGCATCTGGTCAAGCTCAAGCCGATCGCGGTCGAGCTGGTCGATCGCACAATGATCGCGCTCGGCCGCGACATCGCGATGTTTCGCCCGATCATCTCGGCCGCGATCAAGGGCGATCCAGACGCCGTGCTGGTGGTCGAGTTCGCCGAAGAAGACCAGACCGACAATCTGGCGCGTCTCAAGCAGCTCGGCCAGCTCATGGGCGATCTCAGCTTCGGCTGGACCAACGACAAGCGCAAATGGGGCGGCGTGGTCGAGATCACTGAGCCGGCGCTCCAGAGCGGCATCGCCGATTTCCGCGCCGCCGGCCTCAACGTCATGATGTCGATGAAGCAGGAGGGCAAGCCCGTCTCCTTCGTCGAGGACTGCGCCGTGCCGCTGCCGCACCTCGCCGACTACACCGCACGGCTGAACGAGGTGTTTGCCAAGCACGGCACCAGCGGCACCATGTATGCGCATGCATCCGAAGGCTGCCTGCATGTGCGGCCCGTGCTGAACCTCAAGCTCGAGAAGGACGTCAAGGCGATGCGCGCCATCGCCGAAGAGGCGTTTGCGCTGGTGCGCGAGTACAAGGGCTCGCACTCCGGCGAGCATGGCGATGGCCTGGTGCGCTCCGAATTCCACGAAACCATGTTCGGTGAACGCCTCGTCGCCGACTTCAAGCAAGTGAAGCAGCGCTTCGATCCCGCCGGCGTCCTCAATCCCGGCAAGATCGTCGATGCGCCCAGGATGGACGACCGCTCGCTGTTCCGTTACCGGCCCGACTATCGGGTCACCGAGCTGAAGACCAGGCTCGACTGGTCCGCTTATCCCGGCGCCGGCGGCGGCTTCCAGGGCGCGGTCGAGATGTGCAACAACAACGGTGCTTGCCGCAAGCTCGAGGGCGGCGTGATGTGCCCGTCCTATCGCGCGACGCGCAACGAGAAGGATGTCACGCGAGGCCGTGCCAACACTCTGCGGCTCGCGATCTCCGGCCAGCTCGGCCGCAATGCGCTCTCCTCCGACGAGATGATGGAAACGCTAAAGCTCTGCGTTTCCTGCAAGGCCTGTCGCCACGAGTGCCCGACCGGCGTCGACATGGCCAAGATGAAGATCGAGGTGCTGGCCGCGCGCGCAGAGTCCCATGGCCTCACGTTGCGCGACCGACTGGTCGGCTACCTCCCGCGCTATGCCGGTCTTACCTCGCGCTTCGCGCCGCTGGCGAATTTGCGCAACCGCAGCCCACTGTTGCGAAAGCTGTTCGAGCGCATTGCCGGCATCAGCGCGCGCCGTGCCCTGCCCGTCTTCCGCAACGATGTGTTCGTGCCGCCGGCCGCAAGCGTGGGACCGGAGAGCGGCCGCGAGGTCGTTCTCTTCGCCGACACTTTCAACCGCATCTATGAGCGCGAAAATCTCGAGGCTGCTCTGCGCGTGCTCGCGGCCGGCGGGTATCGCGTCCATCTGCCGAAGCCTGCGAGCGGCAGCCGCCCACTCTGCTGCGGTCGCACGTTCCTGTCAGCCGGCCTCGTCGACGAGGCCAAGGCCGAGCTCGATCGTCTCGTGGCCACCTTCGCGCCCTTTGCCGCGCGCGGCGTGCCGATCATAGGTCTCGAGCCGAGCTGCCTCTTGACGCTTCGCGACGAGCTCGCCTCGCTGCGCAAGGACAACGACGCCAAGGCGGTCGGCGCCCACGCGCTGACCTTCGAGGAATTTCTGGTGCGCGAGGCCGAGGCCGGCCGGCTGCAATTGCCGCTCGGTACCGTCGCCGGCAAAGCCCTCGTGCACGGCCATTGCCATCAAAAATCCTTCGGCGCGTTCAAGCCGGTCGAACAGGTGCTGCGGCTCGTCCCTGGCCTTGAGGTCGAGACCATCGAATCGAGCTGCTGCGGCATGGCCGGCGCCTTCGGCTATGGCGCCGACACCTATGATGCCTCGATCGAGATGGCCGAGCTGTCGCTGCTGCCGGCCGTGCGGCGCGCGGACCAGACGACGTTGGTCGTCGCCGACGGCACCTCCTGCCGGCACCAGATCCACGACGGCACCCAACGCGAGGCCCTTCACGTCGCGCGCGTGCTGGCGATGAGCCTCGATCGCGCCGAAACAAATTCCGCTTCTCCAGCTGCAAAGGAAACCAGCCATGGCTGACCTCACGCTCGACACCGCTCGCAAGATCCTCGACGCCGCCTTCGCGAAGGCTGGCGAGCTCAAGCTGAAGCCCCTCGTCGTCACCATCCTGGACGCGCGCGGCGTGCTCAAGCTCGCGGCCGCGCAGGACGGCACCAGCCTGATGCGCGCCGAGATCGCGCACGGCAAGGCCTATGGCGCGCTGGCGATGGGCATGGGCTCGCGCGCTCTATTCCAGCGCGCGCAGGAGCAGGCCTTTTTCATCGACGCCGTGAACACCATCGCCAACGGCGCGCTGGTGCCGGTCCCCGGCGGCGTGCTGATCATGGACGGCACCACGCTGCTCGGCGCCGTCGGCGTCTCCGGCGACACCTCCGACAATGACGAGGCCTGCGCGGTCGCGGGCATCCAGGCGGCGGGGCTGAAGGCGAACGCGGGGTGAAGATGCTGTAGCCCGGATGGAGCGCAGCGCAATCCGGGAGCTCCGTGCCTCAGGCGCAAACCCCGGATTACGCTGCGCTCCATCCGGGCTACAGGATCTCGCGCTTGCGCAAACTGCCTCTGAAGCGTCGTCCCCGCGCCGGCCGGCGCGGCCCGGCCTAATAGTTGCGCCCAACCCACCCCCGCCACCCCCGCCTGCGC
>NZ_JAULLN010000060.1:0-16156 GCF_041357655.1 Bradyrhizobium sp. DN3 | reverse complement strand
AACAACCCCAGGGGGTGTGGGCGGGCCCGGGGGCCATTTGGCCCCCGCGCCGGGGACGACGATGACAGATTGACAAATTACGCCGCCGCAATCCGGCGAAAACCGTTCCACATCGCGGTCGCGGCGCCCGAGGTCAGCACGGGCAAGATTCGCGTGGCCTGGTAGTTGCCGTTGAGCGAGACGCGCGGCAGCGCGGTCATGTGGCCGGCGTTGTCGGCGAACAGCATGCCGGGCCGCGTCGTCACTGCGGTCTTGAACCCGGCTGCCGCAGCGAGCGCGAATTCGCGCTCGCCGGCCGCTTCGCGGTCGCCATAGGGATAGGCGAAATGCAGCACGGGGCGCTCCAGCGCCTGCTCGATCCGTGCGCGGCTCATCGCCATTTCCTGCGTGGCGATCTCCGCCGCCTGTTTGGCGAGATTGCTATGGCTGATGCTGTGCGCGCCGATCGTGACCAGGGGATCGGCGGCCAACCTCTTCACCTCGTCCCATGACAGACAGAGGCTGCGGCACAGCGCTTCCATGTCGACGCCATAATTCGTGCACAGCGCTTCGATCTCGCGCTTGAGGTCGTGCTCGCCCGGTAGCGCGCGCAGCCAGTCGTGCAAGCGGTCGAACGCCGCCTGCTTGGCAGCGGGCGTCGTCGCATCGAGCCGCAGCTTGGAATGGCCGATTCTGACGTCAATGTGCTCGGCTTTGGCGATCACCGCCTCCAGCGCGATCCACCACAGACGTCCGTTGCCCTCGGCAAAATCGCTTGCGACATAGACCGCTAAAGGCGCGTCAAATTCGCGCAGCACCGGCAGCGCATAGTCCAGGTTGTCGCGATAGCCGTCGTCGAGCGTGAAGGCGGCGAACCGGCGGGCGAACCGGCCCTGCGCCAGCCGCTCATGCAGCTCGTCCATGCCGACGATGTCGATGTCGCGTGAGCGCAAATGGCACAGCGTGGCGCGCAGGAAATCGGGGGTGACTTCGAGATGCCGGTTCGGCTGGAACGCAGCCTTACGGGCCGGCCGCACGTGATGCAGCATGAAAATGGCACCGACGCCCGACAGCAACGGGCGCAACAGATGGTGCGCCCCGCTGAAATAGAGCGCTTCCAGCCCGGCGCGGATGACGTTGTTGCGGAGTTGTTTCATTGCAGGCTGGCGGACCCCCGGGCATTCCGCCCACAACTTACGGAAGGACCCTTGAAGAAAAAGTTATTCCAGTTGTCCACCCAGGGCCTCCACAAGGGCACCATTTCCGGTTTGACAGCCTGCCAAGGGTTTGTTTTGTCTCCGGTTCCAGAGTTCGGGTCGTCGAATGCAGAAGCTTTTCAGGTGGGCCAGCAAATGGTGGCCGGGGCTGATTCCCCTGGCCGTCATGTGGGGATTTGCGGCCTGGAATAATACCTTGCCGGTCGAGGCGGACCTGGCGGCCCGCAGCTCGGCGGCGCTGAAGGATACCGTTCTGGACAAGACCCGGATCGCGGTCGACGGCCGCGACGTCAGCCTGGCCGCGGATGCCTTCTCCGAGGAGGGGCGCCGCGACGCCGTGATGGCGGTCGAAACCGTCCCCGGTGTGCGGCTGGTCGACGACCGGACCCGCCTTGTTCCCGAGGCCAAACCCTTCGTCTGGAACGCCGAACGTGACGTGGTGCGGGTGACCCTGTCGGGCTCCGCGCCGCTGCCCTCGATGCGGGCGCGGCTGACCGAGGTGGCGCGCAAGGAAGTCGCCGGCGTCGAGGTGACCGATCAGATGGGGCTGGCGCGCGGTGCGCCGCCACGGTTCGAGGCCGCCGCGACATTGCTGCTCGACCAGATCGGCAAGCTCAAGGACGGCAAGATCACGATCACAGACACCAAGGTCAATCTGTCGGGCATGGCGCGCGAACTCGGTGGTCGCGAGGCGATTGCAGCCGCGCTGAAGAACCTGCCCGAGGGTTTTTCGATCGCCGCCAACGACGTCAAGGCGCCGCCCTACATCTTCCAGGCCTACAAGGATCCGGTGGCCGCGACGGTGACGCTGACCGGCTACGTCCCCGACAACACCATCCACGCCGCGATCGCGACCAGCGCCTCGCGAAAGTTCTTCAACGAGAAGGTCGTCGACAATCTCAAGGCCAGCATCGGCGCGCCCGGCGCCTTCAACACCGCCGTGGTCGCAGCGCTCGGTGCGCTGTCGCGGCTGTCCACCGGCACACTCGTGGTCTCGGATCGGGAGGTGAAGCTGTCGGGCGATGCGCTCTACGAGGGCGCCGCCAATGACATCCGCGCAGGGCTCGGCAAGGACTTTCCGAAGAACTGGCAATACAAGCCGGAGATCACGGTGAAGCCTGCGGCAGGTCCCGTCGACGGCACCGTGTGCCAGCAATTGTTCTCGGACCTCCTGGCCAAAGGCAAGATCCGCTTCGCGGCGAAGCGCGCCGACATCGATCCGGATTCCGCCGGCATTCTCGACCATCTGATCGAGACGGCGCTGCGCTGCCCCACCACCAATATCGAGGTCGTCGGGCATACCGATGCCGACGGCGAGGACTCCTTCAACCAGGCTCTCTCGGAGAAGCGCGCCCAGGCGGTGATCGATTATCTGGTCAAGGCCGGCCTGCCCGCCAGCCGCTTCACTGCGGTCGGCCACGGCAGCACGCAGCCCCTCGCCGGCAACGACACCGACGAGGGCAAGGCGCAGAACCGCCGCATCGAATTTCTGGTGAGGTGACGATGCCCTACCTCGTTTCGTTCCATATGGGTTGGCTGATCGGCTCGCTGCTGCTGGGCTTTTGCATGGGCTGGATCTCGGTGGTCCAGCGCGGCAACGGCACCTCGAAGGTGACCGCGCGGTGGCTTGCCGCCCTTGCCGCGGGTCTGGTCGCAGCTTCGTTGTCACACGTGGTCCCCGGTCGTTTCGGCTACTGGCTCGACCTCGGCCTGATCATGTTCGCGTGCTATCTCGTGGGTTGCGCCATCGGTGCATGGCTACGCGACCGGGTGGTCTCGCGAAGCGCGCCGCCGGCTGCCCTGTGATGTTGCCGTGCACCCTCACTCCCAGGCATGGCTGCGCGTCCGCCGTGGCCTTTCGGCGCTTCAGAAATCCGTGACCGGCATCGCCTCGATGCCCCTTTCAACAGGCCGGCGCGCCCCATAGATTGACGTCGGCTTAAGCCGCGACGGAACATTGTGCGGTTGAAATCATCAAAACTTCATGGCGTCTGCGCAGGATTGCCAAGGAGATTCGCGTCAAGCCTTGCCGCCGAAAGCGCCAAACCGTGCATCAGGAGCCCGCACCCCTGCCTAAAATATTGAAGGCACGTGTTTTTGTTCGAATTGGCGAATTCCACTTCGCCCGAAAACGCGCTAGTGGAAGGGCAGGGGGCATGCGCGATGCCGGAGCCGGCGGCGAGGGGTCGTTGAGTGCCGGTGCGTCGTCCGCCTGTCTGCCGGCCAACCTGGCCGCTGAAGCGTTGTTCGAGGTCTAGATGCTGGAAGCCATACGCAGGGCGACGACGTTTCTGCGCCAGAAGCAAATCCTGCATAAGCTTGGAGTTGTGATCAGCGTCGCGGTCATCGGCATCGCTTGCTATGTGCTCTACCACATGCTCCGCGGCATCGATCGCAACGAGGTTCTGGAGGCGATCAAGAGCACCGAGCCGAGCCAGATTGCGATGGCGGCGCTGTTCGTGGCTGCGGGCTATTTCACCCTGACCTTCTACGACCTGTTCGCCACGCGCGCGATCGGGCATTCCCACGTACCCTACCGGATCAACGCGCTCGCCGCCTTCACCAGCTATTCGATCGGCCACAATGTCGGCGCCAGCGTCTTCACCGGTGGCGCGGTGCGCTACCGCATCTATTCGGCCTACGGTCTGAACGCGATCGACGTCGCAAAAATCTGCTTCCTCGCCGGCCTGACCTTCTGGCTCGGCAATGCCGCCGTGCTCGGCCTCGGCATCTCCTACCATCCCGAGGCCGCCGCCGCGATCGACCAGCTGCCGCCCTGGCTGAACCGGGCGCTGGCGATGATGATCATCGTGGGGCTGGTCGCCTATGTGGTGTGGGTCTGGACCCAGCCGCGCGTGGTCGGTCGCGGGCCCTGGACCGTGGTGCTGCCGGGCGGCCCGCTGACGCTGCTCCAGATCGCGATCGGCATCGTCGATCTCGGTTTCTGCGCGCTCGCGATGTACGTGCTGGTCCCGGACGAGCCCAACCTCGGCTTCGTCGTGGTCGCGGTGATCTTCGTCTCGGCGACACTGCTCGGCTTTGCCAGCCATTCGCCCGGAGGTCTTGGCGTGTTCGATGCCGCCATGCTGGTCGGCCTCTGGCAGATGGACCGCGAGGAGCTCTTGGGCGGGATGCTGCTGTTCCGCGTCCTCTATTATCTGTCCCCCTTCGTTCTATCTGTAATCTTGCTGACGTTTCGCGAAGTTATCATCGGCGCACGTTCGAAGCGCTTGCAGCAGGCGGCGCTCAAGCTCGACCCCGGCCCGGCGCGTGAGGCCGCTTATGTGAGAGAGCGCAGCGACAGCGGCGCCTGAGCGGCGCAAGCCTTTAAGGAGAAGCCCTCCCCGATGGCGATCGACGCCCCATCTTCTCCCAACGCCCAGCCCTGGTCCGATCGGCTGCGGCACTCGACCATCATCCTGATCGCGGCGGCGCTGGCGCTGTCGGTGGTGGTCTCGCTCGGCGAATTGTCGGCGCTGCATGCCGCGATCGTGTTCCTCTGCATCGCAGCCGCGGCGCTGATCCCCTGGCGCCTGCACGATCCCACAGCCTCGCGCGACGATGTCAGGCGCATCAACCCGGTCGAGAGCGCGGCGGTGGCCGCCGTCGTCGCCGGCATGCCGGATCCTGCGGTACTGCTCGACCGCGCCGGCCGCGTCATCCATCTCAATGCCGCCGCCGCCCAGCTCGCGCCGGCGCTGCGCAGGAACGAGCTCGCCCAGTTCGCGCTGCGCTCGCCGGAGATCATCACGGCGTTGCGCGAGGCGATCGCGACCACCGAGCCGCGGCGCGCGACCTATCTCGACCATGTCCCGGTCGATCGCTGGATGGAGCTCATGATTACGCCGGTGCCGGTGCCGACCACCTTCGGCGGCGCCGACAAATGCATGCTGATGACCTTCCACGACCAGACGCCGCTGCGCCGGGTCGAGGAGATGCGGGCCGACTTCGTTGCCAATGCCAGCCACGAGCTGCGCACGCCGCTCGCCGCGCTGTCGGGCTTCATCGACACGCTCCAGGGCCAGGCCAAGGACGATCCCAAGGCGCGCGAGCGCTTCCTCGGCATCATGCACAATCAGGCCACCCGTATGGCGCGCCTGATCGACGATCTGCTGTCGCTGTCGCGGGTCGAGCTGTCGGCCCATGTCCGCCCCGACACCCTGGTCGACCTCTTGCCGATAATCCTCCAGGTCGCCGACGGGCTCGAGCCGCTGGCGCGGGAACGCCAGGTCGATGTCGAGACCGATCTGCCGGAAGCCCCCGTGATGATCGCGGGAGACCGCGAGGAGCTGCTTCGCCTGTTCGAGAACCTGATCGAGAATGCGCTCAAATACGGCGCCTCGGGCGGACGCGTCATCGTGTCGCTGACGTCAAGCGCGGCCACTGATGGATCTCAGGAAATCCGGGCCATGGTCCGGGATTTCGGCCCGGGCATCGCGCCGGAGCACCTGCCCCGGCTGACCGAGCGCTTCTATCGGGTCGACGTCGGCGACAGCCGCTCGCAGGGTGGAACCGGGCTCGGATTATCGCTGGTGAAACATATTCTTAACCGGCATCGCGGCCGGCTCCTGATCGAAAGCGTACCCAAACAGGGCGCCACTTTTACCGCTTGTTTTCCCCAGGCCAGGCCTCCGGCTTCGACGTGAAAATCAAGCGATTCCAATCGCTTGAGGGTGTCATCCAGCTGTCACGAAACCTTCGTAAAAGCACAGCCGACCGCTCCTAAAGGGGCGGCGCGGGGAGCGCGATCGGGCGCGGATGGCGCTTCGCTCCCCTGTATGGAGACCAGCATGAATTTCCTCAAGACTATCGTCGCTGCCGGCTTGGTCGCCGCATCGACGACGGCGGCGTTTGCAGCCGACATCACGGGTGCCGGTGCGACATTCCCGTTCCCGATCTATTCGAAGTGGGCTGACGCCTACAAGAAGGAGACCGGCAACGGTCTGAACTACCAGTCGATCGGCTCGGGCGGCGGCATCAAGCAGATCCAGGCCAAGACCGTGACCTTCGGCGCCAGCGACGCGCCGCTCAAGGCCGAGCAGCTCGAGAAGGACGGCCTCGTCCAGTGGCCGATGGTGATGGGCGCCATCGTCCCCGTCGTCAACCTCGAGGGCGTGAAGCCCGGCGAACTGGTGTTCGATGGCGAGACGCTGGCCAACATCTATCTCGGCAAGATCACCAAGTGGGACGATGCCGCGATCAAGAAGCTCAATCCGAACGTGAAGCTGCCCGCGGAGGCGATCACCGTGGTCCGCCGTTCGGACGGTTCGGGCACCACCTTCAACTTCACCAACTACCTCTCCAAGGCCAGCGCGGACTGGAAGAGCAAGGTCGGTGAGGGCACCGCGGTCGAGTGGCCGGTCGGCGTCGGCGCCAAGGGCAACGAAGGCGTGTCGGGCAACATCAGCCAGACCAAGAACTCGATCGGCTATGTCGAGTACGCCTATGCCAAGCAGAACAAGCTGACCTACACCGGTCTCGTCAACAAGGCCGGCAAGCCGGTGCAGCCGACCGTCGAGGCCTTCCAGGCCGCCGCCTCCAACGCCGACTGGGCCAAGGCTCCTGGCTATTACGTCATCCTGACCGACCAGCCCGGCGACAAGTCCTGGCCGATCACGGCGGCGACCTTCATCCTGATGCACAAGTCTGCGACGGACAAGGCTGCCTCCCAGGAAGCCATCAAGTTCTTCCGCTGGGCCTTCAAGAACGGCGGCAAGGCGGCTGAAGAGCTCGACTACATCCCGATGCCGGACAGCGTCGTCCAGCTGATCGAGAAGACCTGGGCTGCCGAGATCAAGAGCTGAAGCGAATGTCCCGGGACGCGCTGCAGCGTGAAACGCTGCTGCGCAGCCCGGGACCCACAAGAACCGGGCCCCGGATCAGCGTCGCACCGCTTCGCAGCTCGCGCCGCATCCGGGGCACAACTCCGGCAACAAGCGTATAGAGAACGGGTACAGGGGATCGGCGTGGCAGAGATGGCTGTTCAGAGCGATGTAATCGACGACGCCGGACCGTATGACCGCGCCAAGGCCTTGAGCGCGTTCAAGCTCGGCGACGTCACCTTCTACTGGATCACGCGGCTTTCCGCGATCTCGGTGCTGCTGATCCTCGGCGGTATCATCATTTCGCTGATCGTCGGCGCCTTCCCGGCGATCAAGGAATACGGCCTGTCGTTCCTGTGGACGCAGCGCTGGGCGCCTTCGGCCGATCCGCCCGTGCTCGGCGCGCTCGGGCCGATGTACGGCACGCTCGTCACCTCCTTCATCGCGATGCTGATCGCCATTCCGGTCGGTCTCGGCATTGCGATCTTCCTCACCGAGCTCTGCCCGCAATGGCTGCGCCGCCCGATCGGCATGGCGATCGAGCTGCTCGCCGGCATTCCGTCGATCATCTACGGCATGTGGGGCTTCTTCGTGCTGGGCCCGTTCCTGGCCAACACCTTCCAGCCCTTCATGATCAGGGTCTTCGACGGCGTTCCGGTGCTGGGGGCAATCTTCGCAGGTCCCCCGTCCTATCTCAGCCTGTTCAATGCCGCGCTGATCCTCGCCATCATGGTGCTGCCCTTCATCACCTCGATCTCGGTCGACGTGTTCAAGACGGTGCCGCCGGTGCTGAAAGAGGCCGCCTATGGCGTCGGCTGCACCACCTGGGAAGTCGTCCGCAGCGTGGTGATCCCCTACACCCGTGTCGGCATCATCGGCGGTGTCATGCTGGCGCTGGGCCGCGCGCTCGGCGAGACCATGGCGGTGACCTTCATCATCGGAAACTCGTTCCGGATCTCCTCGTCGATCTTCGCACCGGGCACCACGATCTCGGCCGCGATCGCCTCCGAGTTCGCCGAGAGCGACGGCCTGCACCAGTCCGGCCTGATCCTGCTCGGTCTGCTCCTGTTCGTGCTGACGTTCTTCGTGCTCGCGGCCGCGCGGCTGATGCTGCTGCGTCTGGAACAGAAGGCGGGGAAGTGACATGAACCCGATTTACGCACGCCGCCGCCGCACCGACATCGTCATCCGCGGGCTCTGCATCGCCGCCGCCGCCTTCGGCGTCACCTGGCTCGCGCTGATCCTGATCACGCTGCTCTACAACGGCCTTAGCGGCCTGAACCTCCAGGTCTTCACCGAGAACACGCCGCCGCCCGGCTCCTCCGAAGGCGGCCTGCTCAACGCCATCGTCGGCTCGCTGATCATGACCGTGCTCGGCGTCGGCATCGGCGCGCCACTCGGCTTGTTCGCCGGCACCTATCTCGCCGAGTACGGCCGCAACGACAAGCTGACCTCGGTGATCCGCTTCATCAACGACATCCTGTTGTCGGCGCCCTCGATCATCATCGGCCTGTTCATCTACGGCGCCGTGGTGGTGCCGATGCGCGGCTTCTCGGCGATCGCGGGTAGCCTCGCGCTCGCCGTGATCGTCATCCCCGTGGTGCTTCGCACCACCGAGGACATGCTGCTTCTGGTGCCGAACGCGCTGCGCGAGGCGGCCTCCGCGCTCGGCCTGCCGCGCTCGCTGGTGATCAAGCGCATCGCCTACCGCGCCGCGCGCTCCGGCCTCATCACCGGCGTGCTGCTCGCCACCGCCCGCGTCGCCGGCGAGACCGCGCCGCTGCTGTTCACCGCGCTGTCGAACCAGTTCTTCAGCCTCGGCCTGAACAAGACGATGGCCAACCTGCCCGTGACCATCAACAATTTCGTGCAGAGCCCCTACGCCTATTGGAAGCAACTCGCCTGGAGCGGCGCGCTGCTGATCACGCTCACCGTGCTTGCCCTGAACATTGGCGCCCGCATCCTCGGTGCCGAGAGGACCGCAAAATGACCGACCTGTCCGTATCCGTGAGTTCCAACGCTCACCTGGCCTCGCATCCGCTGCCGGAAGCGCCCGCCAAGGTGACGGTGCGCAACCTCAACTTCTATTACGGCGAGCATCACGCGCTGAAGAACATCAACCTGACGCTCGGCACCAACCGCGTCACGGCGTTCATCGGCCCGTCGGGCTGCGGCAAGTCGACCCTGCTGCGCATCTTCAACCGGATGTACGACCTCTATCCGGGCCAGCGCGTCACCGGTCAGCTGATGCTCGACCAGACCAACATTCTCGACCCCAAGCTCGACCTCAATCTGCTGCGCGCCCGCGTCGGCATGGTGTTCCAGAAGCCGACGCCGTTCCCGATGACGATCTACGAGAACATCGCCTTCGGTATCCGCCTCTACGAGAAGATCTCGAAGTCGGAGATGGACGACCGGGTCGAGAAGGCGCTGCGCGGCGGCGCGCTGTGGAACGAGGTCAAGGACAAGCTCAACGCTTCGGGCCTGTCGCTCTCCGGCGGCCAGCAGCAGCGCCTCTGCATCGCCCGCACGGTCGCGGTGCGGCCTGAAGTGATCTTGTTCGACGAGCCCTGCTCGGCGCTCGATCCGATCTCGACCGCCAAGGTCGAGGAGCTGATCCAGGAACTGTCCGAGAACTACACGATCGCGATCGTCACCCACAACATGCAGCAGGCGGCGCGCGTCTCCGACAAGACCGCCTTCATGTATCTCGGCGAACTGATCGAGTTCGACGACACCAGCAAGATCTTCACGTCGCCGAGCGACCGGCGTACGCAGGATTACATTACCGGCCGGTTCGGCTGAGGAGACGGGACATGGGTACTGAACATACCGCAAAGGCCTTTGACACCGACCTCCAGGAGCTCACCCGCCTGGTCGCCGAGATGGGCGGCATCGCCGAGCGCATGATCGTCGATTCCGTCGACGCTCTGATCCGCCGCGACGTCGCGCTCGGTCAGCGCGTCGTCACCACCGACGCCGAGCTCGATGCGCTGCAGAAGCGCATCGAGGAGCGCGCCGTGCTCACCATCGCCCGCCGCCAGCCGATGGCGGTGGATCTGCGCGAGATCGTCGGCGCCATGCGCGTCGCCACCGATCTCGAGCGCATCGGCGACCTCGCCAAGAACATGGGCAAGCGCGTTGCGGCGCTGGAGACGGACTTCCATCCGCTAAAACTGTTTCGCGGCCTGGAGCACATGACCGACCTCGTGCAGCAGCAGGTCAAGTCGGTGCTGGACGCCTATGCCGCGCATGATCTGCCGGCGGCAATGGCGGTGTGGAAGGGCGATGAGGAAGTCGACGCCATCTGCACCTCGCTGTTCCGCGAACTCCTCACCTACATGATGGAGGATCCGCGCAACATCTCGTTCTGCATCCATCTGATGTTCTGCGCCAAGAACATCGAGCGGATCGGCGACCACGCCACCAACATCGCCGAGACCGTGTTCTACATGATCGAGGGTCAGGCGATCACCGACAAGCGGCCGAAGGGCGATATGACGACCTTCGCCACGACGGTACCGAATACCTGAGGGAGCGACGACAACATGGGCGCACGCATTATGGTGGTTGAGGACGAGGAAGCTCTCACCGAGCTTCTCCGTTACAACCTCGAAGGCGACGGCTATGACGTGGAGACGGTGATGCGCGGCGACGACGCCGACACCCGCCTCAAGGAACACATCCCGGATCTGATCGTGCTCGACTGGATGCTGCCGGGACTGTCGGGCATCGAGCTGTGCCGGCGGCTGCGCACCCGTCCCGAGACCAAGCAGCTCCCGATCATCATGCTCACCGCGCGCGGCGAGGAGAGCGAGCGGGTGCGGGGTCTTGCGACCGGCGCCGACGACTACATCGTCAAGCCGTTCTCGGTGCCGGAGCTGCTCGCGCGCGTGAAGGGCCTTCTGCGGCGCGCAAGTCCGGAGCGGCTCGCCACCGTGCTCGCCTATGGCGACATCGAGCTCGATCGCGACAAGCGCCGGGTGGCGCGCTCGGGCCGGCCGATCGATCTCGGCCCGACCGAATATCGCCTGCTGGAGTTCTTCCTGGAGCATCCCGGCCGCGTGTTCTCGCGCGAGCAGCTGCTCGACAGCGTCTGGGGCCGCGACATCTATATCGACGAGCGCACCGTGGACGTCCATATCGGCCGCCTGCGCAAGCTGCTCAATCTCGGCCGCGAGCAGGACCCGATCCGCACCGTCCGCGGCGCCGGCTATGCGCTGGATGATCGGTTTGCGAAAGCGGAGCAGACGTAAGGCGTTTGGTGGGGATGAGTTAGCGAGCTGTCGCCCCAATTTCCGTGTCGTCCCGGCGAAGGCCGGGACCCATACCGCGTGATCTATCGATTGGGCGCGGTCTTGATTGCACGGTGCAGCCGCATCATTGAGAGTCTTCGCCAAATGGCATTCGGTGGCTATGGGTCCCGGCCTTCGCCGGGACGACACCGATCATGTAGAGCCGCGATCGCACGACGGCTCATTTCTGGCCTCAGAACGAACTCACCGCGTGCTCGGCTTGGCCGGCGCCCGCCGGCGATCCGCGGCCGGCTGATAGGCGACGCGCGAGTGCTGGGCACAGTAGGGCAGGCCGGACAGCGCCCTGCCGCCGCAGAAGAAGAAATCCGGGCTCGAGGGATCGCCGACCGGCCAGTGGCAGGTTGCCTCGTTCAATTCCAGCAGCGACAGCCGCTGGCTCATCGGCACCACGTTGTCGTAGGTGACCGGTTCGACCTCCACCTCGACCTCGAAGGCCTGCGCCAGCGCGGTGTTGCCGCGCGAGATCGGCCGGGTCACCCGCATCATGTGCTGTGCTGGGCGCGCCTTGCGCGGCCGCGGCGCGGCCGAAGATGGGCTCTTGGCGCGGCCCGACAGGCCGAGCCTGTGCACTTTGCCGATCACGGCATTGCGGGTCACATTGCCGAGCTCGGCCGCGATCTGGCTGGCCGAAAGTCCGGCCTCCCAGAGCTTTTTCAGCTGCTCGACGCGATCGTCGGACCAGGTCAAAACCGTCATTGCACCCTTTCCCTCGCTGCGCGCCGCCATCCTGGGGCCTCACAGCGAATGCCTAAGCCTTGAAAAACCCGTGCCGCCAGAATCCCTTAAGGCTCGCCGGGCGCGCTACTGACGCCC
This sequence comes from Bradyrhizobium sp. DN3, assembly GCF_041357655.1. NCBI lineage: Bacteria > Pseudomonadati > Pseudomonadota > Alphaproteobacteria > Hyphomicrobiales > Nitrobacteraceae > Bradyrhizobium > Bradyrhizobium sp. DN3. The sequence continues at coordinate 4,009 of NZ_JAULLN010000060.1, read as the reverse complement.
GAACGTTTACGCCGGTACATGAGGACTTAGAGGATCAGAACCGCTGCACGAGATGTCGTATCTGACAGGCCAAACGCTACAATATGGCGTGACTCCCGCGCAAGAGTCCGCCGACTCGCTTCCACATGTTCCGTGGTGAAAACCCCGCAAAATCGGCACCGCAAGACTACGGATTCAGCGTTTCGCGAGGCTTTCCGGGCGGCATTGACACCGGTCTTGCCAGGCATAAGATAGTGCCGCGTGCCGCCCTTAAAAGGCGGCACGTTTCGTTTTCCGGACCGGTCAATGGTGCGCTGCGCAAGGCACGCCAGGCAGGTCTCAACTTTCAAATGCAACATCCAAGTGATGGTCATGACCAACAGCGCCGCGCCGCATCTGCTTCCCGTTTTCGCCAGGGCCGACCTTGGTTTCGAGCGCGGCGAAGGCTGCTGGCTGATCGCGACCAATGGCGATCGCTATCTCGATTTCACGTCGGGCGTTGCGGTGAACGCGCTCGGCCATGCCCATCCCGCGCTGGTCAAGGCGTTGCAGGAGCAGGCGACGAAGCTCTGGCACATGTCGAACCTGTTCCAGAGTCCGGATGGCGAACGGCTTGCAACGCGTCTGTGCAACGAGAGTTTCGCGGACTTCGTGTTCTTCTGTAATTCGGGCGCCGAAGCGCTGGAATGCGTGATCAAGGTCGTGCGGCGCTATCACGCTGCCAAAGGCCATCCCGATCGCTATCGCATGATCACCTTCGAGGGCGCTTTCCATGGCCGTACGCTGGCGACGCTGGCTGCGACGGGCTCGGCAAAATATCTCGAAGGTTTCGGCCCGCCGATGGACGGCTTCGACCAGGTCCCGCATGGCGATATCGAGGCCGTGAAGAAGGCGATCGGTCCGCAGACCGCCGGCATCCTGATCGAGCCGATCCAGGGCGAGGGCGGTGTGCGTTCGTCGACACCCGCGTTCCTCAAGGCGCTGCGTCAGCTCTGCGACGAGAAGGGCCTGTTGCTCGCGTTCGACGAGGTGCAGACCGGCATGGGCCGCACCGGCGATCTGTTCGCGCATCGCCGTCTCGGCGTCACGCCCGACGTGATGTCGCTGGCGAAGGCGCTCGGTGGCGGCTTTCCGATCGGTGCTTGCCTTGCGACCGCGGAAGCGGCCTCCGGCATGACGCCCGGATCGCACGGCTCGACCTTCGGCGGCAATCCGCTCGCGATCTCTGCTGCGAACGCCGTGCTCGACGTCATGCTCAAGCCTGGCTTCTTCGACCACGTGCAGAAGATGTCGCTGCTGCTCAAGCAGAAGCTCGCCTCCGTGATCGATCGCCATCCTGATGTCGTCAGCGAAGTGCGGGGCGAGGGTCTCCTGATCGGCATCAAGGCGGTCGTGCCTTCGGGTGATCTCGTTGCCGCCTTGCGCCACGAAAAACTGCTCACCGTCGGCGCCGGCGACAATGTCGTGCGCTTTCTGCCGCCTCTGATCGTCACCGAAGCCGAGATCGAGGACAGCATCGGGCGGCTCGAGCGCGCCTGCACGGCGATCTCGTCCAGTCAGACCAAGCGGGCGGCAAGCTAATGAGCAAGTCGCCAAAGCACTTCCTCGACATCAACGAGCTCCCGCTGTCGGAGCTCAAGCGCATGCTCGCCGCATCCTCGGCCATGAAGGCGAAGCAGAAGGCGCATCAGCCGGTCAGGCCGCTCGAAGGCAAGACGCTGGCGATGATCTTCGAGCGCCCCTCGACGCGGACGCGGGTGTCGTTCGACGTCGCCATGCGCCAGCTCGGCGGCGAGCCCATCATGCTCACCGGTGCCGAAATGCAGCTGGGCCGTGGCGAGACCATCGCCGACACCGCGCGCGTGCTGTCGCGCTATGTCGACGCCATCATGATCCGCATCCTCAATCACGAGGCGCTGCTGGAGCTTGCGGCCTATGCGACCGTGCCCGTCATCAACGGCCTGACGCGCCGTTCGCACCCTTGCCAGGTGATGGCCGACCTCATGACCTATGAGGAGCATCGCGGCCCGATCGAGGGCAAGACGGTGGCCTGGACCGGTGACGACAACAACGTGCTGGCGTCCTGGGCCCACGCCGCCGAGCGCTTCAAATTCCAGCTCAACGTCGCAACGCCCCCGGAGCTCGCGCCGAAGAAGGCAATGCGCGACTGGATCAAGACGACCAATGCGCCGATCGTGCTCGGCACCGATCCGGAAGCCGCCGTGCGCGGTGCCGATTGCGTCGTCACCGACACCTGGGTGTCGATGGGCGACAAGGAAGGCGAGCACCGCCACAACGTGCTCAAGCCGTACCAGGTCAATGCCAAGCTGATGTCGCTGGCCAAGTCCGATGCGCTGTTCATGCACTGCCTGCCCGCCCACCGCGGCGAAGAGGTCACCGATGACGTGATCGACGGCCCGCAATCGGTCGTGTTCGACGAGGCCGAAAACCGCCTGCACGCGCAGAAGGGCATTCTGGCCTGGTGCTTTGACGCGGTGAAGTAACGCGCGACGGTAGATTATTTATTCGTCGTCCCGGCCTAGTGCGCAATTGCGCACTAGGCCAGGACGACATCGAGTTTGCGGTAATGTCGGGCAATCATAGCTGCATCCGGAACACGCCGCCTCGCACCCCTTCCAATCCCTCACCTCCGACCCCAGATAGAGCGCCATGGTTTTCCAATCCCCTGACATGAAAACCGGGCTCGAAGGCCCGGTTCGCGCGCCATCAGCAGTTCCGATCGATGACGCCGTGCTGCCCTACGAGGTCGATGCGCTCGACGTGCGCGGCCGCCTGGTGCGGCTCGGCCCGGCGCTCGACGACATCCTCACCAAGCACGATTATCCCGCCCCCGTCGGCAAGCTGCTCGGCGAGGCCATCGTGCTGACGACGTTGCTCGGCTCGGCGCTGAAATTCGAGGGCCGCTTCATCCTTCAAGCCCAGACCGACGGTCCGGTATCGTTCCTGGTCGTCGACTACATGGCGCCGGATCGCCTGCGCGCCTATGCGCGCTTCGATGCTGCGCGCCTCGGTGACGCCAGGGATTCAGGGACGCTGCTCGGCCGCGGCCATCTCGCCATGACCATCGACCAGGGTCCCGACATGAGCCGTTACCAGGGCCTGGTCGCGCTCGACGGCGGCGGCCTCGAAGAGGCCGCCCACGAATATTTCCTGCGCTCCGAGCAGATCCCGACGCGCGTGCGCCTCGCGGTCGGCGAGGAATGGCGCAGTAGCGACGGCGGCAAGCATCGCTGGCGTGCCGGCGGCATGCTGATGCAGTTTTTGCCGAAGGCACCGGAGCGCGCGCGGCAGGCCGATTTGCATCCCGGCAACGCGCCCGAAGGCACCGAGGTGCACAGTGTCGCGGAAGACGACGCCTGGGTCGAGGCGCGCTCGCTGATCGAGACCGTCGAGGACGTCGAGCTGATCGATCCCGAGCTGTCCGGTGAGCGGCTGCTGTTCCGGCTGTTTCACGAGCGCGGCGTGCGCGTGTTCAATCCACAGGTCCTGAAGGCACAATGCTCCTGCTCGCGCGATGCGGTCGCGTCCATGCTGAAGAGCTTCTCGTCCGACGATCGCGCCGCGATGGTCAAGGACGACAAGGTCGTGGTGACCTGCGAGTTCTGCTCGTCGGTCTACCAGTTCACGCCGCACGAGGCGGGCGTGGAGAACGCGTAGGCCTCCATTTCCCGTCATTGCGAGCGCAGCGAAGCAATCCAGAAATGCATCCGCGGTGTCAGTCTGGATTGCTTCGTCGCATCAGCGCAAAATTGCTTTGCAATGTCGCGAGCTCCTCGCAATGACGAGTTTGGGGCACGCCCGCGCCTCATTCTCGCTGTCATCGCCCGGCTTGACCGGGCGATCCAGTACTCCGAGACAACAGTGATTGAACCGATAGGCTGCGGCGTACTGGATTCCCCGCTTTCGCGGAGAATGACAGCGTCATTTGGAGAACGGCGCAGCCGCCTCATACTCCGTCATTGCGAGCGCAGCGAAGCAATCCAGAGTCTTTCCGCGGAGGGATTCTGGA
>NZ_JAULLN010000059.1:0-16278 GCF_041357655.1 Bradyrhizobium sp. DN3 | reverse complement strand
TTCAACCGGACAGACTGAACACGGCAACACGGACGTCGAAAACGACGGTCGCCTGTCAGAGATCGTGAATTCGGTGTCCGCGGCCGAGGTTGCTCGCGCAGGCCGATCGAGGCGAGCTGGAGAAAGTTGGCGAGGACGGTGCTGTAGCCGGGCGGAGCGCCCGCCAAGGAAACGACAGCGCGCTGTTCAAGCCTCCTAGAGCGGGCCCCGCACCAGATTGAATCGTTTGGGATTCCCGAATCAGGCCGGTTCTGATTCAAACTGCCTGCTGGCGGAGGAGGTCGGCTGGCATGGCGACATCTCTTTCGGTCGATGTTCGCGAGCGTGTGGTTGCCGCCGGTGAGGGCGGGACGTCCCGTCGAGAGGCTGCGGCGCACTTTCAGGTGGGAGTGTCGAGCTCGATGCGCTTGGTGGTGCAAGCGCGCCAGACGGGTGAGGTGATGCCGAAGCCGCAGGGCGGCGATCTCACAGGCGATCAGGTATCCTCGTGCCAGAATTGGCGATAGTCAGGACAATCTCGGCAGCCATAAGGGCGCAAGCGTGCGCACGGCGATCGAGGCTGCCGGTGCAAAGCTCCTCTATCTCCTGCCCTACATTTCGACCGAGAACGCGTTCTCAAAGCTGAAAGCACTGGTGCGCGCGGCCGCCGTGCGCACCGTCGAAGGCTTGTGGGGCGCAATCGGACGCGCCAACTACTTCGAAGCCGCTTGACACGAGCCAACCCGATCGGGAACGGTCTGGCCTAAAAAAATCACAAGGTGGCGGATGTGGTGCAAGCGGTTGAGCTGACATAGGATTTGGTTGCTTAGGCCGATCCGCTCCGTTTCCCGGAAACTACACCCATGAATGATCTTACGCTGCCGCTGAGTGGTTTATCATCAGTCGGCGGCAAGTTCGTCGTCGCCCGTTTCGACGGCGGATGCTATCGTTGCGTTCTGGCTCGCTGAGGTGGAGAAATGACTGCGAGTGGCGTACAGTCTGGCGCGCTGCATGATGACTCGCGCTGCCTGGACCAGGTCGTCCACCTGCCCGAAGGAGGCGCGCATGTCGGGCAGGTTCTCCAACCGGCACCTCGTCAATTGAGGCGCCCATCGCGACCGAAGGCAGCGGGAACTGGTCGCGATGGGTCGGGCTATGGTCGACCTCTATTAGCCGAAGCGGATCGTGCTCGACATCGACGGCACGTTTGGTGCCGTGCATGGCGGCCAGCAATTGCGCTGTTCCGCTCATTATGACGAATACGGCTTCCAGCCGATTGGGTGTTCGATGCCGCGGGACGGTTTGTCGACGGGATCCTGCGACCAGCGAAGCGACCCAGTGGCATCGAGATCCACGCTCACTTGCGTCGGCTGGTGCGGGCAATGCGCGCGAATCGGCCGAACGCCCGGATCCTGATCCGGGCTGACAGCCACTGTTGCAATCCACAGGTCATCGACTGGTGCCGTGCCAACGCCATCGACTTCATTCTTGGCTTGGCGCCCACCACCACATTCCGCAAGCATGTCACGGACCTGGAAGCCAGCGCGACGGCGCGCTACGAAGCGTCATCGAAGACCGGCAAGATCCGTAAGCGGCAAAGAGACCTTTCAATTACCCACATTTGACATCGGATTTGAACGACGCGCCGCCGGGAAATCTCGAATCGGCAGAATCTGTTGTGATTCGTTGTTGAGCACCTGATTCGGAATGGTGGGGTGTCGATGGGCTTGGTCTTGAAGGAACGCGCGGAGGCGCGTGCTCAGCGATTGACGACTGCATCGTGGGTTGAACGGGAAGCTGCGGGATGCGAGTTTAAAGATGAGCGGCTTGGCCGCCCGTTCTGCAAGTTGCTCGCACAAACCGGGAGCGACATGGGTCAAAGCATCCCGCTGGTTTGTCAGGACTGGGCCAACACGTAGGCCGCCTTTCGCTTCCTCTCCAACGAACTGCTCAACGAGGTGGGTACTGCCGTCATTTCGAGGCGACGCGTGGGCGCGTAACGGCGAGGGAGGGACCGATCCTTGTCCTGCAAGCGCGAGAAGCCGGATCTGATTGGCTTTATGGGTAAGACGGCAGGGCGCACGCAGTGCGGCATCCTGATGCATTCGAGTCTCGCCGTGACGACCGAAGGGCCTCCGCTGAACTGGTGCAATCAAGTTCTGGACACGCAAAAAGTTCAAGGGACGACGGCTCTGAACCGAAAGATCAATCCGACACGGGTCCGATCGAGCAGAAGGAAAGCGTCCGCTGGCTGGAGAATTTACGGCAATCGATCGACCTTCTCGCTGCCCCTGGACCATGCGTTCATGTTGGTGATCGCGAGAGCGACATCTATGAGCTGTTTTGCCTGGCCGAGGAGGTTGGAACGCATTTCCCTGGTGCGAACCTATGTTGATCGGCTTGCCGGGGACGGCAATCATACAATTGCCGACGAAATGGACGAGGTTGCGGTCAAAGGCCTACATCGGATCAAGGTCAAGAACGATAAAGGCGAACCGGATGAAGCGCTTCTCGAAATTCGTTTTCGCGAGCTTCGAATTCTGCCGCCGATCGGCAATCAGAAGAAATATCCCGCACTCACTCTGACCGTGATCCATGCTCAAGAGCGGGAAACGCTCAAGCGGCGAAAGAAGATCGACTGGAAGCTCCTCACCGATCTCCCGGTCCAATCGCGCAAGCACGCATAGAGAAGATCGAATGGTACGTGTGGAAGATCGAACTTCGATGGGATCCTCAAATTGGAGTGCAAGGCGGTCGAGTCGAAATTGCGAACCGCTGAGCGTCTGGTCAATCTGATCGCGTTTTCTGAATTGTGAGTTGGCGCGTCTTCTGGATGACGATGCTCATTCGTTCGTGCCGAATGCCCTACCGCAGACGGCGCTGACAGATCCCGAAATCAGGCTTCTTGATCATTTGATGAAAGACAGGGGTGGCGATCGCTCTCGACGAAGTACGCGATCGCATTATGTCATCAAGATCGCGCGGCTCGGAGGAACTTGGCTCGAGTCAACGATCTCCCTCCAGGAATACCGTGATCTGGCGGGGCTATCACGGCTGACCTACATCGAAGTGGGTGCCGCGATCGAGGCAAGAATTATGGGTAATTGAAAGCTCAGTTTGTCGCTTACTCAGGTCCGCCGCTTCAAGGAATGTTTGGACGCCGCCGGCAGTTGGAGCCGCGTCGAGCGCATCATCGCGCGCGTCGAGGTCGGTGCCGAAGGCGCTGACACCCGCTTCATCGTCACCAACGTTGCAAGTGGCAAGGCCAAGGCGATCAGGATATGGGCTGTCGGTGCGGAGCAGCCGGGAACCACATCAAGTCCTGGAAGACGCATCTCGCCGCGGACCGATGTCCTGCAGAAGAGAGACGGCCAACCAGTTCCGGCTCTTCCTGAATGCCGGCGCCTACTGGCTCATGTGGGGCTGCGCGCCGCGATGCCGAAGCGCTCCAGCTTTGCCGTCGCCCCAATTCGACACGCTGCGTTTGCGCCCGGTGGTCGAGATGAAAACCCAGATCCGCCTGACCTGCAGACATTCTGTCCTGAACAGCGCTCCTACGTATCGTCTTCGACCGCATTCCGCGGCCACATAGCCCATGTCCGAACCTCTTGGCGGTTCCGCGCTGACCGTCGCGGCTTCCCGATTTCGTGGAACCGCGTAGCTCAGCACGCCGACGTGTTTCTGCCTCGCTGACATCGTCGACCCTTTTTTGTGATTTTTTCGTGGACGGATTGAGCACCAGCAATTCCCGGTTCCCATCTAATAGCCGTCCCAGTTTGCGCCAATGAGTGCTCCCGCATCTATCGGAGCTCTCTGTTGTCTTCCGAATTCAACGACTTGGCCCGCTTCATAGGACAGGTCGAGTGGTTACGAACTGCCGTCCGTTGATGATCGCCAATGCCTCCATGCTAAAGGAATCGACCACGCGGACGGGTTGGATGTTGCAACGGCTGCCGATGGTAGTCCGGCTCATACGGTGCACGCGGTCAAGCGGCTAGAACTCGCCCATTAATTGGATCGCGCAGGAATTGCCAGCTTGGCTGTTGGTTCTCCGCTTAGCGCGAGGTGGCAGGCCGGTTCCTTTTCTAGTTCCTGCCACTGCGGCCGGTGGTTCGCCACGAAGCCCTTGGGGACGACGTGGAACGGCCGAAGGACTTTTGGCCCGCAGCTTCGATGTTACAGTGGTGACAATTTTGTTGCAAACACGACAATTATTTCCTAAAAGAAAAAAAGCAGATGAGAATTGGGAGGACGGTAACCGATGGATTTCACAGAAAAACGATTGCATGAAGCTGCAATCATTATTGACGCGGTGTGTCCACTTCTGGAGGACCAAGGGCGAATAGCGGACTATCGAGCCGGCGGTCTGACCGCGATCGCTCCGACCGTCGGGGTTTGGGACGGTGCTATGGTAACGCTGCGGACTATCGGAGCGTGGCATAAGCTACTGCGAGAGCGCGACGATTTGATATTGGTCCGTATTGCTGCCGATATTCGGAAAGCCAAGGCGCTGGGCAAGACGGGCATTATAATGCACTTTCAGGGGCCCGCGCCGATCGAGGATAGCCTTGACCTGGTCGACGCTTTCAAAGCGCTGGGTGTCGGCGTCATGCAGCTGGCGTACAACGTGAAAAACCGTCTCGGCGACGGCTGCGAAGAGCGTACGGATGCCGGCCTGAGCCGCTTTGGACTGCAAGTAGTCGAGCGGATGAACCAAGCTCGCATGATCGTCGATTGCTCGCATACCGGCGTCCGGACGACGATGGACGCGATCGAGTATTCTTCTGCGCCCGTGATCATTTCGCATGCCAATGCCAAATCCGTTTATCCATCGCCCCGCAACATCTCCGACGAACTTATCAAAGCAATCGCTAAGAGCGGCGGTACCATAGGAGTAGTGGGCTTTCCCGGCTTCGTCTCTGGCGACAAGCGCCCGACGATCGATCAATTTATCGATCATATTGCTTATATGTGCGATCTGGTCGGCACGCAGTACATCACGCTTGGCATTGACTACTATGGCGGCCAGTCTCCGTACGTTGACGAGAGGGCGGCGACGAGAATGTATGAGCGGGCGCTGGCTAACAACAGCTGGAGCCCGAAGGCATACCCTGCGCCCCCGCACTATTACCCGGCCGGGATCGAGACACCCAAAACCATGCTGGCGCTGACAGAAGCTCTGCTACGGCGCGGCTTCACGGCAGAAGATATTCGCAAGATCTACGGCGAAAACCTACTTCGGATCTACGAAAACATCTGGGGGGAATGAAGACGGAGCTGGCACTGACCAACATAAACAGTGCGCAGGCACTCATTGCTATTCAACAACAGGGGACTGCTTTGAAAAACAATGTGATTATATACCAGGCTGCATGCAAGGCCGCCATTGGGCTCCTCGTCCTTATTGCGCTCAGCCAGCCGACATTCGCGGGTAAGGCAGACGACACTCTCAATGTCGCCTTTACAAACGAGATCGAGACGCTGGACTACTATATGGCGACGAGCCGAGAAGCGCTCTCCGTCGGCCGCATCCTTTATGATGGACTAGTGTCCAAGGACTTCAAGACGGGCAAGTTCGTCCCGGAACTGGCTGAGTCCTACAAGTTCACTTCCGACACCCTGGTCGACTTCAAGATTCGAGGGGGCGTCAAATTCCACAATGGCGACGCGCTAACAGCCGATGATGTCGTCTTTACCCTGAACCTCGTTTCCCGCCCTGATTTCGGCGCCCGCTATGCCATCGCTGTAAATTGGATCGATAGGGCTGAAAGGCTGGATGGTGACACGGTCCGCTTGACCATGAAGACTCCCTATCCCTTGGCGCTGGAGATGCTTGCGGGTAATGTGCCGATCTACTCCAAGACCTATTATGAAAAGGTCAGCGCGACGGGTATGGCGGTCAAGCCGATCGGAACCGGACCCTATAAACTCGTCGAAGTGACGCCGGGCGTCAGCGTCAAGCTCGAGCGGTTTGCTGACTATTACAAGGGCGGCCAAAAGGAAAATCCGCAGATCGGGAAAATCAACTTTCGGGTCCTGCCTGAACGCAATACCCAATATGCCGAATTGCTGAATGGTAACATCGATTGGATCTGGCGCGTTCCAAAGGACGACATCGTCCGTCTTGCGAGCCGACCCGGCGTGCAAGTGGAAAGTTCGCCAATAATGCGCTTTGACCACATCGGCATGAACCCCCGCGTCCCCAACTCGCCGCTCGCTGATGTGCGCGTTCGCAAAGCGATCAACTACGCCATCAACCGGAAGGAGATCCGCGACGCGTTCAAAGGGGAAAGTTCTCCGATTATCAATTCGTTTTGCAACCCGATACAGTTCGGTTGCGAGACGAATGTCGTCACCTATGAGTACAGTCCAAAAAAGGCAAAGGAATTGCTGAAGGAAGCCGGATTTGAGAAGGGCCTCAATCTGAGCATGATTATCTCAGCAGAAGCTGCGGGACTGGCGGAAGCTGTGAAGGCCAATCTCGCTTCGGTCGGAATCAACCTGACGCTCAACAAACTTCAATATGCTGCAGCCATAGAGCAGTGGCGCAGTAACAAACAAGACATGACCTACGGCGATTGGGGATCTTACGGTGTGGGGGACGCCGCGCTGAGCGTCGGCAATTACTTCGGGGGAGGCGGCGACGACGTTGTGAGTGACCCGGAGATCGTTAATCCTATCATCGAAGCTTCCAAGATCATGGAAATGGATCGCCGGAAAGCGCTCTATTCAAAGGCTCTGAAGCTAATAGCAGATCGGGCCTATCGGGTCCCGCTGTGGGTGTGGAGCATGAATACCGCGATGTCGAAAGAACTAGAGCTCCACATTAATCCCGACGAGTTCATTCCGTTCTACGGCGCGAAATGGAAGTGATCACCGGCCGCCTGGAGCGGCTGGACGGCGCTGATGAGTTTCACCAGGGGCCCGCCAATGTTGCACTACGCAATCCGCCGGATATTGATGGCGTGCCTACTAACGCTATTCGTGTCCTTCATTGCCTATTCCCTAATCTTCGCAGCAGGCGATCCGGCGGCTGCCTTAGCCGGCCAAGCCTCGACCGCGGCCGACGCGGATCGCCTTCGGCACCTCTATGGTTTCGATCGGCCCATCATCGTTCAGTACCTGCACTGGCTGGCTGGCGTTGTTCGCGGAGATTTCGGGACGAGTCTCTACTTTGGCCAGCCAGTTGCGACGCTTCTTCTCGAGCGCTTCGCCATGACAGCTCGGCTTGGATTTTTCGCGCTGATCCTGGCTTTGATCATCGCTGTACCTCTGGGCGTGATGGCAGGGCGTTGGCCGAACAGTACAGTCGATCGCCTAGCTTTGCTCTTCGCAGTCGTCGGGCAAGCCATGCCCAGCTTCTGGTTTGCCCTTCTGCTGATCATCCTGTTCTCTGTGAAGTTGTCGATCTTGCCGGCTTCCGGCACCGCATCGTGGCAGAGCTACATCATGCCGACAATTGTACTAGGCTATTTCGCTACACCGGCGATCATGCGCCTGACCCGTTCGGGCATCATATCAGCATTGGAGGCGGATTATATTCGCACGGCCCGCGCAATGGGGCTTTCTGAGAGTCGAGTTCTGTTCGACTACGCACTGCGCAATGCGGCGTTGCCGGTTATCACCTTGGCGTCGGCGCAATTCGGGTTCATGTTGGCAGGCTCTGTTGTCGTCGAAAACGTGTTTGCCATCCACGGAGCCGGATCGCTTGCGTGGGAAAGCATATCACGAGCCGATTTGCCAACTGTCCAGGCGCTCGTGCTCTGCTTCTCGCTCTTCTATGTCGTCCTGACCCTGCTAGCCGATATGCTTAATGCCCTGCTGGATCCAAGGATGCGCAGCAAATGACCGAAGCCCTAGCATATTGCGGAGGTAGATCGGAAGCGAACGCAAAAAGGATCAACCTGCTGCGCTGGCTAAGGCACGGCAGCCTAATGCTTGGGCTTTTGATCTTAGTCGTCGTGATCATCATGGCCGTGTGCGCGCCGTTGCTGGCGCCCTATGACCCGTATTTGCAGTCGCTTTCGGCCCGGTTCACTCCTCCAATTTGGCTTCCCGGCGGCGGGTGGGGACACCCGCTCGGCACGGATCAGTTGGGGCGCGACTACCTGTCACGCATCATTTATGGCGCCCAAATCTCGCTTGTGATTGGGATTGGGACCGCTGTCGTGTCGGGCATCATCGGAACCGCTATAGGTGTGTGCGCCGGCTATTTCGGCGGCAAGATTGATACGGTGGCCATGTTCATCATCACCGCGCGTCTGGCGATGCCAGTTATTCTGGTGGCGCTGGCGGTGGTGGCGCTCGTGGGATCCTCGCTCACAGTGGTCATGCTGACGCTCGGCCTCCTGCTTTGGGACCGGTTTGCGCTCGTTACCAGGGCCACAACGATCCAGTTGCGATCTTCCGAATTCGTGACCGCGGCAGAATTGCAAGGGGCTTCCGTGCTGCAGATCGTCATCCACGAGATCCTGCCGAACCTCCTCAACAATCTGGTCGTTGTGGCAACGCTTGAAATGGCGCAGGCAATGATCCTCGAATCGGCCCTCTCGTTCCTGGGGCTCGGCGTGCCCGCGCCCCTCCCGTCGTGGGGCCTGATGATTTCCGAAGGCAAGGGCTCGATCCTTTTTGAGCCTTGGCTCATCACGATACCGGGGGGGGGGCTGTTCGCTCTTGTCCTTGGAACCAACCTTCTAGGCGACGGTCTGCGCGATGTGCTGTCGCCGGGCGGACGGAATTGAGGAACGCCAATGCTGCTCGACGTCGATAATCTGAACATTGACATTGCCACCGCGAACGGAGCTCTTCCCGTCGTTCAGGATGTCAGCTTCTGCGTGTCGAAGGGCGAAACTCTGTGCATCGTCGGTGAATCGGGCTGTGGAAAGTCGATCACCGCGCTGTCGCTTCTGGGGCTTTTGCCCAAGGTGGCGAAGCGGACAGCGCGAGAGATGACCTTCGAGGGCATCGACATGCAAAGGATATCCAAATCCGAACTTCGGAGCCTGCGGGGTAACCGTCTGTCGATGATCTTTCAGGAGCCGATGACGGCGCTGAGCCCGCTGCACACGATCGGACGCCAATTATCGGACGTCTATCGCGCCCATCGCAAGGCCTCCCGCGGGCAAGCCTTGGAGCGTGCCATCTATCTGCTCGAACAGGTGGGAATTGCCAACGCGCGGCAGCGCTTGAATAGTTATCCGCACGAGCTTTCGGGCGGCATGCGCCAGCGTGTCGTTATCGCCATGGCGCTCATGTGCGAGCCCGAACTGATTGTGGCGGACGAACCGACCACTGCGCTGGACGTGACCCTCCAGGCTGAATTGTTGCGGCTGCTCATGGACCTCCAAAAGTCCTTCGGGATGGGGATGATCATGATCACCCACGATCTGGGGCTTGTGTCGCGCATCGCCGACAGTGTGATCGTCATGTATGCGGGCCAGGTGGTGGAAGCCGCGCCCGCAGAGAAGCTGTTCACGAATCCGTCCCACCCCTATACCCGTGCGTTGCTCGGGTCAGTACCTGATCCCTTGCATCCGCGAATGAAGCCGTTGCCTTCGATAGCCGGCACGGTACCGTCACTTCTGAATCGGATGGAGGGCTGTCATTTCTTCGATCGGTGTCCTCTAGCCTCTGATGCCTGCAGAAGACCGATTGAACTCGAGAAGATCGGCCAATGCCACGAGGCCCGCTGCGTAAAGGCCGGCGAAGCCAAACTCCGACCGAAGGTGGTGGCATGAGCGACAAACCCGTTCTTGAGTTGCTTAAGGTCTCGCACGAATACAGCGGGCGGAGAGGGATCTTCGGCCAAAGCGCTACGGTGCGTGCTGTGGACGAAGTCTCGATCCGCGTCGACAGAAGCGACGTTCTTGGCATTGTCGGAGAGTCCGGGTCTGGAAAAAGTACGCTCGCCAAAATTATGCTGGGGCTGCTCACGCCGACCCAAGGAGAGGTTCTGCTGGATGGTCGGTCGATTTCCGACATGACCCGTCGGCAGATCGCGGAGGGGGTGGGATTCATTTTCCAGGATCCGTACTCGTCCTTGAACCCGCGCCAGACCGTGGGCAAGATCGTGGCCAATCCGCTCTATTTGCGGGGCGAGGGCACGTCGGTGGAGCGGCAAGAACGCGCGCGCAAGATCCTCGACATTGTAGGGTTGCCGTTGCGCTTCCTCGAAGCCTATCCCAACCAAATGTCGGGCGGGCAGCGGCAGCGCGTTGCCATCGCCCGAGCGCTGATCACGCGCCCCAAGCTGCTGATATGCGACGAGCCGACTTCGGCGCTAGACGTGTCAGTTCAGGCCCAGGTTCTCAACCTACTCTTGGAACTGCGCGAGGAGTTCGATTTGACGTACGTTATGATCAGCCACAATATGGGCGTGATCCAGCATATGACGACACGCGTGGCGGTTATGTATCTTGGTCGGATTGTCGAGATGCACACGTCTGAGCGCATCTTCGAAGAACCGCATCATCCCTATACGCAGCTTCTGCTCAATTCGACACTGACGTTGGCACCGGGCGCCGGTGTCCCCAATCTGAGGGTCGACACTGAAGTTAGGGAGGCAATGCGTGAGCATCCGTCCTATATCGTTCAGTGATCCCGATAGTATAAAACAAGGAACGATCCATTGAACGTTCAGTCTGGAGCTGTTGACGTTTCCCTGGAGGCGTTAAAAGGTCTTCTGGCGCGCATCTTTGAAACCAACGGCTGCTCCTCGCCTACCGCTGCTATTCTCGCGGACAATTGCGCCGCCGCCGAGGCAGCCGGTTCGTTGGGGCATGGCGTATTTCGTGTAGATGGTTATGTCTCCTCTCTGCGTTCGGGCTGGGTTGATGGTGCGGCGGTACCCGAAGTTCGCGTGAAAGGAGCCGGCTATGTTTTCGTCGATGCGAAGAACGGATTCGCGCAGGCAGCTCTGCATGCGGGACGAGACGTTTTCGTTCAGCGCATTCGCGAAACCGGCATCGCGATACTATCGATCCGCGGATCGCATCATCTTGCCGCACTCTGGCCCGATGTGACACCCTTCGCGGAAGAGGGGCTGGTCGCGATCTCGATGGTCAATAGCTTCGGTTGTTCAATCCCGATGGGCGCGAAGGAACCACTTCTCGGGACCAATCCTCTTGCTTTTGCTGCCCCCATCAAAGGAGCGGCTCCGCTGGTCTTCGACTTCGCAACGACCTCCATGGCCAATGGTGACGTGCAGCTCGCAGCTCGCGAAGGTCGCATGTTGCCACCCGGCATGGGGGTGGACAGCAACGGCGAGCCGACGACCGATCCTAAAAAGATTCTCAACGGCGGAGCGCTCGTACCTTTCGGTGGCCATAAAGGCTCGGCGATTTCTGTGATGATCGAACTAATGGTAGCCGGATTAACGGGGGGAAAATTCTCATCAGAGGTGGACTGGTCTGCTCATCCCGGCGCTCAGACGCCGCACACCGGACAGATTATCATCGGAATCGATCCAAGCTTTTCCGAACCGGGCGGTTTTTCTAGTCGCAGCAGTCAATTGATCGGAATTCTCCGAGAAGCGGGAATGGAAAGCTATCCAGGAATGCGTCGTTGGCGTAGCCGCGGCAAGACACACGTGTCGATTTCCCCGGCCATTTTGGAAAAGCTGGCAGGCTATACGAAGGAACCGAAATAGACATGCCCCAATTGGAATTTATGAAGCAGGATAAATATCCAACGATCGGCGCTATCGTCCAAAGACTACGTAAGCAATTCAAGCTCACCTTGAATGATCTAGCGCAGAAATCAGGTCTATCCATTTCTGCAGTATCGAAAATTGAAAACGATCAGGTTTCGCCGACATACGAAACAATCGTGCGCCTTGCAATCGGGCTCGAGGTTGATGTGACTGAGCTCTTCGGCGGCACGAGCGACAAGGCCGGTGCAACCGGCCGCTTGGTCGTGACAAGAGGTGGCGAAGGTATTCTGCAGAAGACGCCTCATTACGAATACGAAATGCTCGGCGCTGAGCTCGCAAGCAAACAGTTCACACCCCTGCTGACGCGTGTGCGCGCACACTCGATCAAGGAGTTTTCCAAAATTGAGGGCCATCCAGGAGAGGAGTTTTTCTACGTCCTGTCTGGCGAGGTGCTTTTATATACCGAACATTATGCGCCAGTTCGTCTTTCTCCCGGCGATAGCAGCTACTTCGACTCATCCATGGGACACGCGCTCGTCTCGGTGAGCGGGACGGATGCAATGATATTGTGGATTGCCACCCGCGTTCATGGGATTCTCGCGCGGGACAATTTCTCCAACCGCTGACTGAGACCTTCAGGGATTAAAGGGAAGAAGCGGTTCTAGCGCGTCGCTTCCGGCGAGCTGAAGATAGTGCGCGTTGTTCTCATAAATGGACGCAACATACCCGGCTTTAACTCCAAGTAAGTACATGGCGTGTGGGCTCGGCAAGCCCGAATGGACATGACGTCAACATCTTGAAGGTTGTCGTATGAGCAATGCAATTCGGAATGGCAGCGAACCCATCACCGTGATCGGCGCTGGCGTGGCCGGGATTATGACCGCATATGCCTTAGCAAGGCGCGGCTTGAATGTGGCTGTCATTGACGCATTATCCGGTCCGGCCGAAATGTGTAGCCGCGCGAATGCAGGTATCATCGCTGTCGGCCATGCAAAGGCTTGGGCAGGCCCGGAAGCACTTGGCACCATGATCAAGGCGGTCGCGGGGTATGACCCAGCGGTCCAAGTAACACGCCTCATGGACCCGGCGCTCTGGCGCTGGGGAGCTGAGTTCCTGCTCAACTGCCGCCCGTCGGCCCATCACAGGAACACTGACAAGCTGCAACGTTTGAGCCGCTACAGCCGGGACCTCGTCGCCGCGGCCGAGACGGAGATGAACCTTCCAAAGGAGATCCGGCATCACGGCGGCCTCTATCTGTTTCAGGACAAGGCGCAATTCAACACCTATGTCGCCTCCATCAAAGATAAGGCCGACAGCTCAGTCGAGGTGCTCAACCGTGACGTGCTGATCGCGCGCGAACCCGGATTGTCCAGAATGTCAAACCGGTTAGTCGGTGGGCTGTTCAGTGCGATGGACTCCGTAGGTGATTGCCGGCTGTTTACCCAACGCACGGCGGCGTATTTAAGCCAAACGCGCAAGGTAGATTTTCATTTCGACAGGCGCGTTACAGGCTTCCGCCTGGCAAGTAACACCATCGAAGCCGTCGAAACGGACCGTGGGGAAATACGGTGCACGGCAGTAATCTTGGCCACAGGTGTCGAGACGCCTGACATAACCCGTCCCCTCGGATTTCGTCCCAACATATATCCAGTGAAGGGCTATTCCGGCACGTGGAGGATCACCGATCCTGCCGTAATGCCTACACTGCCCTATGTCGACGAGACGGAATTGTTGGCCGTAGCGACCTACGGCGGAAAGCTTCGCGTGACAGCAACCGCAGAATTTGCGGCGCACGATCGTTCTGTTCCAGAAGCACGCACCTCACCAATGGCCGATTATGTGCGGCGGTCGTTCGGGGATGCCGTGGATTTGGCGACGCCTGAATTCTGGGCTTGTCTGCGCCCTACAACATCGGCGGGTCCTCCTTATCTGGGCCGGGTTTGCGCGTCCGACAATCTTTGGGTCAACGCAGGGCACGGGCAACTCGGCTGGACCATGTCCCTCGGATGCGGTGAGCTACTTGCGCAGAGGTTCACGGGAGAACAAATATCACTAGAAAATGTGTCGGCCACGGCCTCGTGGCTTGTGTGAATTTCACGGTCATATTTCATACTCGAAGCGAATCGCAAGTGGTCCGTTCCATCTGCTGCGTGCTCGCTGTACATCCCGTAGATCCCTATGCCCATTGAGGAAGCCATGTCCCCTGTTGAACACATCTGTCTGTCGATCGCAGAAAACGCAGGAGATGGACCAGTGTCCGTCACCACCGCGTCAGACACGAATCGCTACCCCGACCGAGAAGGTTCGGCAGGCCACAGTCTGGCCGGCAACACTGCCCCTCTGTTGCCGTCTCATCGCATCGACCCGGCACTGCTCGACCAGGCCCGTGTGGAGATAGAGCGCGATGGAGTTCCGGGAATCGCCCTCGGCGTCTACCATAACGGCTGCGCCGCGACCGCCGGCATGGGTGTAACGAACGTGCTGCATCCGCAACTGGTCGACGGCGACACGTTGTTCCAGATTGCGTCGATCACCAAGACGTTTACCACCACGGCCGTCTTGCAGCTCGTCGAGCTGGGGCGACTCAACTTGGACGACCCGATCCGCGCCCGCCTGCCGGAGTTCACTGTCGCGGACCCAGATGTCTCGACCTCCGTCACCATTCGCGATTGCTTGACCCACAGCTGCGGCTGGGAGGGAGACTTCTTCGAGGACACCGGCTGGGGCGATGATGCGCTGGCTACCATGGTAGCCCGGATGGACAAGCTGGTCCAGGTCACGCCGCTGGGTCGGATGTGGTCGTACAACAACGCCGCCTTCTACGTGCTCGGGCGGATCCTGGAAGTGCTGCACGGCCGTCCCTACGAAGACGTGCTCGATGAGGCGCTGCTCGCACCTCTCGGCATGGACGGCACCTGCTTCTTCGCCCGCGACCTGCTCCACCGCGATTTCGCCGTTGGGCACGCGGAGCGCGGCGGGCAGACGGTGATCGCATGGCCGTGGGCGATGCCCCGCTGCAGCAATCCATCGGGCGGCGTGGTCGCCAGCGCCGCGCACCTGATGCGCTACGCGCAGTTCCAGTTGGATGGCGCTGCGGTGCTCAGCGACGCCATGCGGTTGACCGCTTTTGAGCCAGCTGGTCCGTCGACCGACACACCGGAGATCGGGTTGGGCTGGTGGCTCGATGACAGCACCGGAGAACGAATCGTCAGCCACACCGGCGACGCCAACGGCCAGCCCTGCTTGTTCGCGATGATCCCGTCGCGGCGCTTCGCCCTCGCCGTGCTGACCAACGGCGCAAAAGGGTGGATCACAGCGCAGCGACTCTTGAATTGGACGATGCGGAGCTATTTTGGTCTCGCAGCGCCCAATCCGCGCCCCGATCCGCGCCCCGACGTCGACGCTTGGCTGGGGACGTACGATACTTGCCTAGAACGCCGCGTGCTGCGCCGCGAGGGAGAGCGGCTCGTGCTCGATCAGATACCGCTGAAGCAGTGGCTCGACGGTCTGAATCCGCCGGCCCTACCTCAGGGCGGTATCAAGGTCCAGCCGACTGGTCCCGACGCGATGCTCATCGCGCCGGGCGAACGCGCGCAGCGCGTCGGAACCGCCTTGCGAGACGCACACGGCGAGATCCGTTGGCTGCGCGTCAAGCGGCGGGCCGCGCTACGCAAGTGAACCGGGGTGCGTGTCCGGCGCCCACTCGGCGACGAACCCGACATAACCAGTAGAGCATCGCCATCGGTGGGAATCGAAGGATGCTCGCCGGATGGCGCGTTGTGATGAGCGCGAAGAGGCGTTCGACCTGGTTAAGCCAGGGGGCGTGGAGTGAATGTGCCAACGGGGACGGCGCGCGAGCCAGGTCCTGACCTTGGGATGCTTGTGGGTGGCGTAGTTGTCGACGACGAGATGGATGTCCAGTTGGGCCGGCACATTAGTTTAGCTTCGATGTGACGTAGAAAGGCGAGTAACTCCTGGTGGCCATGGCGGGGTTTGCATTGAGCGATGATTTAGCCGTCGAGCACGCTGAGGTGGTCGTGCCATGACCCTGGTAGTCGCGGGTGACGCCCCGGATGTAGCCGAACCCCATAGGGAGCATGAGCTGGGTTCGTTCCAGGGCCTGAATTTGACTCTTCTCATCGACGCAAAGCACCACGGTCTTTCAGGCGGATTGAGATAGAGCCCGACCGCGTCGCGCAGCTTCTCGACAAAGGGATCGGTCGAGAGTTTGAAGCTGCGGGTACGGTGAGGCTGCAGACGGAAGAGTTGGAATAGGCGATGAACCGCGCTTTTGGCAAACGCCCCAATGGGTTGCGGCTTTGGGCTTGCGAGCGCGTGTCTTGGTGATCAACTCGCCCACAGCCTCATCCTCCACCGTTCGGGGCCTGCCGGTACGCAACTCGTCGTAGAGACCCTCGATGCAATTCCCGGGCGATCAGCCAAATTCCCTTTGGTAAGTCTAGCTGAAACTCCCCACCTGATGATGGTCGGTTGAACTTGGTATCGCCTGCGACCGGCAAGGTAGGACGCTTTTTTCGTCTCCTTTGAAGAGAAGGGGACGTGGAGTTGAACGTGTTCAAGTCGCAGAGAAAGAGTCTCCCTCCGGTGAGGGCCGCCTTGTCGGGTTGAGACGACTGCTGTGTAACAGC
>NZ_JAULLN010000058.1:0-17041 GCF_041357655.1 Bradyrhizobium sp. DN3 | reverse complement strand
TTCGCCTCTCCCCGCCTGCGGGGAGAGGCCGGAATTTGCGAAAGCAAATTCCGGGTGCGGGGTCTCGACGAGTCCAACTGTCACTGCCTTTGCCGGAGCAGCCCCTCACCCCAGCCCTCTCCCCGTAAGAACGGGGAGAGGGAGAAGGAAAGCCGCAATTCGCGGGTTGAAATGCGCTGCCGCAGGGCACGCCTGCACCTGACGCAGGAGGAATCGCTGCGCAGCGTGCTAACAAGCGCCTGTTGCGCTTTCCGCGCGAAGAAATCGTTTCGCACACCTAGATATTGCCGCGCCGCAATTGGCGCTTGTGCCCGGGAGAGGACATGTCCGACATCGCCGAAATCCCGGTCGATGCACGGGAGCGCCCGCTGCCGCCGCCTCCGCGGCCGGTCAGGAGCGCGCTGACCGACGGCCCGATCCTGCGCACGCTGCTCGGGCTCGCCTGGCCGAACGTGATCGGGTTATCGGCCGGCATGTGCGTGGTGATCGCCGAGACCTCTTATGTCGGCCGGCTCGGTGTCGAGGCGCTGGCCGCGATGGCGCTGGTGTTTCCGACTGTGATCCTGACCATGACGATGTCGGGCGGCGCCATGGGCGGCGCGGTGGCCTCCGCCATCGCGCGTGCGCTCGGCGCCGGGGATCGCGAGCGCGCCGGAACGCTCGCCGTGCACGCGATGCTGATCGGCATCAGCTTCGGTCTCGTCTTCATGCTGGGCATGCTGATCTTCGGGCCGCGCCTGCTGGAATTGCTCGGCGGCCGCGGCAACGTGCTGACCCACGCAATCGCCTACACGCAGGTGTTTTTTGGCGGCGCGGTGCTGCCCTGGCTGCTCAACACCATGGCCGGCGTCCTGCGCGGCACCGGCAACATGAAGCTGCCGTCGCTGTTGATCCTCAACTCGGCGGCCTGGCAGGTCGTGCTCGGCGGTACGCTGGGCCTCGGGCTCGGACCGGTGCCGCAGCTCGGCATGCGCGGCGTCGCGGCCGGCGCGCTGATCGCTTACTCCATGAATATCTGCATCATGGGCTGGTACCTGTTCTCGGGCCGCGCCCGCATCGCGCCGAGGCTGCGCGGCTTGCGCATCCAATGGGCGATATTTTTCGACATCCTGAAGGTCGGCGCCATCGCCTGCTTCTCGCCGCTGCAATCGGTGCTGACGATCTCGATCTTCACCCACATGCTGGCGAAGTTCGGCACCGCGATCCTCGCCGGCTACGGTATCGGGGCGCGGCTGGAATTTTTGCTGACCTCGATCGCGTTCTCGTTCGGCATCGCCTGTGTGCCAATGGTCGGGATGGCGATCGGCGCAGGTCGCATCGCGCGCGCCCGGCGCATCACCTGGATCGCCAGTGCTGCCGCTTTCGTGGCGGTCGGCGCGCCGGCATGCCTCGTTGCGATGTTCCCTGATCTCTGGGTCAACATCTTCACCGACAGCGTCGCCGTGCGCGCAGCGAGCCATCAATATCTGTCGACGGTCGGACCGTTCTACGCCTTCTTCGGCCTTGCAACGACGATGTATTTCTCCTCGCAAGGCGCCGCCAAGGTGATCGGGCCGGTGCTGGCGCAGACCGCGCGATTGATCTACATCGCAGCTCTCGGCTGGTGGCTGTCGACCCACGATGCCACCGCGCAGAGCTTCTTCTGGCTTGCCGCAAGCTCGATGGTCGTGCTCGGCCTGCTGTCGTGCTCCAGCGTGGTGCTGACCCGCTGGGGACCGCGCCAGACGAAACCTGTGATCAGGCCAGCTCTGTCAGGTGCTGCCGACTAAAGCGCGATGAGATTAGGATGAACGCGCTTTAGGTTGTTGTTTGAGCATGATCTTTTCGGAAAACCGCTGCGCACTTTTCCGGATCATGCTTTAGCGATGCCTATGGCGGCGATGGCCGCCACCGCCGCCGGTGTTGGCGAGCCGCATCAATTGCGGGATCATCGCCATCATGTCGCCGCCACCGGCGCCACCGAGCATGCCCATGATGTCGCCGCCGCCCATGCCGCCGAGCCCGGTCGGCATATAGCCGCCTCCACCCATCGGGGTGTAACCGCCGTAGTTCGGCGCACCGAAGCCGCCGCCGAAATTGCCGCCGGACAGGCCGCTGCCGCCCATCATCCCGCCAAGCCCGCCGCCGCCATTCTCCATCATGCGGCTCATCATCGGCCCCATGGTCTGCATCAGCATGGCGAAGCGGCGCTTGCCCATCTTTGCCTTCATCATTTCCAGCATCGGAGCCATCCGGGTCATCATGTCCTCGCCGCCGGCACCTCCGCCGCCAAAACCTGCGAACTGCGCCTTCGCCGGCGAACTCGCGACGCAAAACAACAGCAGCACGGCGGCCGCCTGGCAGATCACCTTGTCCGCACCTCTCATGGCATGCTCCTCGCGTGCGTGGCTCCGCCGGGAGAGCGGAGCCAACCGGGCGCACGTCGCCATGGATACGGCTGGCGAGGGCGGAGCTCTGTGACAAAACCCACAGAGGATGATCAGGCCACCGCGAGAGGAAACGCTCTGTGCAAGGCGGTCACGGCTTCGCTGGTCTGCCCCTGAACGTAAGGCGCAAGCTCGTTCGGCAGCATGTCGATGATCCACACCAGTCGGCATCTTGCATCACCATCGGCAATCACCTGCACCGAGGCGCTGTAGTGCTTGAGCCGCTCGTTGTTGATGGCGTAGACCAGGCGCTGCCGCGCGTCGTCGCAATCGACCAGCACCTCGCGTGCCACCGAGCCATTGGCGAAGGTGACGATGCGTGCATCGCCGTCGAGCGTGTAGGCGGTGACGAAGCCCGGCACCAGCCGCTGATGCAGCGCGCCGAAATCGCGCACCGCGTCCCAGACATCGTGTGCGGAGGCGGGAAGGGGAATGTCATTGTGGATGGAGGCCATGGAGGTGTCCTTGATTCAATAGGTGATCGCCACAAGCGCCGTCATTGCGAGCGCAGCGAAGCAATCCAGAGTCTTTCCGCGGAGACAGTATTGGTAGGGTGGGCAAAGGCGCATAGCGCCGTGCCCACCGTTTGTTGGCATTGTCGCGAGCAGTTGGTGGGCACGCTTTCGCTTTGCCCACCCTACGAACTCTCGTAAGCGGTAAGCGGCTAAAGCTCACACGCAAACCGCCTCGACATTGTTGCCATCAGGGTCGATCAAGAACGCCGCATAATAGGTTGGGCTGTAATCCTTGCGCGGGCCGGCGCCGCCATTGTCGCGACCGCCGTTCTTCAGGCCTTCGCTGTGGAACGCCTTCACCGCGTCATGGTCCTTGGCACGGAACGCGATGTGGGCGCCGTCGGCCTTGCGTCCCTTGTTCAGGTGCAGCCACAGCGCCGGCTCGCCCTTCGGCCCGAAGCCGGCATAGCCGTCGCCGCTTGAGCACAGGACATGGCCGAGCGGCGCCAGCACCGCGGTGTAGAAGCGCGTGGCAGCGTCGAGGTCGGCAACGCGCAATCCGATGTGGTCGTACATATTCGTCTCCATTTGCAAAGCGCGCCGCAACTGGCGCGCGCCGGAGCCGAAGCTAGTCGAGGAGAGGTGGGACGCTCTTGGAAAATCTTGCGCTCGGCGCCCGGCTAGATCGCCGGCGTCTCCGCCTGCCACCGGATCACCCGCTTCAGGTGATACAGCTGGACCCACATGTTGGCTCCGATCACACTGACCGTTGCGACGATCAACGCCGTGACCTTGTGCGGTTTATGGAGGGCGAGGACGAGCAGGAACGCGGACAGGATCGCCGTGACTCCAAAGCTGGACCAGAGCCCGATGAGGCGTGGTGCAAACCAGGTTGGTTCTCCATCGGGGCCCCACTGCATCGGAATCTTGCGCGAGTTGATCTGGCGGCCGTAATCGTAATAGAGGGCGCAGCCCGCGATGAAGGCGAGCCCCACGGCAAGCGCGATCAGCGCGGCCGCAATCACGTTACCTGAGGCACTGTCCATCTGCCGGCTCGTCGCATTGAAGGGGCGTTGATTCGCCCTTCGGTTGTAGTACAGCGCGATGTGCCGCAAGCGCCAGCGCGTCGCGCCTGTCTGGTCAACAGAGGGTTACCTGCGATGCCGGGCCTGTCTCAGTTGAGGACGAGGCGTTCCCCAAAAATCTTGCGCTCCCCCTTCGAGGCCTGACGGAACTTGGTCGGCGACACGCCGGCGGCGCGGTGGAAGGTGCGGACGAAGTTGGAGAGGTCGCCAAAGCCGACGTCATAGGCGACGTCGGTGACCGCGATGTCGTCATCAGTGAGCAGCCGCGCGGCGTGCCGCAAGCGCGAGCGCACCAGATATTGATGCGGGGTGACACCGAGCACGCTCGAGAACAGTCGGAGGAAATGGAATGGGCTAAGGCCCACTTGCCGCGCGGCCTGTTCCAGGCCGACTTCGGATGGCGAATTGTCGTCGATCCACAGCGCAGCTTCCACCGCGCGCCGGCGGTCGCGCGCGGTCGGCGGTGTCTGCTTGCGCGTCTTGCCCGAGGCGACGTCGACAAAACGACCGGCCAGGATGTGACCGATTTCGTCGAGGCCAATGTCGCTGTTGCCATCTGCCGCCGTCTGGGCGAGCTCACCGAACACCATCAGCTCGGGCAGCGGGGGCGTCGCGCCGATCTGCCAGACCTCGCGACGTCCGCCGAGGGCGTCGACCAGATCCTCACTGAGGAAAAAGGCCAGGCAGACGTCGCCGGACACGTGCTCATGCGTGCAGGTGTATTCCTCGCCGGGGGCGCCGACCAGCATCGAGCCCGCCACCAGCTCGAAGAAGCCGGCGCGGCAATGGCAGCCAAAGCTGCCCGAACGGACATAGGCGATGGAATGGCCGGTGCGGCATTCGGCAAACGGCGTGTCGTCCGGTCCCGCATCGCAGCGAAACTCGGAGACGGTCATCGAGCGTGTCGTCAGCAGCGTGGTCGCGTCCATGCCGCCTTATCTAGGCATGATCCGGAAAAGTGTTAGCGGATTTCCGACGAGATCATGCCCAAAAAACAAAGCTGAGGTGCCATCCAGATCGCACGTTAAGTGGGCGGTCTTGGCGGGGCAACGGGCAGCAGCACTTCGAACAGCGTCTTGCTGGCGACGGGATGAGCGCCCTCGAGCGTAAGAAGCCGCCGCTTGGAGATCACGCCGCCGTAAGGCGAGAGCCGGTCGGTATAGTTGCCGGCCTCCAGCACCCGATGGCAAGGCACGATCAGCATGTAGGGATTTTTCGCGATCGCCTGCGCCACCGAATGCGCGGCACCGGAGGCGCCCAGCGCCTTGGCGACCTCGTGATAGGTGCGAGTCTTCCCGCGCGGAATGGTGCAGGCGAACTCGTAGACGCGCCGGTTGAAGCCGGGCACGCCGCCGGCGTCGAGGCTGACGTCGGAAAAATCGGGGTCGCTGCCTTGCAGCAGAGCTACGATGCCCTCGATCGCAAGCTCGGCGTTCTCGGACGGCCGCTGCTCGCGCGCCTCGGGATGGATCTGGAAAATCCGGCGGCGGGTGTCGATCTCCCGCGCCTCGGGCAATTGCACGGCGACCACGCCGGTGCTGCTCCAGATGATGCCACAGCGCCCTATGGCCGTGTCGAATATCGCGTAAGCACGCCCCACCATGCACACGCCCCACTCAGTGCACGTTTCTCCCCAGACCGGCGATCATAACACCGCCACAATCCGGCGCATCTGGAATCTTGCCAAAATGTTAAGAAGCGTCAGGCCGGGCGCGCCAAAGCGCTTGGCGCGCGGCGCCGTCTCGGCTAATCAGGATGCGCGGCTTGCGCATCCGCGGGCGTAGTTCAATGGTAGAACGGCAGCTTCCCAAGCTGCATACGAGGGTTCGATTCCCTTCGCCCGCTCCAAGCTTCAGTTCGGCAGGCTTCGCAGGAATTCCACGAGCGCCGCGTTCACCTCCGCCGGCCGCTCCTGCTGCGTCCAATGTCCGCAGCCCGGCAGCATCTTGATCTCGCGGAGCTGCGGCACCCATTGTCGCATGTTGGCGAGATGCTCGGCGGCGCCGGGGAAGGCAAGGACCATGTCATGGTCGCCAGCGATGAAGAGCGAGGGCACGACCACCTTCACGCCCTCGAAGGCACCCATCAGCTCCCAGTTGCGATCGATGTTGCGGTAGTAGTTGAGCGGTCCGCGAAATCCGCTGCGGGCAAATTCGGCGCCATAATGGTCGAGGTCGGGGCCGTTCAGCCATGAGGGCAGCGGCACCTGCACCTTCGGCAACATGCCGTCCTTGCGCGAGACCATTCCGACGCCGACGGTCCTGCCGGCGCGCTCGGCATTGGCGCGGATCGCCGCCGCCCCTTCGCCGGAACCGCCAAACAGCATGGCGCCGAGCGTTGCGCGCGGATCCCGTTCGAACTCCGCTTCGGCGACACCCGGGTCCTGAAAGTACAGCTGATAGAACTGCGCATCCGCCGTCTGCGGCATGACGCTGGTCGGCCGCACGGGACTGCGCGGGCGATAGGGTACGCTGAGGATGGCGGCGGCACGGAAGCGATCGGGACGCAGGCGCGCCGTGTGCCAGGCAATTGTCGCGCCCCAGTCATGCCCGACGATAACGGCGTCTTTGGCCTCGAACGCGTCGAGCACGCCGACGAGATCGCCGATCATATGGAAGATCGTATACTGGTCGATCGCTTCGGGCCGGTCGCTCTTGCCGTAGCCGCGCATGTCGGGCGCGACAGCGTGGTAGCCGGCCGCTGCCAGCGCCTCGAGCTGGTGACGCCAGGAGTACCAGCCTTCCGGAAAGCCGTGGCAGAGCAGCACCATTGGCCCCTCGCCCTGCTCGGCGATGTTGAGGCTGATGCCGTTGGCCTTGATCGTCCGCTGCGTCGGCTTGCCCATGTCGTCGCCTCCCGGCCATGATCGTTGGGGCATCCTAATCGGGCCTCCAGGCTGCGCAAATATTCTAATATATTGGACCGTCGCTCCCGGCGTTCGCCTCTCGCCCAGCTTAGGCTCTTGCCCAGGCGGCATGCAGTCCTTGCGCCGGGCAACGCTTGGATGAAGGCCAGGGCTGAAAAAATGGACCAGCAGAAACTCGATCGCGCGATCGGTCGCCGCCTGAAGACGCTGAGGACGCAGGCGGGGCATGACGTTGAACGAATTTGCGGCGCGGTCCGGCGTCAGCCGGGCCATGATCGGGCGGGTGGAGCGGGCGCAGAGCAGTGCGACGGCCGCGCTGCTCGGAAAACTCTGCGCGGCGCTGGACGTGTCGCTGAGCGATGTCGTCGCGCTGGCCGAGAAGCCGCCGGAGCGGCTGGTGAGGCTTGCCGACCAGCCGCATTGGCGCGATCCCGACAGCGGCTACCGGCGACGTCATGCCTCGCCGCCGGATGCGGCAAGCGGCATCGAGATCATCGTCGTCGACCTGCCGGCCGGTGCCCGTGTTTCCTACAGTCCCTGGGGCCGCAACGCCTTCACCCAGCAACTGTTGATGCTGGAGGGCGCCATCGCCGTGCATATCGATGCCAAGGCGGTGCGGCTGCGCGAGAGCGACTGTCTGGATTTCGACGTGATGCGCGCGGTGATGTTCGAGAACGAGACCCGGCAGGATGCACGCTACGTCATCATCACGCGGCGCGGCGCCTCTTACGGCAAGATGTGATGGCACTGACGCGATCCGAGACCCCTCAGGTGAGGCCTTGACGATGCAGATCCGCACCGGCGACACCTTTGATCCGCGCGTCATCGCGCTGCTCGATCATCACGTCACGGCGGCGCGGGCGCAGACTGCGCCTGGCAGCGCCCATGCGCTCGATCTCGCGGGGCTTCGCGCGCCTGATATCGCGTTCTGGACCGGTTGGGACGGCGAGACGCTGGTCGCCACCGGCGCGCTGAAGATGCTTTCGGCCGGCCACGGCGAGGTGAAGTCGATGCACACCCTGCAGACCACGCGCCGGCGCGGCTTCGGCGGCCAGATGCTGCGCCACATCATCGCGGAAGCCCGCATGCGCGGCGTGGCGCGGCTCAGCCTGGAGACCGGCTCCTGGGACTATTTCAAGCCCGCGCACGCCCTCTACCAGGCCCACGGCTTCGTCGCCTGCGGCCCGTTCGAGGGCTATGTCGAGGACCCCAACAGCCTGTTCCTGACGCTCGACCTGACCACCAGCTGAGCCTGCGACCGACGCGAGGCGCATCCAGCCTCAACCTGTTCACGCTGTTCGTGGGAGCTGTGGCCGGGAGGAAAATGACCCGCATCCCTCAAAATGAGTTGCGCACCTCAAAACACCTCTGCTAGCCTTCAGCCATGGCCGAGACGCTCACCCCGACTGCGCTGACGCTGAAGGACATCGCCCGCGAGGCGGGCGTCAGCTTGGCGACGGTCGACCGCGTCCTGCACAACCGTCCGGGCGTCCGGCCGGACACGGTCCGGCGCGTCAAGGCGGCGATCGAGCGCAATTCGTTCCAGCCGCACGTCGCCGCCGCCGAGCTCGCCCGCAGCCGCGTCCGGCGCTTCGCCTTCGTGATGCCGTCGGGCCCGAATCCGTTCATGCAGCAGATCGAAGCCTATCTCGGCGAAATGTCGGCCTGGCTGTCGGCCCGCCGCCTCAGCGTCGAGATGATCGCAACCGACGTGTTCGACCCCTCCGCGCTCGCGGCCTCGCTGGAGTCGCTCTCGGGCGATTACGACGGCATCGCCGTGGTGGCGCTGGACCATCCCGGCGTCCGCGCCGCCATCAATGATCTCGTCGATGCCGGCACCAAGGTGGTGACGCTGGTCTCGGACGTGCCGTCCTCGGGCCGCCACCATTATGTCGGCATCGACAACATCGCTGCGGGTCGCACCGCCGGCGCGCTGGTCGGGCGGCTGGTCGGCCAGAGGTCCGGCAAGGTCGCGATCGTCGCGGGTTCGCAGGGCCTGCGCGACCACGCCGAGCGCATCTTCGGCTTCAACCAGGTGATGGCGACGGAATTCCCCGATCTCAGCGTGCTGCCGGTGCTGGAAGGGCGCGACGAGGATGAGCGTTCGGAGCAACTGCTGGCGCGGCTGTTCGGGAGGCATGCCGACATTGTCGGCCTTTATAACGTCGGCGCCGGCACGCAAGGCGTGGCCAAGGCTTTGACCGATGCCGGCCGCGACAAGCAGGTGGTGTTCGTCGGACACGACGTCACCGCGTTGACACGGCGGCTGCTGTTGCAGGGCGTGATGGATGCGGCGATCTCGCAGAACCCCGGCCACGAAGCGCGTGCTGCCGTGCGCGTTCTGCTCGCGCTCGCCCGCGGCGAGCCGATCTTGCGCGAACAGGAGAAGATCAGGATCGACATCGTGATGCGGGACAATCTGCCCTAGCGGCAGTGGATTTCGAAATGGCCCTCGGCGGTGAACGCGACGTCAAGATCGCGCACCGCGTCAGGTACAAGGGAGGATGGCGTGTATCTCGGCGTGGACATCGGAACGTCCGGTGTGAAAGCGGTGCTCGTGAGCGAGGACGGCGCGATTGTCGCGACGGCAGCGCACGAGCTTACGCTGTCGCATCCCGCGCCGCTGTGGTCCGAGCAGGACCCGGACGCCTGGGCCGATGCGGCGATCGGCGTGGTCGACGATCTCGCCGCCCGCCATCCGCGCGAAGTCGCGCGGGTAGCCGGCATCGGGCTGTCAGGCCAGATGCACGGCGCAACGCTGCTTGGCGAGGACGGACGGCCGCTGCGCCCGGCCATTCTCTGGAACGACGGCCGCTCGCAGGCCGAATGCGTCGCGCTGGAGCGGCGCTGTCCGTCGCTGCACGCGATCGCCGGCAATCTCGCCATGCCCGGCTTCACGGCGCCGAAGCTGCTCTGGGTCGCGCGGCACGAGCCGAAAATCTTCGACCGCGTGGCAAAGGTGCTGCTGCCCAAGGCCTATGTCCGCTATCGCCTCACCGGCGAAATGGTCGAGGATATGTCGGACGCGGCCGGCACGCTGTGGCTCGATGTTGGTTTGCGCCGCTGGTCGGCCCTGTTGCTGCATGCCACCGGGCTCGATCTGCATCACATGCCGCGCCTCATCGAGGGCAGCGAAGTGAGCGCGGTGCTGGCGCCGCAATGGGCGCAGCGCTGGGGCATGACCGGGAATGTCGTGGTCGCCGGCGGCGCCGGCGACAATGCGGCGAGCGCGATCGGGCTTGGCGCGATCACGCCGGGCAATGCCTTTCTGTCGCTGGGCACATCCGGCGTGATCTTCCGCGTGACCGACCGGTTCGCGCCGGCGCCTGCTTCGGCCGTGCATGCCTTCTGCCACGCGCTGCCCGGCCTCTGGCACCAGATGGGGGTGATGCTGTCGGCAGCGGCCTCGCTCGCCTGGCTGTCTGGCGTGATGGAGACGCCGGCCGCAGCGCTCTTGGCGCCGCTCGGCGAGCGCGTCGACGGGCCGAGCCCCGTGTCCTTCCTGCCGTACCTGGATGGCGAGCGCACGCCGCACAACGATGCCGCCGCCAGCGGCGCCTTTGTGGGCTTGCGCGGCGCGACCGCGCGGGCGCAGATCGTGCAGGCCGTGCTCGAAGGCGTCGCCTTTGCCGCGCGCGACAATCTGGCGGCGCTGGGCTCAGCGAGCGGGCCGCTTGCCGAGGTCGATCTCGTCGGCGGCGGCTCGCGCTCGCCGCTGTGGGCGCAGATCTGCGCCGACGTGCTCGGCATTCCCGTTCATCGCATCGAGGAAGGCGAGGTCGGCGCCGCGCTCGGCGCTGCGCGTCTCGGCCGCATCGCCGCGACCGGCGAAGACCCCGCGGAGGTCTGCAAACCCCCGCGGCGGCTCGCGAGCTTCACACCCCGCCCGTCCGTCACCGCGGCCTATGACGAGGCCTATCGGCGGTGGCGCGCGCTTTATCCCGCATTGAAGGAGTTATCTTAAGTGAACGCGTCAGCCAAATTCTTCGAGGCCAGCACGCCTGTCGCCTTTGCCGGCAAAGATGCGGAAAGCACGCCCGCCTTCCGTTGGTACGACAAGGACCGCCTCGTGCATGGCCGCCGGCTGGAGGACCATTTGCGCTTTGCGGTCTGCTATTGGCATTCGTTCTGCTGGCCGGGCGGCGATCCCTTCGGCGGTGAGACTTTCCTGCGACCCTGGCACCACGGCAATGATGCGATGGCGCTGGCGCGGGCCAAGGCCGATACCGCCTTCGAGCTGTTTCGCCTGCTCGACGTGCCGTTCTTCACCTTCCACGACGTCGATGCGGCGCCGGAAGGTGCTTCGCTCGCCGAATCCGTCGCCAATCTCAACGCGATCGCCGATCTGTTCGAAGCCAAGATGGCTTCCGCGAAGGTCCGTCTGCTCTGGGGCACTGCGAACCTGTTCACGCATCGCCGCTACATGGCGGGCGCCGCGACCAATCCGGACCCCGAGATCTTCACCTATGCGGCCGGCCAGGTCCGCGCCGCGCTGGAGGTGACGCACCGGCTCGGCGGCCAGAACTACGTATTGTGGGGCGGGCGCGAGGGCTACGAGACGCTGCTCAACACCGATCTCAAGCGCGAGCTCGACCAGCTCGGCCGCTTCGTCTCGCTGGTCGTCGAACACAAGCACAGAATAGGCTTCAAGGGACCGATTCTGATCGAGCCGAAGCCGAAGGAGCCGACCAAGCATCAATACGATTTCGACGTCGCCACCTGCTACGGCTTCCTCGAACGCTACGATCTTCTCAAGGACGTCAAGCTCAACATCGAGCAGAACCACGCCATCCTCGCCGGCCATTCCTTCCATCACGAGGTCGCTCTCGCCGAGGCGCTCGGCGTGTTCGGCTCGCTCGACATCAACCGCGGCGACGATCTGCTCGGCTGGGACACCGACCAATTCGCGATGAACGTGCCGGAGCTCGCCTTGGTGTTCCACGAGATTCTGAACCGCGGCGGCTTCACCACGGGCGGGCTCAATTTCGATGCCAAGATCAGGCGTCAATCGATCGATCCTGACGATCTGATCCATGCCCATGTCGGCTCGATGGATGCCTGCGCGCGCGCCTTCCTCGCCGCCGCCGACATGCTCGACGCCGGCGCGCTCACCGCGCCGCTTGCGAAGCGTTACGAGGGATGGGCCGGCCCCGAGGGCCGGGCCATTCTTGGCGGCCAGCGTTCGCTCGCCGATCTCGCCGACCGTGCGCTCGGCCCCGGCTTCGACCCGCAGCCGCGCTCGGGGCGGCAGGAATATCTGGAATCCCTGATCAACCGCTACGTCTGAGGAAGTCCGCTGATGGCAAATGCTGACGCGACCCCGGTCCTGGAGCTGACCGGCATCGGCAAGGAGTTCGGCGCGATCCGCGCGCTGCACGACGTCGACATGCAGGTCTTCCCGGGCGAAGTCGTCGGCCTGATGGGTGACAACGGCGCCGGCAAGTCGACGCTGGTCAAGATCATCGCCGGCAATTTCCGCCCCTCTCATGGCGAGATTCGCTTTGCCGGCAGCGCGGTCCATTTCAACCGGCCGGTCGACGCTCGCGCTGTCGGCATCGAGGTCGTCTACCAGGACCTCGCACTATCGGACAATCTGACCGCGGCCGCCAACGTCTTCCTCGGCCGCGAGCTGAAGCGCAAATTCGGACCCATTGCCTTGCTCGACCACAAGGCGATGGCGGCGCGCGCGCTGGAGCTGTTCGGCGAGCTGCGCTCGGAGACGCGGCCCGACGACCTCGTCAAGCAGATGTCCGGAGGCCAGCGCCAGGCCGTCGCGATCGCGCGGACGCGGCTCTCCAATGCGCGGCTGGTGATGATGGACGAGCCGACGGCCGCGATCTCGGTGCGTCAGGTCGAGCAGGTGCTCGGCCTGATCCACCGGCTGAAGGAGCAGGGCGTCGCCGTGATGCTGATCTCGCACCGCATGCCCGACGTGTTCGCGGTGTGTGACCGCGTGGTCGTCATGCGCCGCGGCGAGAAGCGGGCCGACAAGCCGATCCACCAGACCTCCCCCGAGGAGGTCACCGCCCTCATCACCGGCGCGAAGGAGGCGGCGTGATGGCCATGCCCATGGAATCTCCGATCAGCTTCACCAATATCGGCCGGATCAGATGGTGGCAGCGCGGCATCTTCGCCTCTCAGACCGGCTATGTCCTGCTCGCGCTGGCGGTGCTGCTGGTGATCATGCACTTCGCCAGCCCATACTTCTTCACCGAAGGCAACATGCAGAACGTGGCGAAGAACTTCTCCTTCATCGCCATTGCGACGCTGGGCGTCACCTTCGTGATCATCACCGGCGGAATCGACCTGTCGGTCGGCTCGATGATGTGCTTCTCCGCCATGATCACCTCGATGGTGATGACCGAGCTGTCGGCGCCCGGCTCGCCGGTAGGCTCGCTGTTCGTGCACATGGCGGCCGACGGCAAGACCGTGCTGGCCAACGTGCCGGGGCTGATCCTTCTGGTCTCGATCCTCGCCGGCCTCGGCGTCGCGCTGATCGCCGGCCTCGTCAACGGCTTCTGCATCGCGGTGCTCGGCCTGTCGCCCTTCGTCACCACGCTCGGCATGCTCTCGATCGTGCGCGGCCTCGGCTATGTCGTCTCCAACGGCCGCGGCAGTTTTCCGGGCGGACCGGACGCCGATTATTTCTACGCAGCTACCTCCGGTGACGTGCTCGGCGTGCCCGTGCCTTTCATCTATCTCGTGATCCTCGCGCTGGCGATGGCCGTGGTGCTGCACCACACTTCATTCGGCCGCCACGTCTTCGCGCTCGGCGGCAACGAGAAGGCGGCCGAGCTCACCGGCATTCCGGTGGTGCGGGTAAAGATCGAGGTCTACGTGATCTGCGCGCTCGCAGCTGGCCTCCAGGGCATTATCATCTCCGGCTGGCTCGGATCGGCGCCCGCCAACATGGCGACATCCTACGAGCTCAACGTGATCGCGGCGGCCGTCATTGGCGGCGCCAATCTGGCCGGCGGCATCGGCGGTCCGTTGGGGGCCATCGTCGGCTGCGTGCTGCTCGAGGTGATCCGCAACGGCCTCGTGCTGGCCCAGGTCAGCTCCTACTGGCAGCAGACGCTGGTGGGCGTGATCATCATCCTGGCCGTGCTGGTCGATCGCGTGCGCTCGCGGATGAGCTGAGGTGACGTCGTTTCGGGAGGGCAACGAACATGCCGCCTATCCGCTTCCCGGACGCTTCTTTGAGAGGATAGGCGCAAGAGAAGGGTGGAGGAGACAATGAGGAAACTTCTTCTTGCCGGCATCACTGTTGCAATGATGGCAACGCCGGCGTTCGCTGCGAATTACCGCTTCGTCATCGTGCCGAAGGCGATGAACAATCCGTTCTTCGACTTCGCGCGCGACGGCTGCCTGAAGCGCGCCAAGGAGCTCGGCAATATCGAGTGCATCTACAAGGGTCCGGTCGAGCATGAGCCGGCGACGCAGGCCCAGATCATCCAGGACTTCGTCACGCAGAAGGTTGACGGTCTCGCCATCTCGGTCGCCGACGTCGCGGCCATGACCAAGTCGATCGAGGCGGCGACCGCCGCCGGCATTCCCGTCATCACCTTCGATGCCGATGCGCCGGGCTCCAAGCGCATCGCCTATATCGGCACCAACAACAAGGAGTTCGGCTTGGCCCTCGGCAAGCAATTGCTGAAGATGCGGCCCGACGGCGGCAAATACGCGATGGTCTCGGGCGGTCCCGGCGCCAAGAACCTCGCCGAGCGCGTCGACGGCGTGCGCGAGGCGCTGAAGGGCTCGAAATGGACCGAAGTCGCGGGCTCGCCGACCTTCTGCAACGACGATCCCGCGCTCGCGGTGCAGCAGATGACGGACATGCGCACCGCAACGCCGGACCTCGCCGCCATCGTTCCCATCGGGGGCTGGCCGATGTTCGCGCCCGAAGGCTTCAAGGCGTTCGCCTCCAGGAACAAGAAGGACATCGACTCTGGCAAGTTCACGCTGGTGGTCGCCGATACGCTCAAGATGCAGCTCGAGCTGCTGCGCGACGGCTATGCCAATGCGCTGGTCGGTCAGCGCCCGTTCGAGATGGGCGAGAAGGCGATGGACACGCTGCTCGCCATCAAGAAGGGCGAGAAGGTGCCGGAGATCGTCTACACCGGCCTCGATCTCGTGACCAAGGACAACGTTGCGCAGATGTTGAAGTAGGAGCGCGCCGCCAGCCCCGCGCTTCTGCCTGCCTCCCCCGCTTGCGGTTTCCGCGAGCGGGGGAGATGATTTGGACCGTTGGAAGGAAGACTCTTGGAAGGCAACGGGAATGAAACGGTCGCGCCTCGGCTCTCTCGACGTCACCTCAATCGGCCTCGGTTCCGCTCCGCTCGGCGGATTGTTCACCCCCGTCAGCGATGCCGATGCACAAGCGACGATTGAACGCGCCTGGTCGCTCGGCGTGCGCTTCTTCGATACCGCGCCGCTTTACGGCTTTGGCCTGGCCGAGCGGCGGCTTGGCGCGTTCCTGCAGCAGCAGCCGCGCGAATCCTATGCGATCTCGACCAAGGTTGGGCGTCTTTTGCGCGCGCCTGAGGGCGCTGCCGCCGAGGACGAGCACTACAAGGGCACGCCGCGCGAGCGGCCGGTGTTCGATTTCAGCCATGACGGCGTGATGCGCTCGGTGGAGGAAAGCCTCGCCAGGCTCGGGCTCGATCGTGTCGACGTCCTGCTCGTGCATGATCCCGACGATCACTATGACGATGCCGTCGCCGGTGCCTTCCGCGCGCTGCAGCGACTGCGCAGCGAGGGCACGGTCAAGGCGATCGGCGCCGGCATGAACCAGTCGGAGATGCCAGTCCGCTTTGCCGACGCCGTGCCGGTCGACTGCTTCCTGCTCGCCGGGCGCTACACGCTGCTCGATCAGGGCGCGCTGAATGCGCTGTTTCCGGCCTGCCAGGCCAGGAACATCGGCATCCTGCTCGGCGGCATCTACAACAGCGGCATCTTGGCCAATCCACACACGAGCGCGAAGTTCAATTATCAGGACGCCGATTCGGCGCTCGTCGCGCGCGCGCTCGAACTCGACGCGCTCTGCCGCAAGCACGGCACCGAGCTGAAGGCCGCAGCACTCCAGTTCTGCATGGCCCATCCGGCCGTGACGGTCGCCGTGATGGGCGCGCGCAATGCCGCCGAGGTGGCCGACAACATCGCGATGTCGGAGACGGCGGTGCCGCAGGCCTTCTGGCAGGAGCTGCGCGAGAGAAACCTCGTCGATGCACGCGCGCCGCTGCCGGGCGGAGCGTGAGCCATGATCATCGACGGTCACCAGCATTTCTGGGATCCGGCGCGCGCCGACTATCCCTGGATGGAGGCGGACGAGCTAGCGCCGATCCGCCGTGCCTTCGGTCCCGGCGATCTCGCACCATTGCTGAAAGCAAACGGCATCGACGCCAGCATCCTGGTGCAATGCCGCTCCGCGCTGGAGGAGACCGAGGAATTCTTGCGCATCGCGGATGCGACGCCCTCTGTCATCGGTGTCGTCGGTTGGGCTGATCTGACGGACGGTGCGCTTGACGAAACGCTTCATCGCCTGCGAGCCTCCCCCGGTGGCGACAAGCTGGTCGGCATCCGCCACCAGGTGCACGACGAGTCCGATCCGGATTGGCTGCTCCGCGAGGACGTCCAGCGCGGCCTCACCGCGGTGTTCGCCCGCGATCTCGCCTACGATCTCCTCGTCCGCACCCGCGAGCTGCCGTCGGCCGTCGCGACCGCCCAGGCCTTCCCGCAAGCACGCTTCGTGCTCGATCACGCCGCCAAGCCGCCGATCGCCGATGGTGGAAGCGACGAATGGGCCGATCGCATCAAAGCGCTCGCCGCCTGCGGCAATGTCTGGTGCAAGATTTCAGGGTTAGCGACGGAAGCGGTCTGGAGCGATTGGGATGCGGAGCGTCTGTTTCCGTTCGTTCAACATGTCGCGACATGCTTTGGCGAGGATCGGTTGATCTTCGGCTCGGACTGGCCGGTATGTCTGCTTGCGGGCAGCTACGGCGAGATCAAGGGTGCGTTGGAAGCGTGCTTGATGAAGCTTGGTCCGCAGGTGAGGGAGAAGGCGTTTGGTGTGAATGCGCGGACGGCGTATCGGTTGGGGGTTGACAGTTAGAGCGAAGCACCGGGCTGTTTCTTACCCTCCCGTGGAGGGGGAGGTCGATCGCGCGCAGCGCGAGCGGGGTGGGGTGATCTCTCCACTCGGGCACCGCT
>NZ_JAULLN010000057.1:0-20003 GCF_041357655.1 Bradyrhizobium sp. DN3 | reverse complement strand
TTTCGCGGATGCAGCCCCTCACCCCAACCCTCTCCCCGTAAGAACGGGGAGAGGGGGAGGAGACAGCGATCACCCCTTCAATCTCTCCGCATGCCAGTGCAGATGATCGCTCATGAAGGTCGAGATGAAATAGTAGCTGTGGTCGTAGCCCGCCTGGCGCCGCAGCGTCAGCGGGATGCTTGCCTTGGTGCAGGCGGCTTCAAGCAGCTCCGGCTTGAGCTGTTCTTTCAGGAAGTTGTCGGCCTCACCCACGTCGATCAGGAAGCCGGAGAATTTCGCGCCGTCCTCGATCAGTGCCACCGTGTCGTGGCTGCGCCAGGCGTCCTTGTTCGGCCCGAGATAACCGGTCAGCGCCTTGATGCCCCAGGGCACGAGCGAGGGCGCCACGATCGGGGCGAAGGCGCTTGCCGCGCGGTAGCGGTGCGGATTGCGCAGCGCCACCGTCAGCGCGCCGTGACCGCCCATGGAATGGCCCATCACCGATTGTCGCTTGGCGTCGACCGGAAAGTTCTCCGCCACCAGCTTCGGCAGCTCGTCGGTGACGTAGCTCCACATGCGATAATTGCGTGCAAACGGCTCTTGCGTCGCGTCGACGTAGAAGCCGGCGCCCAGGCCGAAATCATAGGCGTTGTTGGCATCACCAGGCACGTCGGGCCCGCGCGGTGAGGTGTCGGGCGCGACGAAGATCAGGCCGAGTTCGGCGCAAGCTTTGCGGAATTCGCCCTTCTCGGTGACGTTGGCATGCGTGCAGGTGAGCCCGGAGAGGTACCAGACCACGGGCAGCTTGGCGCCGTCGGCATGCGGGGGGACATAGACCGAGAACACCATGTCGGTTCCGGTCGCCTGGCTCGCGTGGCGGTATACGCCTTGCACGCCGCCATAGGATTTGTTCGTCGAGACAGTCTGAATCGTCATGCCCAAAAGCTCCGTGGCATTTCACCACATCAAGATTGCAACGCTTGTATGACCGAAATTTGTGGCGATGTCAGGCAACGCCGCTGTCGATCGCCAGACGCACCAGCTCGACCGAGGTCTTCACCCCGAGCTTCTGTCGCATGATCGAGGAGGTGTTGGCCACCGTCTTGTAGGACGATTGCACCAGCCAGGCGATCTCGGACAGGCTTTTTCCGGCGCTGAGCAGCCGCAGGATCTCCATCTCGCGCGCGTTCAGCTTCGAGAGCGGGCTTTGCGCCAGCGTCGGTCCCGCAAAGGCGATGCTGCGCGCGATCGCGCTCGGCAGGTAGGTGCCGCCGCCGCCGACGGCGCGGATCGCCTCGACGAGCTCGTCGGGGTCGCCGGTCTTGGAGACGTAGCCCTTGGCGCCGCATTCGATCGCGCGCGCGGCGAAGGCCGGATCGTCGTTCATGCTGAACATGATGATGCGGGCCTCGGGCGCGCGCTCGAGGATGCGGCGCGCGAGCTCGAAGCCGGAGACGGTCGGCAGGTTGATGTCGATGATGCAGAGGTCGGGGCGCTCGACGATGAAGACGCACTCGCCGTCTTCGGCATCGGCAGCCTCCAAAATCTCGATCTCGCCCTCGTCGGCCAGCACGGCACGGCAGCCGGAGGCGACGATGGGATGATCGTCGACGATCAGAATGCGCATAGGCGTTCCCCGCGACAGCCTCGGCCTGTTCTGCGCCGCATGAGGGCCGACCAGGCAAGACGCGCGCGTCTCATGTCGCCTCATGCAACCCGGCCGGGATTGCTGTACGCTTCCGATTAGATATCCGCCGCTTCGCCTCTGTCAACGTCATCGGACAGGCGCGGGCAAAACCTTCGCGGGGCACGAGCGATACCAATGTGGCAAAATCTATCCTTGCGCGGGCGCATCAACCTGTTGCTGGCGCTGCTGCTGGCACTCGGGCTCGCCGTCAATATCGGCCGCCAGATTGCGGAGGCGGGGCCGCGCGTGCAGGCCGAGGACCAGAGCGTGATCCGGCTCGCGCGCGAGTTCATCGAGATGATCGTTGCCGATCTCAACGAGGCGCCCGATCCGGACGCCCGGCTGAACCAGATTGCGCGCGATCTCAGCCGTCTGCGCCACGTCAGCATCGCGCTACGGGACGCCGGCGGAAATCCGCTGACGCCGCCCCGGCCTGATGCCGACGCCGACACGCGCGGGCCGCCGGCCTGGTTCGTCAGCCTGGTTCATCCTGAGCAGACCGCGGTCAGCGTGCCCGTCTCGATCCATGGCAAGCCCGGCTCGCTTGTGATCACCTCGCATCCGAACGACGAAATGGCCGAAATCTGGGACGGCATCGTGACCCAGCTCGAGGTCGGCTCGGTTATCGCGGTCGTGCTGTTCCTGGTGATGATGAATGTGGTCGGCCGGGCGCTGGTGCCGCTCCAGTCGTTGGCCGAGACGATGGCCGAGATCGAGGGCGGGCATTATGACGCGCGGGTGACGCCGGGCGGCGCGCCCGAGCTCGCCGCGATCTGCGGCAAGCTCAATCATCTCGCGGCAGCGCTCGGCGAGGCGGTCGAGGACAAGCGGCGGCTTGCCGAGCGTGCGGTGTCGCTCCAGGACGTCGAGCGCAAGGAGATTGCGCGCGAGCTGCATGACGAGTTCGGGCCGTATCTGTTCTCGCTGCGCGCCCATGCCAGCGCGCTGGCGAAGCTGGCGGACGGACGTGCGCCGAGTGCGGAGGCCGTCCGAAAGCACGGCAGTGCCTTGCTGGAGCAGATCAATGCGCTCCAGCAGTTCACCCGCCGCGTGCTGGAGCGACTGCGGCCCGTCGGTCTTGCCGAGCTTGGCCTGCGCCAGGCGCTCGAATCGCTGTCGCGGCTATGGCGGGAGTCGCATCCCGAGGTCACGATCGAGACCTCGATTTCGCCCGCGCTGGGCGCGACCGGCGAGACCGCCGACCTCACCATCTACCGCATCGTGCAGGAGGCGCTCACCAACGTGTTCCGCCATGCCGGCGCGACCTCGGTCAACGTCGTCATTGAACCGGCGGAGCAGGCGACGCGTGATGGTCGCGTCTGCGCCCGGGTGAGGGTCAGCGACAATGGCCGCGGCATGGAGCCGGGGCACAAGCTCGGTTTCGGCCTCGTCGGCATGCGCGAGCGGATCCTGGCGCTGGGCGGCACGCTCAATGTCGTCTCCGGCGAGAGCGGTTTGACCGTCGAGGCGCTGGTTCCGACGGCGGCGGCCTGATCGCGCCCGAGATCATCGGGAAAAATTCCCGATTTGGTCGGGAAAACGGGTGCGGATATCTCCCGACCTTTTGTGGCTGGCGCACCCACTGCCGCTGATTACACTTGTCTCGACCAAACGGCGAAAATCAAAACAGCCGGTGGTCACGGATGGGAAGGCGGGGATGGGCAAGGGTCTTTCGTTCAAGCGTCGTTTCTTGATGGCCTCGGTGTCGACGGGGCTGATGTCGGGATTGGTCTTTGCAGGCCCTGCCGCGGCGGCGCAGGACGATGAGACCAACGTTCAGAACCTGCCGCCGGTCGAGGTGACCGCACCACCGCCATCGACGGCGAGGCGCACTGCGCCGTCGCGACCGGTCGCCCGCGTAGGCGCGCCGTCGTCCGCGAGCCCCAGGACACGCATTTACGTCTATCCGACCGCGCCGGGCACCGGCCGAGGTCTCGACGTCGACAAGGTCCCGTCGTCGATCAATGCCGTCGATGCCAGCCAGATCAAGCGCACAGGTTCGCTGAATGTCACCGATGCACTGCGCGACAACATCGCCGGCGTCAACATCAGCGAAGTCACCGGCAACCCGTTTCAGCCCGACGTCGAGTTCCGCGGCTTTGTCGCCTCGCCCGTGACCGGCACGCCGCAAGGCCTCGCGGTGTACCAGAACGGGGTCCGCATCAACGAAGCCTTCTCCGACGCCGTCAATTGGGACCTGATCCCCACCGCCGCGATCAGGTCGGTGACGCTGGTGACCAACAATCCCGCCTTCGGCCTCAACGCGCTGGGCGGCGCCATCAACCTGCAAATGAAGGACGGCTTCACCTATCAAGGTACGGAGCTCGATGTCATGGGCGGCTCGTTCGGCCGCATCCAGGGCTCGGCGCAATGGGGCAAGCAGGTCGACAAGAATTTTGGCGTCTATGCCGCGCTCGAGGGCCTGCACGACAACGGTTTCCGCAATTTCTCCCGATCGGACGTGCGGCGCTTCTACGGCGATGTCGGCTACAAGGCCGGCGACAGTGAATTCCACGCCAGCATGGGCGTCGCCAAGAACGATTTCGGCGCCAGCGCCACCGTTCCGGCCGAGTTGCTCGACAAATATTGGGGCGCGACCTACACCACACCGCAGACCACGAGCAATCGCGTCGGCTATCTCAACCTCACCGGCAAGGTCGATGCGACGCCGACCTGGACGCTCGAAGGCACCGCCCATGTGCGCCGCTACGAGCAGAAGCTCGTCGACGGCAATCCGACCGATGTGCAGGAATGTGCCATTGCAGGGCTGCTGTGCTTCGGCGACGATACGACACCGGCGAACGGCACGAACGGTCTTCAGCTCGCCAATCCCTTCGCCTCGGGGACCATCCTCGGCGAGATCGACCGGAGCACGATAAGGTCGACCACTCTCGGCGTGTCGGGGCAGGCCACCAACACCGATCAACTGTTAGGCCACGACAACCGCTTCGTGATGGGCGCCACCTATGACGCCAGTGTCACGCGCTATAATGCGACCGCCGAGATCGGCTCGATTGGAGAAAACTACGTCGTCAGCGGCAGCGGCGTCTTCTTGGGAGCGACCGGCACGCCAGACCCGGTTACCGGTCCTGTCTCGTTGCGGACCGTCAACCAGTATAACGGCATCTACGCGATGGATACGTTCAACGTCACGGACGCCTTAGCCATCACCGGCGGCGGCCGTTTCAACGTGGCGCGCATCACGCTGGAAGATCAGCTCGGGACCGACCTCAACGGCGATCACACCTTCACCCGGTTCAATCCGGTGGTTGGCGGCACCTACAAGATCACGCCCGAGCTGACCGCCTATGCCGGCTATTCCGAGGCCAACCGCGTGCCGACGCCGCTCGAGCTCGGTTGTGCCGATCCAACCCGTCCCTGCCTGCTTGCGGCGTTCCTCGTCTCCGACCCGCCGCTGAAGCAGGTCGTGTCCAAGACAGTAGAAGCGGGCCTGCGCGGCACCAAGGAGCTGAACATCGGCACGCTCGGCTGGAAGATCGGCGGCTTCCGCGCCACCAACTATGACGACATTGTTGCGGTACCCGCCGTCGGGCGCACCGGCTTCGGCTATTTTTCCAATGTCGGCCGGACGCGCCGGCAGGGGTTCGAAGCCGAAGTCAACATCAAGTCGCCCACGCTCCAGTTTCAGGCGAGCTACGCCTTCCTCGACGCGCGCTTCCTTGACCCGCTGGAACTCGGCTCCGAGAGCCCGTTCAGGGATCCCGTCACCGAGACCATCCACGTCTCGCCCGGCAACCAGATCCCCGCAATCCCGCGCCATCGCGTCAAGATCGGCGTCGACTACGCCGTGACCGACGTCTGGAAGGTTGGCGGCAACGCGCTGTTCGTCTCCAGCCAGTATCTGGTCGGCGACGAGTCGAACCAGTTCGCGAAGCTGCCGTCCTACACGGTGTTCAATCTCCACACCTCCTACCAGGTCACGAAGAACGTCCAGCTCTACGGTCGCGTCGACAACGTCTTCGACAAGCGTTACGCGACCTACGGCCAGTTCTTCGACCGCGAAGCCTTGCCCAACTTCACCAATGGCGGCGCAGAGTTCACCGACCCGCGCTCGCTCAGCCCGGCGCGGCCAAGGGCGTTCTATGCGGGCATGCGGGTGACGTTTTGAGTGTGACCAATTGCGCTACGGA
Organism: Bradyrhizobium sp. DN3; assembly: GCF_041357655.1. Taxonomy (NCBI): domain Bacteria; kingdom Pseudomonadati; phylum Pseudomonadota; class Alphaproteobacteria; order Hyphomicrobiales; family Nitrobacteraceae; genus Bradyrhizobium; species Bradyrhizobium sp. DN3. The sequence goes on along the minus strand of NZ_JAULLN010000057.1, from coordinate 14,186 downwards.
TATTTCGTCGGGCGCGCTCCGTTCCCTCTCCCACAACAAGGAGGGAAGGAAAGACCTTTAACCGATCAGAAACCATAGAAAATGATCCGAAAATTTTAACGAAACTCTCCGGCCATCTCTGCGTCGGTTCGTCGGAGGGCCCGCCTGATGACAGAGCACCAGTTGAAAGAGCAGGAATTTCAGATCGCGCGTTACAGGCGCCTGGAGCGGGAGGTGACAGATCCGCTCGCCGCGTGTCTGCTTCACAGCATCATCGAGGAGCTTGAAGCCGAGCTGCGCAAGGACAGACCGGATTGGCACGGGCCGCGCGATTAACGCTTTCTTAGCGCTAATGATGCGGACTATCCGCTTGGGAATACCAGGGGAGACGGCTCCCATGCTGAAGGACGGCACCTACGCGGCTTGGTACAAGACGCCGCTCGACCAGGGTACCGGGATCGTCCATGTCGCAGACGGACAGATCTGGGGCCGTGACAGTCTGATGACGTATCATGGCTCCTGTCAGGTCGATGGAGATCACTTCACCGCCACTGTATCGACGAAGCGTCATACCGATGGACGCGCAACGGTGTTCGGCAACGATGATGAGCTGACGCTGACCATCGAAGGAAACTGCCCCGGCAAGATCGCGACCTACACGGCGACGGCCGTACAAGTCCCGGGAATGATCCTCCAGGGAACACTCATCCTGACCGAAAAGCAGCAACCGGCACCTGAACGAACCGAGCAGATGCCGGCGTTCAATCCCGACAAGCTGCCGAAATTGCCGAAGCGCTCGCGCTGAGCGAGGAGAGGCATCGCGCTGGCCTCCGCTACCCGGGCTGATAGCGGCAAACGGCAGCGGGACAGCCTTGAGGGCGTGAAGCCACTTTACAGATCTTCGAGGACGAGAGCGACAGACACGTGCAATACCACTGCTCGGTCATTGCGCACTTCGACTGCTATCCGCGTCGTCTGTCGATGCTCGCTGTTGGTTGCGGGCGTCCTGCATCGGCAGAGGAGACGCTCGCCGGGGCTGGAGCCTGTACCAAGCCACTTGACCGGGCTCGAATTGGGCGCGGTCATGTCTCGACCAGAACGGCGGGGCATGGTCGCCGACCACCAGGATGTCGGCCGGCGCCACGGCTGGGTCGCGAGCTATCTTTGCGACGACGGCAAATACGTCGTGCCAAAGTTCGCCCATCCTGCAAACCTTGGGTCGACCGAAGACGCCGCCGTCGGTCTCGCAATGAAAATCCGTCAGAGCTTGACCAGGCGCGACCGGAATATGTGTATTCAATGTGAGCCAATAGATGAAGCGTGGCTTGCCTTGCTTTCCCGCTTCGCGGGAGGCCGCGGAAATCACGGGCGCGAGATCTGCATCGCACGCGCCGGCGAAGGCGCTGCCGCATACGCGGCGGGTCGTTTTGACCAGCTCGTCGCGGAAGAGTTCCTGGTCGAAGCCGATTGTCGGATACCACTGCTCACGCTCGAACATACCTCCAGCGAAGCCGTGCACGGCGACGTTGCTATACCCTCGCGCGGCCAGCAGATCCGGCAGGCAGGTGTTGGTGTCGTGCTGAACGTACTCTGTGTAGAATGTGCGCGTATTACATAGTTCCCGCATCTCGCCCGATGTCGTCGAACCGAAATAGACCGTTTTTCCGGAGGTGATGGTGTAGTCCCTGGTCAGACTTTGATCATACAGGGGTTCTGCTATGCGCGTTCGGGCGGTCTGGTCCTTCAGGTAGCCCAAGCTCTCGACGATCACCAGGACGACGTTGTTTCCGTCGGCCCCTGCTGCCTGCCTAAAACCCGACACCTCCGCAGCGGATTGGATCGGCTCGTTGCGTCCCATCGTGGAGCCGAAATGGTAGTGTGGCGACGCGTTGCTGACATAGTCCATCACGCCGAACGCCTGTGCCAAGAAGAAGAGAACCGGTATGTTCGCATTCATAAGCATGGCGCGCGGCCTTAAGCATGCCAGGCTTACGCCCGTGGTCATGACGAGTGTGACGATCAAAGCGAAATAAAGCGGTGAGGCGAAGAAATTAATGCGCCTCGCGTGGTCGACAGCTGCCATTAGGTCACTCAGCCCGATGCCGAACATGAGAGACAACGTTTGCACAATGTCGAAGGTGAGCACGGCAAGAAACAGCGCGACCGTGAGCATGAAGGGAATACGCCGCGCCAGGATGGCAATGCTGGCATAGAGAGCGATGGCGATGGTCCGCGGCGGCAAGCCGATATCGACCAGTGAAGCCATCGTTGCGAGCGAGATGAGGTTTGGTATCAGCAGCCCGCCCGCGAGGAGCCGCACGTTGGGCGAATCGAGCGTGCCAAAGAACGTGGCCCACTTTTCGCGACCTTGCGCGGCCCGCCGCGGATTGGCGGCAATTGACGACGGAGGCATTTTCGCAACCAAAAAGGGACTGTTTTTTCTGAGTGCAGCCTATAGGCGAGACCTGAAGCTTAGATTAATTGCGCTGCGGAAAAGGCGTTGAATGAGTTAACTATGGGGAGGCGGCCCCGGCTTGCCGACTTTCCAGGACGTCGAAGCCGGACATAATGCCGGAGCGTCCGCGCCGAAGCGTCGGGCGTCTGGCCCAAACCATCCCAGGAGGCAGCATCAATGTCGGACAAGGTCTCGCGTCGCCAATTCGCGAAAATCGCGGGGCTGTCCGCAGCCGGAATGGCAAATCCCGTTGGGGCCGTCGAGGTCAACCCGGCACCGCCGCCGCGCACCGGCACCGGCTTTCCGGCGGGTTTTGTCTGGGGCACGGCGACCTCGTCCTATCAGGTCGAGGGCGCGGTCAACGAGGACGGGCGAGGGGCTTCGATCTGGGACAAGTTCGTGCGCATCCCCGGCAAGATCGAGGACGGCACGACCGGCGACCGCGCCAATGAGCATTATCGCCGCTACAAGGAGGATATCGCGCTCATCAAGGAGCTCGGCTGCAAGGCCTATCGCTTTTCGGTCGCCTGGCCGCGGGTGTTTCCGGATGGCGATGGCAAGCCGAACCCGAAAGGGCTCGACTTCTACAACCGGCTCGTCGACGAGCTCCTCAAGAACGGCATCGAGCCGTGGCTGACGCTCTATCATTGGGACCTTCCGCAATCGCTCCAGGATCGCTTCGGCGGCTGGCGCTCGACCGAGACCTGCAAGATCTTCGGCGACTACGCGGCCTATGTCGCCGAGCATCTGACCGACCGGGTCAAGAACGTGTTCACGCTGAACGAGAGCGGCCGCTTCGTTTATTTCGGTTACGGCATTGGCATCGACGCGCCGGGCCTGACGCTGCCGCAGGCCGAGCTCAACCAGATCAGGCACAACAGCGCGCTCGCGCACGGGCTCGCGGTGCAGGCCGTGCGCGCCCATGGCCGCCACGGCACCAGGGTGGGACCGGCCGAGAACATCGATGCCTGCGCGCCCGCGATCGACACGCCGGAGAACGTCCGCGCCGCCGAAATCGCGCTGCGCGAGATGAACGGCGGCTATCTCAACGTCATCATGACGGGCCAGTATACCGAGGCCTTCCTGAAATTCGCCGGGGCCAACGCGCCGAAATACACCGATGCGGAGCTGAAGATCATCTCCTCGCCGGTTGATTTCCTCGGCCTCAACATCTACGCGCCGCAGAACTACGTGGTGGCTTCCGACCAGGGTGCCGGCTTCATGCCGCTGCCGATCCCGAAATCGTTCCCGCATATGAATTCGGACTGGCTGCGCGTCGGACCCGAGACGATCTATTGGGTGCCGAAGCTGGCTGCCAAGATCTGGAAGACGGACGCGATCTATATCAGCGAGAACGGCACCTCCGGCGATGACGTCGTGAGGCCGGACGGCAAGATCTACGACACCGACCGCATCATGTATCTGCGCAACTATCTCGCCCAGCTCCAGCGTGCCACCAGTGAGGGCGTGCCGGTGCGCGGCTACTTCCTCTGGAGTCTGATGGACAATTTCGAATGGGTGTACGGGCTGAACAAGCGCTTCGGCCTTTACCACGTCAATTTCGACACCCAGGTCCGCACCCCAAAACTCAGCGCCAGCTTCTATCGCAATGTGATCGCGACCAACGCGGCGGGGGTGTGATGTCTTCGCGTCTCCCCATTCTTACGGGGAGAGGGTCGGGGTGAGGGGCTCTACCCACGAGTCCATCTGCCACCGTCCTTGCTGAAGCTCCCCCTCACCCGGATTTTCCGCTGCGCGTAAAATCCAGGCTCTCCCCGCACGCGAGGAGAGGCGAGGCGAGCCACCACGCATTGACTCACCAGTCCCCCTGATTCACAACGCCTCTCAACACCCATAAACAAGAGGACAACGCCAATGGCTGAAGCGCTGATCATCGATGCCTGCCGGACGCCGCGGGGCATCGGCAAGGCCGGCAAGGGAGCCCTCTCGGGCATTCATCCGCAGCAGCTCGGCGCAACTGTGCTGCGCGCGCTCGCCGACCGCACCGGCATCGACACCGCCGATGTCGACGACATCGTCTGGGGCTGCAGCGCGCAAGTCGCAACGCAAAGCGGCGATCTCGGCCGGATGTCGGCGCTCGATGCCGGCTATGACGTGCGCGCGAGTGCCGTGACGCTCGACCGCTTCTGCGGCTCCGGCATCACCAGCGTCAACATGGCCGCAAGCTCGATCATGGCAGGCGCGGAAGACCTCGTCATCGCCGGCGGCTGCGAGATGATGTCGATGGAGGGACGCCGCGGCGGCGGTCCGATGATGATGGATAGTGGCAATCTGCGCCTGCGCGCGCGGCACCCGCAGTCGCATCAGGGCGTCTGTGCCGACGCGATCGCGACGCTGGAAGGCATCACGCGGCAGGACGTCGACGCGCTCGGCCTCGAAAGCCAGAAACGTGCCGCGCATGCGATGGCAAATGGTCACTTCAAGAAGAGCCTCGTGCCCGTCCACCGCGAGGACGGCAGCCTTGCGCTCGACCATGAAGAATATCCGCGCCCGCAGACCACGATGGAGGGCCTCAGCAGCCTGAAGCCGGCGTTTCCGGCGATCGCCGACTACGCGCTCGACGACAAGGGCACGACCTATCGCGGCCTGATCCTGCAAAAATATCCGGACCTGAAGATCGACTTCGTGCATCACGCCGGCAACTCGTCCGGCGTCGTCGACGGCGCCGCCGCGATCCTGCTGGCCTCGCCGGCTTACGCCAAGGCGCATGGCCTCAAGCCGCGCGCCCGCGTGGTGGCGATGGCCAACATGGGGGACTCGCCGACCCTGATGCTGAACGCGCCGGTACCCGCGACGCGCAAGGTGCTGGCGAAGGCCGGGCTGACCATCGACGACATCGACCTGTTCGAGATCAACGAGGCCTTTGCTGTGGTTGCGGAAAAATACATCCGTGATCTCAAGCTCGACCGCGCCAAGGTCAACGTCAATGGCGGCTCGATCGCGCTCGGCCATCCCATCGGCGCGACCGGCGCGATCCTGATCGGCACCGTGCTCGACGAGCTCGAACGGCGCGACCTCAAGCGCGGTCTCGTCACCATGTGCGCGGCCGGCGGCATGGCGCCGGCGGTCATCATCGAGCGCGTCTAACCCTTATTTTTCAGGGTGAATCGCGACCGGCCTCCGGCAAAGAGGCCGGTCGTCGCTTGTCGAAAGCATCGAATCAGCTTTAGCAAGGTGGCTTGCGGGCCTTTGAAACAAGGCAAAAACCGCTGCCTGAGGCTCCTTTCGCTCCGGGAGCAGCTAAAATGCAGGGTTTTTTGTCACAGAGGGCCAAAAAAGCCCGTAAAAACGCGATAAAACTGTGCAGAAGGCTATAGGCCTTCGCCGCTTGGTCTAATATGCAACCGGCAACGAATCAGAGGAGACACGATGCCAACCCAAATGTCCAAATCGCAGCTGATCGAAAAGATTGCGACCGCCACCGAGCTTTCCAAGCGTGACGTCAAGAGCGTCATGGAGACGCTGACCGACGTCGGTCACAAGGAGCTCAAGAAGAACGGCCTGTTCCTGGTGCCGGGCTTCGCCAAGTTCGTGGTCATCAAGAAGCCCGCCACCAAGGCGCGCAAGGGCACCAACCCGTTCACGGGTGAAGAGATGATGTTCAAGGCCAAGCCGGCCCGGAAGATCGTCCGCGCCCGCCCGGTCAAGGCTGCCAAGGACGCCGTGGCCTGACAACGCAAAGGCCCCCTCGGGTAGGAGGGGGCCTTTTATTTGGGGCTGCCGCGAGGGCTCGAGACGGAGGGCTCAACCCTTGCGGCGCTTCACCCGGACCGGGACCGGCTGAAGCCGCGGTCCTGGCGCCGCCAGCGCATCGCGAACCCGGTCGATGGCGCGATCGAGCAGCTGGCGCAGCCGCTGCGTTTTCCGTGATCGCTTCGCTCTATCCAGCAATCCGCTCATCGCATTCACTCCGCTGCCTCGACCTTGGCATCAGCAGGCTCGAGCGCCGCGGCGATGGCTTCGTCCACGCGTTCCAGCCAGATGAATTCGAGGTTGTCCCGCGCGCTCTTCGGGATGTCGTCGTAATCACGCTTGTTGCGCGCCGGCAGCATCACCCGCTTCAATCCGGCAGCGGCCGCAGCCACCACCTTCTCCTTGATACCGCCGACCGGCAGCACCAGGCCACGCAGCGAGATCTCGCCGGTCATCGCGGTGTCGCTGCGCACCGTGCGATTGGTGAGTAGGGACGTCAGCGCCGTGAACATCGCAACGCCCGCGCTCGGCCCGTCCTTCGGGGTCGCGCCCGCGGGAACGTGAACATGGATGTCGCTCTTCTCGAACAGCTGCGGATCGATGCCGAGCTGGGTGGCTCGGCTCTTCACCAGCGTCAGCGCAGCCTGCACGCTCTCGCGCATGACGTCGCCGAGCTGACCGGTCAGGATCAGCCCGCCCCGGCCGGGCACGCGCGAGGCCTCGATGAACAGGATGTCGCCGCCGACCGGCGTCCAGGCAAGGCCGGTGGCAACGCCGGGAACGCTGGTGCGCAGCGCGATCTCGCCCTCGAAGCGCGGCTGGCCGAGCACGGTGGCGATGTCCCTCGGGCTCACCACGACCTTCGCGGCCGTGCCTTCGGCGACCTGCACCGCGGCATGCCGGAACACCTTGCCGATCTCGCGCTCGAGGTTACGCACGCCGGCCTCGCGGGTGTAGCCCTTGACGATCAGCTTCAGCGCCTCCGGCTCGATCTCGGCCTGTTCGGCCGAGAGGCCGTTGGCCTCCAGCTGGCGCCGCACCAGGTAGCGCCGCGCGATCTCCAGCTTCTCGTCCTCGGTGTAGCCGGCGAGGCTGATCAGCTCCATGCGGTCGAGCAGCGGACCCGGGATCTGGTCCAGCATGTTGGCGGTCGCGATGAACACCACGCGCGACAGGTCGAAGGGCACGCCCAGGTAATTGTCCCGGAACGTCCCGTTCTGCTCGGGGTCGAGCACCTCCAGCATCGCGGCGGAAGGATCGCCCTGCACACCGCGGCCCATCTTGTCGATCTCGTCCAGCATCATCACGCAGTTGCGGGCGCCCGCCTTCTTGATGCCCTGGATGATGTTGCCGGGCAGCGCGCCGATATAGGTGCGCCGGTGGCCGCGGATCTCCGCCTCGTCATGCACGCCGCCGAGGCTGACGCGTACGAAGGGACGATCCATCGCGCGTGCGATGGATTGGCCGAGCGAGGTTTTGCCGACGCCGGGCGGGCCGACGAAGCACAGGATCGGCGCCTTGCCCTGCGGAGCGAGCTTGCGCACCGCCAGATATTCGATGATCCGGCTCTTGATCTTCTCCAGGCCGAAATGGTCGTCATCGAGGATGCGGCGCGCCTCCTTGATGTCGATCGGCTTCTCCGCGGGCAGCGCCCAGGGCAGCTCGATCAGCCAGTCGAGATAGGTGCGGACCATGCCGGCTTCGCCGGCGGCCTCCGGCATGCGCTCGTAGCGGCGCAGCTCCTTCTTGGCGTGCGCATCCGCCTCGGGCGGCATGTTGGCCTTGGCGATGGCAGCCGTCAGCTCGGCGACCTCGGCCGCCTTGCCGTCGCCTTCGCCGAGCTGGCGCTGGATGGTCGCCATCTGCTCGCGCAGGATCGCCTCGCGCTGCCGCTCGTCGAAGCTGGCGCGGGTCTTCTGGCCGATTTCGTTGCTGATGCGCAGCACCTCCAGGCGTTCGGCGAGGTGCTTCGACACCTTCTCGACGCGCAAGGCGAGGTCGATGGTCTCCAGCACCTCCTGCTTGTCCTGCGGCTTGATGTCCATGAACGAGGTCGCCAGGTCCGCCAGCGCGCCGGGCGCGCTGGTGCCCTGGAACATCGCGGCCAGCTCGGGCGGGGCCTGCGGCAGCAGCTCGATCGCCTCGATGGCCAGGCGCTGCAGGTTCAGCGCGCGCGCCTCGATCTCGGGCGAGGTCGTGGTCGGCTCGGGGATCTGCTGGATGCGCGCAGCCGGGAAAGGCGTACCGGGCAGGAAGTCGAGGATGCGCGCGCGCTGCACGCCCTGGCAGACGATGTGGTGGGTGCCGTCGGGCGCGGTGATGTAGCGCACGATATTGGCGATGGTCGCGACCCGGTAGAGGTCGTCCGGGCCGGGCTCCTCGATCTCGGGGCTGCGTTGCAGCACGATGCCGACCGGCCGCTGCTCGCGCAGCGCCTGCTGTGCGGCGGCGATGGACTTTGCCCGGCCGATCGAAATCGGCGCGATCGCGCCGGGGAACAGCACCATCTCGCGCACGGGGATGATGATCAGCGCGTCTTCGGGGATCTTCACGTCGGAATTGTTTTGGGAATTGGTCTGGACGTTATTCATCTTTTCGGTGGCCATGATCGACCTCAGGATTTGGCGAGGCGCAGCGCAACGCAGCCGTCCATCACGAAGCGGCTGATGGCGTAGCGGCCAAGGGGGAGCGCGATGCGCCGCTCGAAGCGGCCCTGCGGTAGCTCGAGCCGGTGGATGCGGGCGTTGCGAAGCTCCGGCGGAAGGGTGCGCTGGCCGGAGATGACGAGCGTGCCGTCATGGATCATCGTCTCGACATTGTCCGGATTGACGCCGGGAAGCGCGACCAGGATCAGGAGCTCATGCTCGGTTTCGAGCACGTCGATCGGCGGCTCCCAACAGGCTTCCTGGCGGCCGAACTGCTGACGCAGCCGTTCGGCGCGGGTCAGCGAGTCCAGGGCTTCGGACAGCATCCAGTCGAGGGGATTTTTGGGTTGCATGATGCGGACTCGGCGGGTGGGAAAGGCTGCATATGGGGCCGGTTCCGCGGAAATCCAGCCCGACGACGCGGGCGTGCCATGCGCCATCGTGTGATCCCGAACAGCAAACGCCGCGGCTCGGACCGCGGCGTCTCGTCATTGCGCGCGTGCGGCTCAGGCCGCCGCGCGGTACTCGTCTTCCGCTTCGAGGTTGATCACGGACGTCGCTAGCTCGGTCAGCGTGTGGTCGGTCGCCTCTTCCTCGTCCAACGTCTCCTGGAGCAGCCTCGCCGCATCCTGCATGCCGAGCTCCTCGGCCCAGGTCCGCAGCGTGCCGTAGCGGGAGATTTCGTAGTGCTCCACGGCTTGCGCCGCCGCGAGCAGACCGGCGTCGAGGGCAGGCGCGTTCTTGAACGCCTTCATGATCCCGGCGCCCTCGTCGGTGATGCCGTTGATGGCCTCGCAAGTCTTGCCACGTGCGGGCTTGCCCAGCATCTTGAAGACCTGGTCGAGACGTTTGACCTGGCCCTGGGTCTCGCGCAGATGCTTGTTGAAGGCCGCAGCAAGATCCTTCGAATGCGCAGCCTTGGCCATCTTCGGCAGCGTCTTGATGATCTTGTTCTCCGCGAAATAGATGTCCTTCAGCGTCTCCAGGAACAGGTCGCTGAGCATCTTCGGCGCCTGACGCGGTCGGCGCGCGGCGGTCTTCTTGGTTGTGCGTTTCTTCGCTCGTTTAGCCATACGTCCTCCTCTTGAGGTCACATGGGAAGGCGTCGCCTCCCTCAATCCTCAGGCGATCAAAGCCCTTTGAAAAACGAAAGTTCCAAACTGCAACCGGCGCTCACGGCGATCTCTCAGGTTGGATGCTTGTAGGGATCCTCCTGCCGTTGCCGGGCCTCGGTGTTGCGGTCGAGCTGCGCGCGTTCGCTGCGCCGCAGGCGTCCGGCCTTCATCACGCCGTAGACGAGGACCGCGCCGAGCAGGAAGGCTCCAATGAACCAGAGCCAGAGCAGGTTGGCCGAGAGATGGCCGAGCAGCATTCCGATTCCACTGTCGCTCATTGATCGTCTCCAGTGATTTCCAAAATGGTTCTGCCGGGCTAAGTCAGTCCGCCTGCCATCGTTCCTTCCGCGGAGCCCCCGAGACATGATCGATTTCGCCCTGTCGGCCTTCGTGACACTGCTGCTGGTGGTCGATCCCGTCGGCCTTGCGCCGGCCTTTCTGGCCGCCACCGCCGGCATGCCCGACAAGATCAAGCGAACGGTCGCGTTGCGGGCGCCGCTGATCGCTGCCTCGATCCTGGTCGTGATCGCGCTGGTCGGAAACGGCCTGCTCCGCCAGCTCGGGATCGGCATTCCCGCCTTCCAGATCGCCGGCGGGCTGCTGCTGTTCGGCGTCTCGTATCAGATGATCTTCGGTGACCGTCCGCATCGCGAGGCCCGGGAGGCGGACAAGGCGACATCCGAGCATGCCTCCGATGTCGCGGTGTTTCCGCTCGCCATTCCCATGATGGCCGGCCCCGGCGCGATCGCGACCACGCTGCTGCTGGCGGGCGATGCCGGCTATGGAGCGAGGCTCGCGATCATCATCGCCGTGGTGCTCTCGGTCTGCCTGCTCTGCATGCTGTGCTTCGTCTCCGCGAGCCTGATCGCCCGCACCCTCGGGCGCACCGGAAATGCCGTGCTCTCGCGCGTGCTGGGCATGTTGCTCGCCGCCTATTCGGTGCAGTTCGTCATCAACGGCATTGCAGCCGTTCGGGCGAGTCTGTCGTAGGGGGGCGGCAATCTGCTAATTTGTTGATTTTACGGTTCATTTCGAGGAGCCGCGGATCCGTCGGCAAGATGGCGCCCGATCAGGTCGCTTTCGCTTGCACTGCGACATTGCTTTGCCGTACTTCCCCTCTGACGTTCATCGCCAAGAAGCCGAGAAGAAGAGAGATGTCGATGACAGCGGACGAGCTCGACAAGAGACAGGCCATCATCGACGCCTGCCGCCGCATGAATGCGCTCGGCATCCACCAGGGCACCTCTGGCAATATCAGCGTCCGCATGGCCGGCTACGGCCTGTCGGAAGGGTAGGGCGGGCAGAAGGTGTTCGTTCGAATCAAACATCTGATCGATAGCAAGAGAACGAACCGCACCATGGTTCGGCTGCGTGCCCTGCTGCGCAGCAACGAGTTCTACCTGATCCCGCTCGCGCTCGTGATCGGCACGCTGGCGGGCGCGATCGTGACGCTGATGGCCGAGATCGCCCAGATCGCGCACGTCGTGATCTACGGCATCCCCATCGATGTCCGCCTCTCGTCCAATGCGAGCGTCAGTCCCTGGGCGGCGCTGATCGCGCCGGCGCTCGGCGGGCTCTCGCTCGGCATCATGGAATGGTCGCGGCGCCGCATGAAGATCTCGAACGCGGTCGACCCGATCGAGGCCAATGCGCTGCGCGGCGGCAATCTCTCGATGCGCGACAGCCTGGTGGTGTCGAGCCAGACCTTGATCTCCAACGGCTGCGGCGCTTCGGTCGGCCTCGAAGCCGGCTATACCCAGATCGGCTCGGGTATCGCCGCGCTGCTCGGCAAGTTTTTCAATCTCCGCCGCAACGATATGCGCCTGATGGTCGGCTGCGGCGCTGCCGCCGCGATCGCGGCGGCGTTCGGCGCGCCGATCACCGGCGCCTTCTACGCTTGCGAGCTGATCGTCGGCGTCTATTCGGTCGGCAGTGCCGCCCCGATCCTGGCGGCCTCGCTCGCGGGCGCCCTGACAGCGCAATGGCTGGGCGGCGCGCCGTACTCGCTGGAGATACCGAAGGTCAGCGCCGTCGGTGTCGAGCAGTACCTGGCCCTGATCGGGCTCGCCCTCGTCACCAGCGGCGTCGGCATCGCCGTGATGCGCTCCTCGCCGACGTTCGAGCGCCTGTTCGCCTGGATGCCGGTCTGGCTGCGTCCGGTGATCGGCGGTCTCATCGTCGGCGGCTTCGCGATTGTCACGCCGCAGGTGCTGGCCGCCGGCCACGGCGCCATGGTGCTCGATCTCTTTCACGACATGACGATCGGCCTGATCGCGGTGATCATCGCCCTGAAGGTGACGGCCTGCCTGGTCTCGCTCGCCTCGGGCTTCCGTGGCGGCCTGTTCTTCGCCTCGCTGTTCGTCGGCAGCCTGATCGGCAAGTTCTTTGCCGCGCTGCTGCTCTTGATCAGCCCGAATTTCGTGATCGATCCGCTGGTCGCGATGCTGACCGGTATGGCGACGCTCGGCGTCGCCATCGTCGGCGGCCCCTTGACCATGTCGTTCCTCGTGCTCGAGATGACGCGCAATGTCGACGTCACCGCCGTGGTGCTCGCCGGCTGCATCGTTACCTCGATCTGCGTCCGCTTCATGTTCGGCCACTCCTTCTCGACCTGGCGCCTGCACCTGCGCGGCGAGACCATCCGCAGCGCCAACGACGTCGGCTGGCTGCGTAATCTCACCGTCGAGCGGCTGATGCGCTCGGACGTCGGCAAGGTGCCGTCGACCACGACGATCGCGGCCGTGCGCCGCGAATTCGCGCTGGGATCGCGGCCCGGTATCGTCATCGTCAACAACGCGGACGAATATGTCGGCCTCGTCCTGCTGCCCGACCTGTTCTCCAGCGATCTCGACACCATCGCAGACGAAATCCAGGTGATCGAGCTCGCCCGCCTGATCGACATCGTGCTGATCCCGGAAATGAACGTGAAGTCGGCGATGGCGGTGTTCGACGAGGCCGAAGCCGAGATGCTGGCGGTGGTCGATTCCACCGACAGCCGCAAGGTGGTCGGCTTCCTCACCGAGAACTTCGCGCGCCGCCGCTATGTCGAGGAGATCGACAAGGCGACGCGCGGCGTGCTGGGGGCGCTGTCGTAGGGGCGCTCCGGCTATTGGCCTGGTTGAGGTGGGGCGGCGACGAGGCAGGCCACGATCCGGCGGACCAGCGGCAGCACCACGAGCAGCGTCGGGAAAGCGACGAGCCATGACAGCCCCCAGGCGCCGGGCCAGGTTGCCAGGAACGCCGGCGTTGCGCCGAGGCTTCGCAGCGTCGAAATGACCGACACCACCGCCGTCATGAGGATCGACAGCACGAATTGCATCACGATCGGCGCATAGCGCGCCGGCAGTTTACGAACCGCAATCATCTGATTTCTTTCGAGGAAAGGACGCGTCGATCACGTTGAACCTTCAAAAATGGCATCGATCCCGACGGCGTCGGTTGATGCGTTGGTTCACGTGACACGCTTACGGCGACCGAAAAACGGCGCGGCTGTTCATTATCCGCTCAGGTTGGATGGTTCAAGCTGGATCTGATCGTTCGGTTTACAATCGTTCAAGGCGTGGCAGATCGCCGCGATCAGGAAACCATTTCAGTGGTTTGCGCGTTACGTGTCGTTGCTTATGTCGCTTTGGCGAGAATCGAGAATAGAGGCGAGAATAGAGGAAGGTCAAAATGAGTGAAGGGCCGATGATTTCCGCGTCCCGCCGCAACATGGTCCTGGCCGCGTTCGCAACCCTGGCATTGGTCGCAACCCCCGTATCGCCCTCGGCAGCGGCATCCTCAGCACCGGCCAAGACGGTGTCCGCAAAGGGTGTCACGGCAGGGCAGGGCTCCTCCGACGTCACTGATTTCAGCGCTGCCCGTCGCCGCCACTACTATCGACGCGGGCCGAACGCCGCCGGTCTCGCCTTCATGGGCATGGCGGCGGGTCTGATCGGAGGCGCGATCGCCGAGAGCCAGCGCCGCGAGTACTATGAGAACCGCTATTATTATGGCCCGGGTCCCTACTACGGCGGCCCGGGCTATTACGGCGGCGGTCCTTATTACGGCGGTCCGCGCTACTATTACCAGCCATATTAATTAAGCGGTCGTTTTCGTCCACAAGGGGTGGTGCTTTGCACCGCCCCTTTTTGCTGTGTCGCCCTCTGTCAATCCTCGTTCGCGAAAATATTCCACTTTACCGAAATTCGGATTTGGCGTATGTGTCGCCCATCCCGGCTCACCCTTGAGGGGCGATCATGTGTCGTGATGATCGCAGAGCCGGGCTTGCGGTGGACG
>NZ_JAULLN010000056.1:0-20453 GCF_041357655.1 Bradyrhizobium sp. DN3 | reverse complement strand
CCATCTGACACCTCTCACTGCCTAAGCTATAGGTGTCCACCGATTTAGGGGAGGCCCAAGAGGCTTGGGTGTTGCTCCACCCTGCCCTGTCATTCCCGCGAGGGCGGGGAATCCAGTACGCTGCGGCTTCTCGATTGAACCACTAAGGCTCCCGGATACTGGATCGCCCGCCTGCGCGGGCGATGACGGCGTTTGCTGAGCTGGTAACTCGCCCACCCATCCTCGCATCACCGCTTCGGCAATTCCTGCCTAGCGCGGCAAGATTCTCCGCGGCCCCGCAGCTCCCCGAACGCAAGAACGCCAGTCTCTTCAAGCGTCCGACACCGGCCCGAGATTTGCTCTCCTAGGTTGAGTCCCGAACATTCGGGTTTAGTGGGAAGGAGCGTTCCATGATTTCAGGCCTGTCCAGCGCGGCGCTGCCTATCTGCGTCCTGCATCGACGTCCGGTTCCAATGCGACATCGACGTCGGATCTCAAACCGGTGGAGTCGACTGCAACCGATGCGGCGACCGACAGCCCCGGAATAAGCGTCTCCCAACTGAAGCCGCTGCAAGGTGCCAAGCCGATATCGGTGGCGGACAATCCGGTCCTGCGCGACCTCATGGCAACGAACTGGCTGACGACCCATGGTGCGAGCGCCGGTCAACCTTCCATCTCGGACGATGCGCCTGAGAACACCTATGCTCAGGTGAAGGTCGGCGGCAAGGTGGTCGCCACGCTGTACAATGGCGGGTCTTCGACGATGACCAACGAGGCCGCCGCGAAGATCGGCAAGCTGGAGGATCCTCCAGGTCTGGGGGGACCGGATCTGGCGCAATGGCGGGCCGACCAATACGCCGCGCGGCTTGGCGGCGCGGTCGAAAAAGCTTCCACCGCGATCACGCAATCGCAATGGACGCCGCGCCAAAGCAGTTCTGCGACCTATAGTCGCGAGCAACTCGATGCCGCCTTTCAGGCGATGCTGGCCGAGGGCCAGAAGAGCGCCATGCAACTGCAATCGTCCTATCTGGCGTCACGCGCGCTTCAGGGGACGAGTGCGGATATCAGTGCGTGAGCGTCGCTTGATGCCGCTCGGCTCTCCGCTGTCATTCGAAAGCGGGGAATCCAGTTCGCCGCGGCCTCTCGATTCAATTACGACGGCCTCTGGAATACTGGATCGCCCGCTCCAGTGCGCAATTGCGCACAAGGCGGGCGATGACACCTTCCAAGACCGCAGCAGCGCGCCCTAATCCTCGGCCCCATACCGGTGCAGGTCATTGCCGTACGTATCGAGCCACTTCTTGGCACGCTCCATCGACGGGCAGACTTTTCCGCACACGCGCCAGAACCGCGCCGAGTGGTTCATCTCGACGAGATGGGCGACCTCGTGGGCGGCGAGGTAGTCGAGCACGAAGGGCGGCGCGAGGATCAGGCGCCAGGAGAACGACAGCGAGCCGGCCGAGGTGCAGGAACCCCAACGGCTGGACTGGTCGCGGATCGAGAGCCGCTTGACCCTGACGCCGAGCTCAGTCGCGTAGGCCTCCGCCGAGCGCTGAAGGTCACGGCGCGCCTCGCGCTTGAGGAAGTCGCTGACGCGGCGGTCGACATAGTCGAAGCCGCCGGCAACGCAGAGAATGCGTTCACCGCTGTCGCGCATCTCGGTCCACACCGTGCCACGCTCACCGGCGCGGTGAACGATGCGATGGGGAACGCCGCGCAGCGGTATCACCGTTCCCGACTGGAACGGAGCGGCCTTCGGCAAGCGACCGAGACGTGCAGCGATCCAGGCACCGTGACGCTGCGCGAAGTCCTTGGCCTCGACGAGCGTGCCACGCGGCGGCATGGTGAGGATGGCTTCGCGGTCACTCGGATGAATTCTGAGCGTGTAGCGGCGCGCGCGTCTGTGTCGGCGCAACCGGATCGCGAAAAACTGCGATCCGTGGGTGATGACGAGGGTCTTCGGTTCGTGGGGCCGCCGATAAAGGAGCGCGCGAGTGGCCATGTCTGTCAGTCCGGGGGGCAGGAGGGCGCCCGGATTCTGCCATAACCGCCGCCATGGAAAGCGCTCGGCGCAAAAACAAATCATTTGCCCAATATACAGCGGTCAAGCGTCCGGGAGACCCTACAGACTGGGGTTGGAACCCGTTTTTTTCGCCCCCGCTGGACGCATGCGGCACCCCCAAGGGGTGAGTGCCGACTCACTCCTATAAAGCTACCTAAATACCGCGAATCTGGACAGAGCCACCCCCTGTCGGAGCCTCCGACAGGGCCTGAATTTTCGACGGGAAAGCCGAAATACGCGACTAGAGCCGTTCCGATGAAATCGGAGCGGCTCTTGTTTCCTGCTTTGACGCGTTTTCTTTACGCGAACCGGTCGCCACTTCGCTCGAAAACGCTCTATTCGGCCGCGAGCGCCTGCAATGAGCTCGGATTCGCCGCCGAGACCATGAAATCATGAATCCGCGGCACGATTTCCGACTTGAAACGCGAGCCGTTGAACACGCCGTAATGTCCGACGCCCTTCTGGACGTAATGAACGCGGCGATGATCGGGAATCGAGCTGCACAAGGTGTGCGTTGCTTCGGTCTGACCGAGACCGGAGATGTCGTCCTTCTCGCCTTCGACCGTCATCAACGCCACGCGCGTGATCTTGGAGGGATCGACGCGTGTTCCACGGTGGGTCATCTCGCCCTTGGGCAGCGCGTGCTTCACGAACACGGTGTCGACGGTTTGCAGATAATACTCGGCGGAGAGGTCCATGACCGCGAGATATTCATCGTAGAACTCGCGATGCTTGTCGACGAGGTCACCGTCGCCCTTCACCAGATTGGCGAAGAGCTGCTTGTGCGCATCCATGTGCCGGTCGAGATTCATGCTGATGAAGCCGTTGAGCTGCAGGAATCCCGGATAGACGTCGCGCATCATGCCCGGATGCGGGAACGGCACCTTGGTGATGACGTGGTTGCGGAACCAGTCGATGCCGCGCTCCTGAGCGAGGTTGTTCACCGCGGTCGGATTGCGGCGGGTATCGATCGGCCCGCCCATCAGCGTCATCGAGGTCGGCACGAAGGGGTCGCGCCGCGCTTCCATGATCGAGACGGCGGCGACGACGGGCACGGAGGGCTGGCACACCGCCATGACATGGGTGTTGCCGCCGAGGACGTGCAGCATCTCGATGACATAGTCGATGTAGTCGTCGAGGTCGAAGCGGCCCTCGCTGAGCGGCACCATGCGGGCATCGGCCCAATCGGTGATGTAGACTTCATGCGCGGGCAGGAGGGCTTCCACCGTGCCGCGCAGCAGCGTGGCATAATGGCCGGACATCGGCGCCACGATCAGCACGCGCGGCTGCGGGCTGCGCAAGGGGCGCGCGAACTTGCGATCGAAGTAGAGCAGCTGGCAGAACGGCTTTTCCCACACCGAGCGGATCTCGACGGGCACGCGGATGCCGTTGACCTCGGTGTCGTTGAGGCCCCATTCCGGCTTGCCGTAGCGGCGCGTGGTACGCTCGAACAATTCGCAGGCCGCGGCGACCGACTTGCCGACCTCGGTGCGCGCCCAGGGATTGAGGGGATTCTGAAACAGGAGCTTGGTCGCATCGGTGACCGCGCGGGCCGGATTGAGAGAGGCATGCGCCATCTCGTACATCCAGTACATCGGCGTCGTCAGGACCGGACTGCCTTCAGCCGCCAGGGGCGGCGCGCCGCCAAACTCACCAATAGGCATCGCTATATTCCTCTTCGCATCGCAGCATACTGCCGAATGCGCAATATTGCGTCAATGCATGGTTCCGTACATCTACGTGTTGGAAAAGCCCAAACCAGCCTGAATCCACGGGAAAGTGACGTTATTCGCCAGCCGAGAGCAGCGAGCCGTGCTTCCTGGCGCTTCGCAACAGGGCAAGGAATGCCCCAAAAGATGCAACCAGCAGTACTGCGTTGATGGCCAATGCCTCCAGCATCAGATCGGTCCGAAAGGTTTGCTCGATCAGGAGCGCGCGCATGCCCTCGAAGGCGTAGGTCGGCGGCAACGCCCAGGCGACGTATTGCAACCAGGCCGGCAGTACGCTGACGGGATAGTAGACGCACGCCAGCGGCAGGATGGCGAACATCAAGGTCCAGACGATGCTCTCGGCGCCGAGGCCGTTTCGCAGCACCAGGCCCGAGACGAAGATGCCGACTGACCAGCTCGTGAAGATCAAATTGCAGAAGAAGGCGATCAGCGGCAGGCCGAGGGCATAGACGTTGAAGTGAAACAGGAACAGCGCGAGCAGCGTCATCGGGATGATGCCGATGGCGAGCCGGATCAGGCTCATGACCATCAGCGACAGCAGAAACTCGATCGGCTTGAGCGGGCTCATCATGAGGTTGCCGATGTTGCGCGCCCACATCTCCTCCAGGAACGAGATGGAGAAGCCGAGCTGCCCGCGGAACAGGATGTCCCAGAGGATGACGGCGCCGATCAGCGTGCCGCCGGCGCGCGCGAAGAAATTGGCATTTTCGGCGATGTAGAGCTGGAGAAAGCCCCAGGTGATGACTTGCAGCGCCGGCCAGTACAAGAGCTCGAGCAGCCGCGGCCAGGACGACATCAACAGGTACCAATAGCGCAGGATCATCGCGCCGATGCGATGGACGGAGATGCCGCGGTGGAGGGACAGCTCGGTCATGGCGGCCCTTTGTAGCCCGGATGAGCGAAGCGACATCCGGGACTTTGCTTGCGGCGTTCCCGGGTATCGCTGCGCTCACCCGGGCTACGGCAGCAACACAGGGGCTCCCTCATCGTGCCGCCTCCTTCGCGCCGTTCACCCGGCCGCGCGCGACGTCCAAAAACACCTCCTCCAGCGTGGTGCGGTTGTAGCGCGCCATGATGGCTTCCGGCGTGTCGTCGTCCTCGATGCGGCCGCGCTTCATGATGATGACGCGGTCGCAGAGCCGCTCGACCTCCAGCATGTTGTGCGAGGCCAGCAGGATGGTGGCGTTGTGCTGCTTGCGATAGCGCTCCAGATGCGCCCGCACCCAATCGGCGGTATCAGGATCGAGCGAGGCGGTCGGCTCGTCCAGCAAGAGCAGCTCGGGCTGGTTGATCAGCGCCTTCGCGAGCGCAACGCGGGTCTTCTGCCCGGCGGAGAGCTTGCCGTTGGCGCGGTCGATGAAATCGCCGAGGTCGAGATCGTCGGCGAGCCCGGCGATGCGGCCAGCGAGGTTCTTCACCGCATAGAGCTTGCCGAACACGGTGAGGTTCTGCCGCACCGTGAGCCGCATCGGCATGTCGACATAGGGGCTCTCGAAATTCATCCGCCCCAGCACGGACGCGCTCTGCTCGGGCATGCGATGACCGAGCACCTGCACACGGCCGGAGGTCGGCAGCACCAGGCCCATGATCATCGCGATGGTCGTGGTTTTGCCGGCACCGTTGCCGCCGAGCAGCCCGGTGATGCTGCCGCGCGGAAGCGAAAAGGAGATATCGTCGACGGCGCGGGTCTGGTTGTAGACCTTGACGAGATGATCGACCGCAATCGCCGCGGGTGCGCCGCGATCCGCGACAGTCGGCCAGCTTGAAGCCTTGTCATTCTCGGTCATGCTGGCCGTTCTTCTGCTATTGCAGCCGATAGCGCAAGGCTTGTAATTCCCGGGCGGTTCCGTGAGCCGCGCGTTTGTGACCTTAGAAGGCACCGCCACATTGGCCGATATGACCGAAATTGCCGATTCCGACTTTCGCCACGCGCAGCGGCATATCCGGCTGGATACGATCCTGCGGCTGCGCTGGCTCGCGGTGCTGGGGCAGCTCGCCGCGATCTTCATCGTGGCGCAGGGGCTGGAGTTCAACGTCGAGATCGTCCCCTGTGTCAGCATCATCGCCCTGTCGGCGGCGCTCAATCTGGCGCTCCAGACCGCGGCCAATCCGATGCAGCGGCTGGAGCCGATGCAGGCGGCCGGACTGCTGGCGCTGAACATCGTGGAGCTGGCTGGTCTGTTATTCTTTACCGGCGGCCTCCAGAACCCGTTCTCGTTCCTGTTCCTCGCGCCCGTGCTGATCTCGGCCACGGCGCTGCCGGCCCGCTTCACCTTCGGCCTCGGCCTCCTCGCTGTGGCCTGCGCCTCGGTCCTGTTCTTCTTCCATTCGCCGCTGCCGTGGGATTCCGACGATCCGCTGGTGCTGCCACCGATCTACCTCGTCGGTGTCTGGCTCTCGATCGCGCTCGCGATCGGCGTCACCAGCCTCTACTCCTTCCAGGTCACCGAAGAGGCGCGCAAGCTCGCGGACGCGCTGGCCGCAACCGAGCTGGTGTTGACGCGCGAGCAGCATCTGACCCAGCTCGACGGGTTGGCTGCCGCAGCCGCACACGAGCTCGGCACGCCGCTCGCGACCATCTTCCTGATCTCGCGCGAGCTGGAAAAAACGGTGAAGGACCCGAGCTTTGCCGCCGATCTGAAAACCCTGCGCGAGCAGACCCAGCGCTGCCGCGACATCCTGAGCAAGATCACCCAGCTGTCCTCCACCGGCGCACCGTTCGACCGCATGAAGCTGTCGGAGCTGATCGAGGAGGTGGTGGCGCCGCATCGCGATTTCGGTGTCGACATCAAGGTGCGGATCGCGGTGGCGGTCGCGGCCGAGCCGGTCGGCTCGCGCAATCCGGCGATCCTCTACGGCATCGGCAACATCGTCGAGAACGCGGTCGATTTCGCCCACACCACCGTCGAGGTGAATGCCTGGTGGAACAAGGACGATATCGAGCTCGTGATCTCCGACGACGGCCCCGGCATCCCGCCCGACATCCTCAAACGGATCGGCGAGCCCTATCTGTCGCGGCGGCGGACCCAGGATGAAGGCGGCGAGCGGCGCGGCCTCGGCCTCGGCGTGTTCATCGCGCGTACGCTGCTCGAACGCACCGGCGCCAAGGTCTCGTTCACCAACCGGACCTTTCCGGACCACGGCGCGGTGGTCCAGATCAATTGGCCGCGAGAGCGTTTTGAGGCTATCGAGACGCTAGAAGAAACAATAGGATAGGCCGCGACCTTGCGTCGCACAACGGGGCCGATCGACCATTTGCCGCCTTGGCACCGATCGATTGCGACGCCATATGTCAATGCGCTGGAGAGAGGACAACACCTTGAACGCCATTGCCGAACTGAACGAACAGACCGACCGCTCGCTTCTCATCGTGGAGGACGACAAGCCGTTTCTGGAGCGGCTGTCGCGCGCGATGGAGACACGGGGCTTTGCCGTAACATCGTGTGACACCGTCTCCGACGGGCTTGCGCAGATCGGCAAATCGGCACCGGCCTTCGCGGTGGTGGATCTGCGGCTCGGCGACGGCAACGGTCTCGACGTGGTCTCGGCGCTGAAGAAGAAGCGCCCCGATGCGCGCGCGATCGTGCTGACCGGCTATGGCAACATCGCCACCGCCGTGACCGCGGTGAAGATGGGCGCGATCGATTATCTCTCCAAGCCGGCCGATGCCGACGACGTCGTCGCCGCGCTGCTCTCGACCAGCGCGGAGAAATCCGAGCTGCCGACCAACCCGATGTCCGCCGACCGCGTGCGCTGGGAGCACATCCAGCGCATCTACGAAATGTGCAACCGCAACGTCTCGGAGACGGCGCGCCGGCTCAACATGCACCGCCGCACGTTGCAGCGGATTTTGGCCAAGCGCGCGCCGCGGTAGTTACCATCGCAGTCTCGTAGGGTGGGTTAGCCGAAGGCGTAACCCACCTCTTTTCGTGCAGCAGCTAAAGTGGTGGGTTACGCCGAGCAGATGCGCTTTGCGCATCTGCAGGGCTAACCCACCCTACGACGTCTGCGCTCGCGATCGCCGCTACTCCCAAAAATCCGCATGCCCCTGCGGATCGACCAGGCGGTTGATCCGCAGCGCAGCCGCCATCGCAAAGCGCACCGTCATCTGCTTGCGCGTGGCGGCAGCAAGCTTGTGCTCGGGCGCCTCGCAATGCATGTGCGCGCCGTAGGCGTCGGCGACGATCAGGCCGGTGTCTTCAGGAAATATCTCGCAGGGCAGATCCTGCGTGAAGGCGAAGAACAGCCGGTCGCAATGGGCGCGGTATTCGTGCCATTTCTGGTCGGCGCGCAGATCCTCGACCGACGATTTGATCTCGACGATCCAGATCTCGCCGCGCTCGTTCAACGCGACGAGATCGGCGCGGCGGCCCGAGGGCAGCGGCAATTCGCTGATGCAGGAGAAGCCGAGCGAGCGCAGCAGTCGCGCCGTGCCGCGCGCGACCGCCAGTGCAGTCTCCGACTGGCGGCGGTCCGGCGGAGGGACGAGGGCGATGTTGCGGGCGGTGTTGTCCATGGGGGGAGGATAGCCGATTCCTCCGTCGTCGTCCTGGCGAAAGCCAGGACCCATTACCCCAAGAGGCCGTTGTCGCACGCAGGCGGTCATCCTGAGTCCTCGCCAAACTACATTCGGTGGTAATGGGTCCTGGATCTGCGCTTCGCTTGTCCAGGACGACATTGGAGAATGATGTTGTCAGATAGCCTTCAGCCGCCGTCCCGGCCCCAGTGCGCAATTGCGCACTAGGCCGGGACGACGGCTAGGATGGCGCCGCCACCACCACGCCTTCATTCCCCCGCAAGTCCAACACGCCCTCCAGCCGCTCACCCTCCCGATCCAGAAACGTCGACAGCAGGATCTCGCTGCCGAAGCGGATGGCGCTGGTGGTCACGGCGATCGGATCGGGGCCGAGATTGAGCGCCACCACCACCGCCCTGCCCCCGGTCTCGCGGCGATAGAGCAGGAGATCGCCTTGCGCCGAGATCGGATGATAGTCGCCTGCCATCAGCGGCGGCGAAGCCTTCCGCAAGGCGATCAGGCGCTTGTACAGGTTCAGGATCGAGCGCGGATCGGCTTCGAGAGCGACGACGTTCTCGCGGATGTGATCCTCCGGCAGCGGCAGCCACGGCCGGACCTCCGCGAAGCCGGCGAAGTTCGAGGAATCCCACTGCATCGGCGTGCGGCAGCCGTCGCGGCCGACACCGATGCCGGGCACGTTCTTCTCGAAGGGATCGCGCGTGTCCTCCGGTGCGATCGCGAGCTGATGCATGCCGATCTCGTCGCCGTAATAGAGCGTCGGCGTGCCGCGCAGCGTCAGCAACAGCATGGCGGCGACACGGGCCTGCTCGGGACCGACGCGGCTTGCGACGCGCGGACGGTCGTGATTGCCGAGCACCCAGTTCGGCCAGGCGCCGCGCGGCAGCGCCTTCTCGTAATCCTCGATGATCTTCTCGATCGAGCGCGCGCTCCAGAAGGTCGAGAGCAGCGCGAAGTTGAACGGCATCTGCGCGCCGGTGAGATCGTTGCCGTAATAGGCCATCAAGCGATGCAGCGGCAGATAGATCTCACCGATCAAGACGCGCGCGCCAAAGCCATCGGTGAGACGCCGCATCTGCGCGATCACGTCATGCACCTCGGGCTGATCGGTCGAGTATTGCGTCAGGATCTTCTCGTTCGGCGGCCGGCCCTCGACGTAATGCGGGTTTGGCGGATTGTCGCGGAATTCGACGTCCTTGATCAGGTGCCAGATCACGTCGACGCGGAAGCCGTCGACGCCCTTCTCCAGCCAGAACCGCATCACATCATAGATCGCGGCGCGAACGTCCGGATTGCGCCAGTTGAGGTCCGGCTGCTGGGCGAGGAAGGCGTGGTAGTAATATTGCCCCGTGGTCTCGTCGAATTGCCAGGCGCTGCCGCCGAACTCGGACAGCCAGTTGTTCGGCACGCCACCATCGGGCGCCGGATCGCGCCAGATGTACCAATCGCGCTTGGGATTGTCGCGCGAGGCGCGGCTCTCGATGAACCAGGGATGCTGGTCCGAGGTGTGGTTGGGCACAAGGTCGAGGATCAGCCTCAGACCGTTGTCATGGGCGGCGGCGAGCAGCGCATCGAAATCGGCCATCGTGCCGAACAGCGGCTCGATGTCGGTATAGTCCGAAATGTCGTAGCCGAAATCCGCCATTGGCGAGGGAAAGACCGGCGACAGCCAGATCGCGTCGACGCCGAGCGATTTGACGTAAGGCAGCCGCTTGAGGATGCCGGCGAGATCGCCGACGCCGTCGCCATCCGAGTCCTGAAAGGAGCGCGGATAGATCTGATAGAAGATGCCGTCGCGCCACCAATTCTCGTTGCCTTGAGCCATGCCGAAAGACCACCCAAATCTGCGCCTCGCGCGGGAGAACGCGACAGCGACGCCCCGGTTCAAATTGGCAGGTCAATTGGGACGGCCGTGTGACGGCTGTTCCCGAACTCGTTCCGACTGTTTGGCCCGAATCTTTTGCTTGGCGGCCTGGCAAAAATCGGCATTGTGCGGCCATGACCGAACAAAATGACACCAAAGCCAAAGCCGGCGCGATCATCGTTCCCGTGACGTTGTTCGAGCAGAACTGCACCATCATCTGGGACGAGCCTTCCAAGAAGGCCGTGGTGATCGATCCCGGTGGCGACGTGCCGAAGATTCTGGATGCGATCAAGCAGACCGGCGTCAGCGTGGAAAAGATCTGGCTGACCCATGGTCATATCGACCATGTCGGCGGCGCGGCCGACTTGCGCGACGCGCTGAAGGTGCCAATCGAGGGCCCGCATGAAGCGGACAAGTTCCTGCTCGACAACGTGGTCGAGAGCGGCGCGCGCTTCGGCATGACCGGGGTGCGCAACTTTGCGCCGGACCGCTGGCTCGTCGAAGGCGACAGCGTCTCGATCGGCGGCCTGCAGTTCGACATCTATCACTGCCCCGGCCATTCGCCCGGCAGCGTGGTGTTCTTCAACAAGGACTTGCGTTTTGCCCATGTCGGCGACGTCCTATTCGCAGGCTCGGTCGGGCGCACCGACCTGCCCGGCGGCAGTCACGCCATGCTGATCAACTCGATAAAGACCAAGCTCTTGCCGCTCGGCGACGATGTCGGCTTCATCTGCGGCCACGGCGCCGGCTCCAGCATCGGCCAGGAGCGGATGACCAATCCGTTCATCACCGGCGA
The DNA here is from genome assembly GCF_041357655.1 of Bradyrhizobium sp. DN3. NCBI lineage: Bacteria > Pseudomonadati > Pseudomonadota > Alphaproteobacteria > Hyphomicrobiales > Nitrobacteraceae > Bradyrhizobium > Bradyrhizobium sp. DN3. Next base: position 9,488 of record NZ_JAULLN010000056.1, on the reverse strand, counting down.
GATGTAAGCGTTTTTTGTTTGAGCATGATCTGTTCGGAAAACCGCTTCACACTTTTCCGGATCATGCTCTACTCGGCGGCGTCCGCCAGCGCCGCGGGTTCGCCGAGGTTACGCTCGCCCCATTCCCGGATCGCGGCGACGACCGGCACAAAACTCCTGCCCTTGCGGGTCAGGCGATATTCGACCTTGGGCGGCACCTCGCCAAAATCCTTGCGGTCGATCAGGCCGCTCGCCGTCAGCGCCTTCAATTCGCGGCTGAGCACGCGCGGGGTGATCTCCGCGCTGCCTTCCGTGCCGCGCAGCAGGCCGCTCCTGATCTCACCATAGCGGCGCGGACCGTCCTTGAGGTCCCAGACGATGCGGAGCTTGTACTTGCCGCTGATCATCTTCTGAAACGCCGCGACCGGACAGGTGCGCGCCGGGTTCGCTCTTGCCTTCGCCATGTCGTCTCCTCCATGCGCAGCCAGCGCGCGGAAGAATAGGAGCGCCGGCGAAAAAGTCCATACTATCAATTTTGTCCATACTTGCAGGATCGCTTGCAAGCCGCAGATGATGACGCACACGACGAAGTAAGGAGCGTCACATGAAGCACTTCATGATCACATATGCGTTCAGGAACGGCACGACGGAGGCCTGGCATCAGGAGATCGGCCGCTTCATCAAGGCGATCGACGGCGATCCGGAGCTGAAAGGGCGGATCGGCTATCGTGTCCTGAAGCACCGCGATGACGGCAGCTATATCCACCTCGCCAGCGTCACCGACGATGCCGCGCAAAAGGCGCTGCAATCGCGCGACTTCTTTAAAACCTATCAGGAGATGACGCGGAAGGTGGCCGGCGGCGAGGTCACGGTGACGCCGATCGAATGGATCGATCAGACGGCGTAGTGTTGAAGCGAAGCTAAGCCACAAATTCCGCTGTCGTCCCGGCGAAGGCCGGGACCCATACTCCGGAGAGGGAGTTTGGCGAAGACTCGTCGTTCGGGACTCATACCGAGCGTCATTGATAGATTCCGCGGTATGGGTCCCGGCCTTCGCCGGGACGACTTAGAATTACTTCATCAACCCCGCCGCGGTCAGCGCGCGCGTGATGATCTGGCCGAGATCGAAGCTGCGTGTCCGCTCGCGCTTCGGCTCGGCCGGCTGTGCGGCGACCGCTACGCGGATCGAGCGGGCGAGATGCGGCGCGGGCGTCAGCGCCGGCTTCGGCGTTGCAGGCTTTGCCTCCGCCTTTGGCGCTGTCTCCGCAATCCAGCCGGTGAGGCCGAAGAATTTTGCGATGTGGTAGGACGAGGAGATGCCGGCCTCGATCAGGAACGCGCCTTCCATGCCGTAACGCTGGTCGTTGTCGGCGAGACCGAGCGGCGTGCCGTGCGCCATGTCGGTGATGGCGTAGGATTCGACCAGCGTCTCGCCGTCCTGGTTCCACCAGGCCTGGCGCGGATAGCCGTCGACATTGGTCTCGGCCATCGGCACCTCAGGCAGATCATGCAGATCGAGCCATTGCTTGACGATCTCGTTGGCGTTGCCGGGATTGACGGTGCGGTCGGCGCTGCCGTGCCACACCGACACCTTCGGCCAGGGGCCACGATGGTGGGTGGCGTTGCGCACGAGATCGCCGAGCTCACGCGCGGGACGCGCGGGTGAATGGAACATGCCGTCCAGCGCCTCGCGCAGATTCGAGGCGATGCCATAGGGCAAGCCCGCGATCACCGCGCCGGCTGCGAAAACTTCCGGATAGGTCGCGAGCATCACCGATGTCATGCCGCCGCCGGCGGACAGGCCTGTGATGAAGATGCGCCTCTGATCGATGCCGTGCGCTTCGACCATGTGCGTGATCATCTCGCGGATCGAACGCGCCTCGCCGCTGTCCCGTGCGGTGTCCTCCGGATTGAACCAGTTGAAACAGGTGTTGCCGTTGTTGATGCGCTGCTGCTCGGGCATCAGCAGCGCGAAGCCGTAATGCTTCGCCAGCGTCGACCAACCGGCGCCGAGATCGTAGCCGGAAGCGGTCTGGCCGCAGCCATGCAGCACGACGACGAGCGCGCGCGGCTTCTGCAGCTGCGCCGGCACGAAGGCGAGCATGCGCAACGCGCCGGGATTGTCACCGAAGCCCGTGACCTCTTGCAACGGGCTGGATGAATCCGCGCTGCGGCCGAGCTCGGCAAAGCGCAGACCGTCCAGCTTTGGCAGACGTCTCAACAGATCGACATTTCGGGCTAGTGACACGGCAACTTCCTGGTGGGCAACTTCCAACGTTCAGCCAAACCAGATAGTTGCTGCGTTGCAAAATAAAAAGTCTGTGCGCTGTCAATCCCACGAAAATCGCCGGGATTTCCCGCGGAATCCGCATGTATTAACCGCTATGCCTCAACTTGGTGCAGAGGCGCGGCGCATCCAGGCCAGAAATGCGGCGCAGATCATGATTAATGTCACAAACAGCGCAAGCGAGACGAGAAATCCTGCGCGCGCTGATTGCAACGATTCGACGGCGAAGAAGAATGCGCCGATTGCGGCCACTCCGGCCGCATTTCCGATCTGCGCCGTGGTGCCGTACATGCCGGAGGCCGAGCCCGCGGCGACAGGTTTTACGCTCGCGAGCACCGCGCCCGACAACGGCGCCATCACCAATCCCTGACCGTAGCCGAAGACGATCATCGTAAGCGCAAGCGCAAGCGGCGTCGGTGCATCGACATAGAACGCGACAAGCGCGAGCGCGGCAAGACCTGCGATCTGGAGCGCGCAGCCCTCGAGCAACACCTTGGTGGCGCGATGGCGCGCCCGCGCGCCGCTGTGGCGCGAGGCCACGACGAAGGCAAGCGCGAGCGGGATGAAGGCCATGCCGGCCGCGAGCGGCGGAATCTTCAGGCCGCGCTGCATGTACAGCGTCATCACCAGGTAGAACGAGAGGTTGGCGACGAAAAAGAAGAACGCCGCGCCGAGGCCGCGCAGGAAGGCTGCGTCCGACAGCAGCGTGAGATCGATCAGCGGCATGCCGCCGTCGCGCGCGACCGCGTGCTCCAGCTTCAGGAACGCGGCGAGGATCGCGCCGCCGATTGCCATCACCGCCCACAACCACGGCGCCCAGCCGACATCGTGACCGAACAGCAGCGGGCCGATCAGGCATAGCAAGCCTGCGAACAGCACCACGCTGCCCTTGATGTCGAGCTTTGTACCTGATCGCCGCGGCACCGACGGCATGATGCGCCAGGCGGCAGTGGCGATGGCGAGGCCGCTGGGAACGTTGACGAAGAACACCGCGCGCCAGCCGGTGCCGGCGAGGTCGAGCGTGACCAGGAGACCGCCGAGCAGGAAGCCCGCGGCGCCGGCAAGCCCGAGCACGATGCCATAGATGGCGAAGGCGCGGCTGCGCGTCTCGTCCGTGAACAACAGATGCAGCGTCGCCAGCACCTGCGGCACCATTAGCGCCGCGGTCGCGCCCTGCGCCAGCCGGGCGATGATCAGCTCCGCGCCGGATTGCGCAAGGCCACACCAGAGCGAGGTCAGCGTGAAACCCAGCACGCCGGCGAGGAAGACGCTCTTCGTGCCGTGGATGTCGCCGAGCCGGCCGCCGGTGACGACCAGCGTGGCATAGGCGATCAGGTAGATCGCAATCACGGATTCGATCTGCGCCGGCGACGCTTTCAGATCGACCGCGATGGTGGGAATGGCGACGTTGACCACGAAGGCGTCGACGCCGAACATGAACTGCGCGGCGACGACGATGGCCAGCACCCACCAGCGGCGCGAGGAATCGAGTTGTTGTGTGACGATCTGATGCATCGGCGCGGGACCCTGGACTATCGTTGCTCGATCATTTCAGATCGCGCGCGGTGTCGCGATTACCTGCGAGGTAGGATTCCCGCGCTTCATTCGAAGGCGCGATTGCTTCGCCTCTCCCCGCGTGCGGGGAGAGGCCGGAATTCAAACGCAGTTTGAATTCCGGGTGAGGGGGGAGCTTCCGCGAGTCGCACTGCCACTGAATTTGCGGAAGCAGCCCCTCACCCTGCCCTCTCCCCGTAAGAACGGGGAGAGGGAGACGAGACATCTCATCGCACCTCCGCGCATGCCTGCATTCCGCCGCGCGGGACATCGTGCGATTGCGTTCGCTTCGGCGAGCACGTAGCCTCGCCGCTTCAACAACCAGAAAATCGAAGCCGGAGAGAACGCCATGGCGCGCCTGAAATTCGGAGCCTTTCTTGCCCCGCATCACCCGATCGGGGAGCATCCGATGCTCCAGTTCCGGCGCGATCTCGACCTGGTCGAGCAGCTCGATAACCTCGGTTATGACGAGTTCTGGTGCGGCGAGCATCACTCTTCCGGCTGGGAGATGATCGCATCGCCCGAGATGTTCCTGGCCGCGGCCGGCGAGCGCACCAAGCGGATCAAGCTCGGCACCGGTGTGGTGTCGTTGCCCTACCACCACCCCTTCAACGTCGCCCAGCGCATGGTGCAGCTCGATCACATGACCGGCGGCCGCGCCATCTTCGGCTCCGGTCCCGGCGCGCTCGCCTCCGACGCGCACACGCTCGGCATCGACCCGATGACGCAGCGCGACCGCCAGGACGAGGCGATCGGCGTGATCCGCCGCCTCTTCAACGGCGAGCGCGTCACCGCGAAGAGCGACTGGTTCACCATGAACGACGCCGCACTGCAGATCCTGCCGCTGCAGGAGGAGATGCCATTCGTGGTGGCCTCGCAGATCTCGCCGTCCGGCATGACGCTGGCCGGCAAATACGGCATCGGCATCATCTCGCTGGGCTCGATGACGACGCAGGGGCTGATGTCGCTGCAACAGCAATGGCAGTTCGCCGAGGACGCGGCGAAAAAGCACGGCACCACGGTGAGCCGCGCCGACTGGCGCGTGCTCCTGACCTGGCATATCGCCGAAACCCGCGAGCAGGCGCGCCGCGAAGCGGGCGCCGGGCTGATGCGCTGGCACAACGAATATAATGTCGGGACGCTGCAGCGGCCGGGTCTCACCGCTTTCTCCTCGCCCGACGAAGCCGTGGACAAGACCGCCTTCGTCGAGGGCGCAGCCTCCACCATCGGCACACCCGACGATCTCGTCAAAACCATCAAGAACGTGATGCAGGTGTCCGGCGGGGTCGGCGCCATCATCGGCTTCGTGCACGACTGGGCCAATCCGGAAAACACCCGCCGCAGCTGGGACATGGTCGCGCGCTACGTCGTCCCGGAGATCAACGGCTACATCGACGGTCTTCGCAAGTCGCAAAAATTCGTGATCGAGAATCGCGCGATCTTCGAGCGCGCGGGCCAGGCCGTGATGGCCAAGATCATGGAGAACGAGAAGGCCGCCGAGGCGCTGAAGGTGACCGGCCCCGGCCGCGTCGCCATCCCCGCCGTCAACGCCCCGGATTTGCAAAAGGAAGCGGCGAAGCGGTAGGTCTACTTCTGTCGTCCCGGCGAAAGCCGGGACCCATAGCCACCGAACTGTATTTGGCGAAAACTCGCGATGACCGGCTCGCGACAAACTGCTCCCTGGGGTTATGGGTCCCGGCCCCCCCGTGCGCAATTGCGCACTAGGCCGGGACGACGATGGTGTGTGCTTGCGCGCAAGACCACCGGATCGTGCTATGCTCGCGGAGCTTGCCAACCGGAGCAATCGTCATGTCGATGCAGAATGTGGCCGCCCCTGCGCTTGGCTTCACCCCGCCCAGGCGCAATGAGCTGACCCACATCCCCGGCGACGAAGGCTGGCCGATCATCGGCAAGACCTTGCAGGTGCTCGCCGACCCCAAGGGGCACATCGAGGCGAACGGCGCCAAATACGGCCCGGTCTACCGCACGCACATTTTCGGCGAGACCAATGTCGTGCTGCTCGGGCCCGAGGCCAACGAGCTCGTGCTGTTCGACCAGCAGAAACTGTTCTCGTCGACGCATGGCTGGAACAAGGTGCTCGGCCTGTTGTTTCCGCGCGGCTTGATGCTGCTCGATTTCGACGAGCACCGCCTGCATCGCAAGGCGCTGTCGGTCGCGTTCAAGGCCGGGCCGATGAAGTCATATCTCAGCGATCTCGATCGCGGCATTTCCGCGCGCGTGGCGCAGTGGAAGGCCAAACCCGGCGAGATGCAGCTTTATCCGGCGATGAAGCAGCTCACGCTCGATCTCGCTGCGGCCTCGTTCCTCGGCGCCGACATCGGCCCCGAGGTCGACGAGATCAACCGTGCCTTCGTCGACATGGTCGCGGCCGCCGTCGCCCCGGTCCGCCGCCCCCTGCCCGGCACCCAGATGGCGCGAGGGGTGAAGGGACGGAAGCGCATCGTCGCCTATTTCCGCGAGCAGATTCCGCTGCGACGCGGCAATCACGGCGGCGATGACCTGTTCTCGCAGCTCTGCCGCGCGACCCACGAGGACGGCGCGCTGCTCTCAGAGCAGGATATCATCGACCATATGAGCTTCCTGATGATGGCGGCGCACGATACGCTGACCTCGTCGCTGACCTCCTTCATCGGCGAGCTCGCCGCCAATCCGGACTGGCAGGACAGGCTGCGGGCGGAGGTCCTCGCGCTCGGACTTGCCCCGGATGCGCCGAGCAGCTTCGACGATCTCGAGAAGATGCCGCTGACGGAGATGGCGTTCAAGGAGGCGCTACGGATCAAGCCGCCGGTGCCTTCGATGCCGCGCCGCGCGATGCGCGATTTCACTTTCAAGGGCTTTACGATTCCGGCCGGCACCGCCGTCGGGGTCAATCCGCTCTACACGCACCACATGAAGGACATCTGGCCGGAGCCGGATCGGTTTGATCCAATGCGCTTCACCGAGGAGGCGCAGCGTGGCCGCCACCGCTTCGCCTTTGTGCCGTTCGGCGGCGGCGCGCATATGTGCCTCGGCCTGCACTTCGCCCATATGCAGGCGAAATGCTTCGCGCGGCATTTCCTGCAGAACATCGAGGTATCGCTGGCGCCGGGCTACAAGCCGGACTGGCAGATGTGGCCGATCCCGAAGCCGCGGGATGGTTTGCGGGTGCGGGTGAAGGCGGTTTAGCGCCACCGCCGTCATTGCGAGCCAACGGGTCCGCGCGAAGCGCGGCCCGATGACAGGCTCCGCGAAGCAATCCCGAATCTTTCCATGGAGGGATTCTGGATTGCTTCGTCGCAAGGGCTCCTCGCAATGACGGAAACCTGCTTTCGTAAGGTGGGCAAAGGCGCGGAGCGCCGTGCCCACCATGTCTCTCCCGGTTTGAACACCGACGGTGGGCACGGCGCGCGAAGGGCGCGCCTTTGCCCACCCTACGGCTTCGGCGCCCGTGGCTCCTACGCCCCCTGATCGAACGCTTTGCGCAAGGCCGCATAACCCTGCTGCTGCTGGCTCCAGTTGCGGCCGCCGGTCATGGCACCGTCGATGACGAGGTCGTGGCCGTTGATGAAGCTGGATTCGTCGCTCGCCAGGAACACCGCGGCATGGGCGATGTCATCAGGGAGACCGGCGCGCGGGATCGGCTGCGCGGTCTTGTAGACCTCGCGCATCACCGCCGGCGTCTTCTCGGCCGCGTCGGTCGACAGCCCCAGCGCCTTGCCGAAGATGCCGGTTGCGATCGCGCCGGGCGAGATCGAGTTGACGCGCACATTGGACTCGCCGAGCTCCATCGCTACGCATTTGGTGAGATGGATCACCGCCGCCTTGGCCGCGCTATAGACCATCGAGGACGAGAACCCGGCGAGACGGCCGGCGATGCTGCCATTGTTGATGATGCTGCCAAAACCCTGCTTCTTCATGTGGGGCGCGGCGTGCTTCATGCCGAGCATGACGCTGCGCACCAGCGTCGCCATCGCCGCATCGAACCGCTCGGCCTCGAGGCCCTCGATGCCGCCGGTCTGCGCCGGGCCGCCCGCATTATTGAACAGGCAGTCGATCCGGCCGAATCTGTCGACCGCGAGCGCGATCAGCGCCTGCAACTGCGCTTCGACCGTGACGTCGGTCTGGCGGAAGATGCAAGTCGCCCCGAGCTGCTTCGCCAACGCCTCGCCTTCCGGCACGCGCCGACCCGCGATCACAATTTTGGCACCTTCGGCAACGAAGACTTCCGCGGTACGCAATCCGATCCCGCTCGTCGCGCCGGTGATGACCGCAACCTTGCCGTCTAGCCTGCCCATGGATTGTTCCCGTTTTTGAATGATTTGATTTTCAGATGGCGGACACTGACAGATGACGGCGCCGCGACGGTCACTATTCCCGCCGGCCCGCGGCAAGGCAAGCTTTGCTTGCGCGTCCGACATGCGTAACATTCGCAACCATGGCTCGACTTTCGAACGGGCATCGCGACCGGGCGGGGCATGGGAAAGCTGATCGACGAGTTCCGCAAAGGCTGGCAGGGCGTGGCACCGCCATCGCTCGGTCTGAGCATCGCCTTCGCGGCCGCCTGCTTGCTGATTGCGACGGCGGCGCGCTGGGGTCTCGCGCAGGTCCGGCCCGACGTCTACTTCACCCCGTATTTCCCGGCCGTGTTCTTTGCCGCCGCGTTCGGCGGCTTCCGGATCGGCGTCGTGACGGCACTCGTCGGCGGCGTGCTCGGCGTCGTCGTCAATTTCAGCGATGCCTTTGCCGATCACGCGCGATTTGCCCTGCTGGCGCTTTACTGGGCCGTGAGCGCACTGACCATCTGGGGTGTCGAGCATTATCGCTCGCTGCTGATCGAGCAGCGCCGGATTTCCAATCGCCTGATCGAGGAAGAAGACTATCGCAAGCTGCTGGTCGATGAGCTCCAACACCGGCTGAAAAACAAGCTGTCGACGGTGCACGCCGTGCTGCACCAGGTGCTGCACGACCAGCCGCAGGTCTGGGCCCGCATCGATCCGAGGCTGCGGTCGCTGGCCACGACCGACGATTTGATCTCGCGGATCGACAAGGCGGGCTGCGACATCCGCGATCTCCTGATCGCGGAGCTCGGGCCTTACGGCCACGTCCGCTTCACGCTCAATGGCGACCGGCTGTTCCTGCCGCCGAAGCTCGCGGTCACGCTGTCACTGATGTTTCACGAGCTCGCCACCAACGCGGGCAAATATGGCGCGTTCTCGGCGCCGCGCGGATTGTTGCAGGTGTCATGGACCGTCAGCGGCGATCGCCTGACCATCACTTGGGACGAGACCGAGGGACCAAGCATCGGCGAGGTGTCGGCGCCGGGCTTCGGCACCAAATTGCTGAAGTCGGCGCTAACCGCCTTCGACGGCAAGACCGAGCTCTCATTCTTGAAGACGGGCCTCCATTGCATCATGCAATGCCGTATCCCCAAGGGCGGCTGACGGACAGCAAAGTTCGGTCGATCGGTCACCTCTCCCTACGCCGGGCAATCGCATATGGCCTTTGGGGCGGCCTGAGCGCGCGCCTCGTCCTTCGAGACGACCGCTTCGCGGTCCCTCAGGATGAGGCTAAGCGGCATCGGTGCCCGTTGAAACTTGCTGCCGCACACTCCGCCCTCATCCTGAGAGCCCGACCGAAAAAGGGTGAGCGGTTTTGGCGGGCTTGTGAT
>NZ_JAULLN010000055.1:0-20735 GCF_041357655.1 Bradyrhizobium sp. DN3 | reverse complement strand
CTTACCCTCCCCTGGAGGGGGAGGGTCGCTCGCGCACCGCGCGAGCGGGGTGGGGTGACAGTCTTTCCGCGAAGATGGTGCTTGGATTAGCGGTGATGGGTGAGACCATTGCTGTGGCTTCACCCCACCCCGCTGCGCATTCCGCTTCGCTGCATGCGCATCGACCCTCCCCCTCCAGGGGAGGGTAATCGGTGGCCCTACCTCATCCTCCTCGCACTGCTCCAGCTCTTCAGCGACGCCCACACGCCGCGTGACAGGCGGAAGCAATCGACGGGCGTGGACGATCCCAGCGCCAGGAAGCGGTGCAGCTGGACGCCGCTCCACTGGAAGCCGCACTTCTCCAGCACCTTGCGCGAGGCCGGATTGGTGACGCGCGCGCCAGCATAGAGATGGTCGTCCTCGAACTCCTCGAAGAAGAAGTCGATCGCGCCGCGTGCGGCCTCGGTGGCAAAGCCCTGGCCCCAATGCTCGACGCCGAGCCAGTAGCCGAGCTCGGCATTGTCGGGCGTGGAGCAGTCGATGCCGACCATGCCGATTGGGCCGCTGTCGTGCTCGATCAGGAACACGGTCTCGCTGCCGAGCGCGGCGGTGGCGCGGATGAATTCGACAGCGTCGTCCTGCGAATAAGGATGCGGCAGGCGGCGGGTGTTTTCTGCGATGCGGCGGTCGTTGGCGAGCCGGGCGATGGTCCTGACGTCGGCGAGTGTCGGCCGCCGCAAGGTCAGCCGCTCGGTGGCGACGACACTCGGTCTCGCCTCCTGCAAGGTCACGCTCGAGAAATCCTGCAACATGTCCGGCTCCTGGAAAGTCACTAAGTCAAAGTGAGCAAGTCAAAGAAAAGGGGAGGCCGGTTTCCCGCCTCCCCTGGAGCCTTCGATCTCTATGATCTCTAGGACTCCGCCGGTTTGGTCAGGACCCGGCGGATTCCCATTTGATCCGCCGTCTATTCAGCCGCCTCTGCGATCGGGAGTACCGATACGAAGGTGCGGCCGTTGGCTTTGGCCTGGAACGCAACACGACCTTCGACCTTGGCGAACAAAGTGTGGTCCGTGCCCATGCCGACATTAAGGCCGGGGTGCCAGGTGGTGCCGCGCTGACGCGCAATGATGTTGCCGGGAGCGACGATCTCCCCGCCGAACGCCTTGATGCCGAGGCGCTTGCCCTTGGAATCGCGTCCGTTACGCGATGAACCGCCTGCTTTTTTGTGAGCCATGGCTCGTCTCCGAAATCCTACGTATGTCTAGATCAATTCCTTGACGGAATCATTTCACGATTTCTCACGCATCAATTCGTGAATTGGCGTGATCAAATCTCGTTATTCGGCGGCTTCCGTCGCGGACTCCTTGGCCACCTTCTCCTTCTTCGGACGCGGGCCCTTGGTGGGCTTGGCGCCGTCGGTCAGGATCTCGCTGACGCGCAGCACCGTGATCTCGTCGCGGTAGCCGCGCTTGCGGCGCGAGTTCTTGCGGCGGCGCTTCTTGAACGCGATGACCTTCGGTCCGCGTTTGTGGTCGAGCACCTCGACCGCAACGGACGCGCCTGCGACCGTCGGGACGCCCAGGACCGGCGTGTCGCCGCCGACCACCAGAACTTCATTCAACTGCACGATCGTGCCGACTTCGCCGGCGATCTTGCCTACTTCGAGAACATCATCCGGCACGACGCGGTATTGCTTGCCGCCGGTTTTGATGACTGCGAACATCGTTTTTTTCCTTCGTGTTCAATCCCGGCCTCGCGACAGTTTGTCGGGGCCGGCTTTTTGTCAGTCGCTACGGGTTTATGCGAGCTTTGTGCGGGCGGGAGTTATCCCTTTGAAAACCCACGCAAAAGCAAGCGGCGCGAGAAACGCCCCGCGCCGGCTGTGGGACTTATAGCCGCCGGACGCCGCAAGTCAAGGAAAAGCGAGCGAAAACGGTCAGGATTTGAAGGATTTGGGTCCATTCTGGTGTGTGGGCCGAATCTGCGGCCGGCTTGAAACCAACGGGTTCCCTCCCCGTTGTGTCCTCGCAAATCGGACACGCGGGCAAGGGCTATCATGGCAACAGACCAGCTGGTCAACACGACGGGCATCGCCCAGCACGGGGCGAGCCGCCTGCCGTCGGTCGACGTCGACAGCTTCAACATCGAGATCAAAGACGACGAGGGCTTTTTGGGCGACCGCGCCAGCAAGGGCGCGTTTCGCGAGATCCTCGAAGAGTGGCGCAAACCGCTTCGCAAGAGCGGCGAGGATCCCTTCGGCGACGAGCCGTCCGACAAGATCAGCAAGAAGGCCCTCGATGCCGTTCTGGTCGGCGACGATACCGAGGCCACGGCCGTCGTGCATAGCGCGATCGAGGATTTCGCGCAGGAGCTCGCTTACGTCACGCGGCGGTTCCTCAAGACCAAGGCCTGGGCCAAGACCGACTGCATTGTGGTCGGCGGCGGCTTTCGCGCGAGCCGGCTCGGTGAAATTGCCATTGCCCGGGCCGAGATCATCCTCAAGTCGGAAGGCTTCGAGGTCGATCTGGTGCCGATCCGCTTCGATCCTGATGATGCCGGGTTGATCGGAGCCCTGCACCTCGCACCGTCCTGGATTTTCGAGGCCTATGACAGCATCCTCGCGGTCGACATCGGCGGAACGAACATCCGCTGCGGGATCGTGGAAACGCGCTGGAAGAAGGCGCCCGATCTGTCCAAGGCCGCGGTCTTCAAATCCGATTTGTGGCGCCATGCCGATGATGAGCCGAGCCGCGAGGCCGCGGTGAAGCGGGTGGTCAAGATGCTCGAGGGGCTCATCGAGGATGCCGCAGCTGAAGGCTTCAAGCTCGCGCCGTTCATCGGCATCGCCTGTCCCGGTGTGATCGATGCGGACGGCTCCATCGAGAAGGGCGCGCAGAATCTGCCCGGCAATTGGGAGAGCAGCAAGTTCAACCTGCCGGCAAGCCTCGTCGAAGCCATCCCCGAGATCGGCGGGCACGACACCGCGGTCGTGATGCACAATGACGGCGTGGTTCAGGGCCTTTCGGAAGTTCCGTTCATGCAGCACGTCGAGCGCTGGGGCGTGCTCACCATCGGCACCGGCCTTGGCAATGCGCGCTTCACCAACCGCCGCAAGGAGAGCGCCAACGGAAAAGACCGGGATTCCACGGAGAACGGGAAGAAAAAGGGCAAGAACGACAAAGAGTAACCTTGACCGGTTAGGTTAAGGGGCGGATTGCGTTGCGCGGTGCGGGCTGCACGCTAGGGTCGAATCGTCGCTTCACTCGGCCGGCGAAGCCGCCCTTCCCGGTCAGTATTTCAATGAGCGGCAAGGGACCGCCAGTGTTTACCGCGTCTGGCGGTCCCACCCCGTTTCTTGGACCCGGGCCTCAATTCCAGCCGATGCGCTGAAAGAACGCCGCGATCTCCATGGCCGCGCGATCCGGATCTTCCCGGTGCGGGAAGTGCCCGACGTCCGGAAACATCGCCAGATCGAGCTCGCTGAAGGTTTCCCCGAGCCGGTCGGTCCAGGCATAGGGAAACAGCGGGTCGTGCTCGGCCCAGCGCACACACGTCGGCACGTTGATCGGCGGCAGGCGCGGCGCCTCGCCCTTCATCATCGCGATGCGCCCGTCATGCGAGGCGCGATAATGCGCAAAGCCGCCGGCGAGGTTGCCGGGCTTGAGGAAGTTGTCGGCGAAGGCGTCGAGCACGTCGTCGAAGGCATTTTTCCGGTGTGCCCAGCCTTTGAGGAAGTGGCTGATATAGAGCCGGCAGCTCTCGCGGCTGGCGCCGACGAGCGCCGGGGCCATCTCCATCTGGTGGAAGGACTGGTACCAGATGTGGTTGAGCCTATCAGGGGCCGCCATGCGCGGCCCGATGCCGGGATAGACGAAATCGAACAAGAACAGCCCGGTGAGCCGGCCCGGTGCCTGCCGGGCCAGGGGCTGCATCACGGCGCCGCCGACGTCATGACCCACGACGCCGAATCGATCGATGCCGAGCCGGTTCATCAGCGCCAGCATGTCCGCGGCATGGCCATCCGGCCCGTAGGGGCCATCAGGCTTGTCGCTGTCGCCAAAGCCGCGCAAATCGGGCGCGATCAGCATGAAGCGGTCGGAAAGCCTAGATATCACCGGCTCCCAGGTCCGCCAGAATTCCGGCCAACCATGCAGCAAAAGCAGCGGTTTGCCGCTTCCAGCGCGGACCAGATGGAAATCGGCGCCATTGGCCGCGATCGTCAGATGCTCCACGGCGGTTCCTTTCGGAATGAGAGGGAAGGGATGAAACAGGCGGCGGATTTTCGCCTTTCGCGCCTTGTCTGGCCGGCCATCCTCGCCTATTACACGCCCCGACCACAGGGGTTCCTACCTCTTATCGGCACCTTCAGGAGAGGTGGCAGAGTGGTTGAATGCACCGCACTCGAAATGCGGCATAGGTGCAAGCCTATCGGGGGTTCGAATCCCTCCCTCTCCGCCATTTAGGCCCTGCTCAGCCCCAATCAGCGGCGATGGTCTCGGCCTGGCGAACGACTAGGTCGACGGCTGCCTTTTGCAGGTCGGGCGGATAGCCGTACCGAGCAAGAAGCTTTCGCACTTCGATGCGCATCTTGGCTCGGACGCCCTCCTTGCGGGTCCAGTCGATGGTTGCCGAGTTGCGGATCGTTTGAACCAGCAATTGTGCAAGGGTGCGCAGCGTCTCATGGGCCATCAGCTCGCGCGCGGATCCGTTCTCGGCGAGGGCCTCGTAAAAGGCCACCTCCTCCTGCGACAACCCCAGCTCTACCGCCCGAGCCGCATCGGCGCGAATGTCATGAGCTAATGCAATTAGCTCCTCAATGACTTGCACACTGTCGACGGCGCGGTTGTGGTACTTGCGCAGCGTCTCGTCCAAACGGTCACTCAGCTTCTGGGATTGTACGATATTCGTCCGGGCGTGCGCCCTGATTTCGTCTGCAAGCAGGCGGCGTAGCGTCTCGACTGCGAGATTCTTCTGCTTGGTGTCGCGCACTTCGGCTAGGAACTCGTCAGAGAAGATCGACAGATCGGGCTGGTCTAGCCCGGCGGCTTTGAACACATCGAGGATACCGTCTGCCATCACTGCTTTAGAAAGCAGTTGGCGGATGTCCCGCTCCACTGTGGCGCGGCTTCGCCCTGTACCCGTAGTGTATTTCGCCAAATTCGCCCGCAGTGCTGCGACCATCGCGATCTCGTGCGCGCGGCCCTTGACACGATCATCGCCTGCACTGATCGCATAAGCGACTTCTAGTTTGAGGCCAATCTCGATGAAAGCGTCACGCTTGCCCGTCGACAGCAAGTGTTCGAGGCACTGTTTCAAGATTGTCAATCGAGTGGTCGGCGGCGCGGCGAAGAAACCCTTCCAAGGGACACCGTTTAATAGCGCCAGAACACTTTCGAGCAGCGTCAGTGTTTGACGCGCCGCTTCGTCGGCGTCCATCCGCACTTGGTCACGGTCGCCCTGGGTGTACTTCTCCAAAGCCGCCTTGAGCTCAGCTCCAATCCCCAGATAGTCAACGACCAATCCACCGGGCTTGTCGCCCCAGACTCTGTTGACACGTGCGATTGCCTGCATGAGGCCGTGGCCGCGCATGGGTTTGTCAATGTATAGCGTGTGGAGCGACGGCGCATCGAACCCGGTCAGCCACATGTCTCGCACGATCACCAGATCGAAACCTGATGAAGGATCTTTGAAGCGATTCGCGAGCGCCTCAAGTCGTGATTTGGTACGCAAGTGAGGCTGTAATGGCTGAGGATCATCGGCTCGGTTGCCCGTGATCACCACCTTGATCAATCCCGCCTTATCATCGCTCTTGTCGGCTGAGACCCAGTTCGGTCTGAGCTCTGCGATCTCATCGTAGAGCGCCACGGCGATGCGTCGGCTGACTGTAACAATCATGCCCTTGCCGCCGGCCATGGCTTCGCGCCGCGTGTCGAAGTGGCTCACCACATCCGCGGCTATCTGCTTGATGCGATCTGTGGAGCCAACCACTTCCTCGAAGCGCGCGAGCTTGCTTTTGGTTCGCTCGACGGCAGCGTCGTCCCCCTCCGACAGCTCCTCGGCGAGAGTGTCAAGCTGAGCGCGTTCGGATTCGTTAAGGGCGAGGTGAAGACGGGCGAGGCGTGCGGTATAATGGATGGGGACCGTAGCGTGATCTCGTACCGCACGGGTCATGTCGTAAGTGTCGATGACCTCGCCAAAAGTCCCGTAGGTGTCGCGGTCCCTTTCTTCAATGGGAGTGCCAGTGAAGCCGACGACTGTGGCGCTAGGCAGCGCCTGCCGTAGGTAGTCGGCGAAGCCGACCGCTTCGCGAATACCACCGTCGCGTTCCACATAGCGCTTCTTGAAGCCATATTGTGTGCGATGTGCTTCATCGGCAATGACGATGACGTTGCTGCGATCGGTGAGCAGCGGATGCGAGCCGTCCTCACCACGAAAGCGCTGGATGGTCGTGAATACGAGGCCGCCAATGTCAACCGCGAGCAAGCGCTGCATCTCTTCCGCCGTTTCGGCTTGCCGAGGCGTTCCACGGAGGGCTGCGCCATGATCGGCGAAGGTACCGAAGAGCTGGTCGTCGAGGTCATTGCGATCGGTTACCAGGACTATGGTGGGGTTCTTCAGCGTCTTGGCGAGCTGGAGCTGGCGCACGAAAAAGAGCATGGTCAGCGACTTGCCCGACCCCTGCGTATGCCACACCACGCCCCCCTTGCGGCTCCCGGACTGCGACGCGACAAGGGTCGAGGTCAACGCCTTCTTGACGGCATGAAATTGGTGGTAGGCCGCGAGCTTCTTGGACTTGACGGTGCCATCTTTAGTCTCGAAGGCGACGAAGTCGGTGATCAGGTCAATGAACCGCTCAGGCGCGAACACGCCACGGATCAGCACCTCCAGCTCCGAACGCCCGGCGTCGTCCAAGTTCGTGCCGTCAACGGTGCGCCAGGGCGCGAACCGGTCTAAATTTGCCGTCAACGACCCGATGCGCGCGTTGCTGCCGTCGCTGATCACAAGCACCTGATTGGTGCGCATCAGCTCCGGCGCCCTCGTCTTATAGGTCGTGAGTTGGCTGTGCGCCTTCTCCAACGTGGCCGTCGCGTCGGATGGACTCTTCAGCTCCAGCACCGCGACAGGCAGACCGTTGACGAACGCGGTCACGTCCGCACGCACCATGCCTTTGTCGCCCTTCACAATGAACTGGTTGGCAACTAACAAGCGGTTCGCGTGAGGCTTCTCCTGATCGATGATCCTGATGCCGACAGTGCGCGTAGTTCCTTTCTCGTTGATCTCAACCGGTACGCCGCTGACTAGGAAGGGATGGAAGAGACGGTTGTTCTCGATTAGATCCTGGCTCTGCGACGCCTTAATCTTGAGCACGGCGGAGTTGACCATGTCGGACGTGGCCTCGGGGTTGAGCGAAGCGATGGCGCTGCGTAGCTCGGGCTCGAGGATTGCCTCACGGTAATCGGCGCGTGCGCCTATGGGACCTTCAGGCGCGAGATAGTCACCGGGCACGCTCTTCCAGCCGATCAGTTCAAACCACGAGAGCGCCGCCAACTCCACGGCCTCTTCTGCCAGCTCAATGCGGGGGGTATCGGGGGACGTGATGTAGGTCTCGCTCATACTGCTTCCGGGCGATCTAGCATGAAGCCGGAGCGCTCCCGCACCCGGCGCAATAGCTCGGGTCTGACGGTGACGCGCGTCATGCGGCGGCCTCCTTGCCCGTGATCTGATCAATACCGCGTTCAGCTTCCCAGTCGATGCGAGCGGCGTCGTAGGCTGTCTCGTCGAGGCGGAACAGCACCAAGCTGGCGGCGAAGGTCGAGCCAGCAATCTCGACTTCATTATATTCCGAGTCGAGGAAGGCGTTGAAGTCGGGGAAGTCATCGTAACCTGGTGCCGGATGCTCCTCTGACTGTTCCGCGCTGCGGCTCCAAGCGACATCGAAAAGAAACGCAACGAGACTGTCGCACAGGCCGCCCAGCATCAGTGCGTGTTGTCGCTGCAGGGTGCCCCAGTCCAGGGCGCCGCTATGACGCATGTTCGGGAAATTGCTCAGTTCTGCGAGTGCGTGAGCCGTGCCATTGATGCTGCCAAGCAATTTCTTCAGCGTTTCATTGATCTTCTCGGCGTCGGGATGATCCGTGATGGAGAAGTCCATCGCGTTGATTACGGCCCGCATCCGCTGATGAAACTGGTCATCCTTGCCGAACACGATGCCGAGCCGTGGCGCGATGGTGGCATGTGCTGCCTCGAACAACCCGCGGACGCTTTGGAGGCAAAAGACAGGCTCGCTCTCAATGCTGCGCTCCAACGCCGTCACATGGATGCGCAAGGGCTCTGCCCGATCAGGGTGAGCTTCGAGCAAACTCCGCAGCATTTGGAGGGCATAGGGCATCTCAGGCCGCCTCCACTGCATTCTCGGCATCCTTTATGCGAAGTTCGCCGGAAATGAGCCTGGGAAGGAGGGTGGCACGCAGGCCGCAAAGCTCGGTGCTCTCCGAACGTGCAGCTTCGATCCCGTCAACGAGAGAGCCGCACATCTGATGGAAAGCCTCGATCACTTCTGCAGAGGGCACGCAGCATGGTGTCTCGGCTACTACGTTGGGACGAACAGCAGGATAGGCGCCGCCATCCGCCAAGGCAGCCAAGGCTTCTATGTTCTCACCAGAGGTGGCGGCAAGGTAAACAAACTCCCGCAGCTGCGGCGCCTTCGGTCGAAGCACGGCAAAGCCGGTACTGCCAATCATGCCATCAAATGCGACCAGCGAATAAGATCCATTGCCGGGACGAACCGTACCTAAAATTGTGTCGCCTGGCCTGAGGACGCGCTGAGCGCGACTTGGTGCGTCTCCTGAAGTGAAGTGCTGAATCTCTTCGATGACGCCCCACTTCGTGTTCGCCAAATCGACATAAGCGACCTTGTCTTGACTTGTGTCAGATCCCCGGCTCTCCGGGTTGAGATGAGCAACGTCGGCGAGTGTGCCTGACCGCCACCCCTCGGGCATGCCGCCATCGTCGAAGTAGGAAGGGAAAAATGCGGCCGTGGCGTCAGGTAGGCTAGAGAGGTGGCCCTCAGCCTTTGCGCGGACGGGGTCGAAATTCACGAACCAGCTTTTGAACAGCGCCCGTGCCGTTTCCTCGAGCGTCGCCGCCATACGTCGATTGAGCTCGATCTTATCATCGAGGGAGCCAAGTAGGTTCGCAATGGCGTCTTGCTCCGGTCGTGGTGGCAACACAATGGGAAACTTCGGGAATTCCTTGAGATGGATGCGGTCTACCGTGCTGCCGGGCTTGGTGTGCGCTCGAAGGTGCTCTTGAAAGGCCGGCCCGAGATAGTAATACAGGAGGTATCGATTGTTCAGACGATCAGATTTCGCGCGGGCGAGCGCCAGACGCCGTCCGAGACAACAGTGCAAACCATCGGGGATTAGCGCTGCCTGACCGATACGGGTCTCATAGGAAAAGACCAGATCGCCCGGAATCGGCACAACTCTTCGGGTCCATTGATGGTACGTCTCTGCTGTAACGTGCCGAGTTTCAGACAGGTCAAGTCGGCCGTCATTAAGTGCATCGATCCCCAAGAAGACCGGCCCGTCATCTACAAAGTTCGGAGTCGCATGAGGGCCATCGTAGATGTCCGCGATTTCTCCGACTTCAACGGTCTGCCACTCACCACCCATGGCCGACTCCTGCGAGCGCCTTGCGTATGCGTTCGTCCAGTGCAGCACTTTGATCCATCTGTTCGCGCAGCGCCTTGGTTAGTCGCGCCATCTTGGTGTCGAAGGTTTCCTCGTCCTTCTCCGCCGCCTCAACGCCGACATAGCGCCCGGGCGTGAGCACAAAGCCCTGATCGGCTACCTCCTTGAGGTTTGCCGACTTGGCGAAGCCGGGCACATCTGCGTAGCGCCCTCCCACCTCACGCCACGCGTGATAAGTATCGGCCACCTTGGCGATATCTTCGTCCGTCAGTTCCTTCAGCGTGCGCGAGACCATGCTGCCGAGGTTGCGCGCGTCGATGAAAAGCACTTCTTCCGTGCGGTCGCGCAGCCTCTTGTCGCGCGAAAGTCCGTTGGATTTGTCGCGGGTGAGAAACCAAAGGCAGACCGGAATCTGCGTGGTAGAGAAGAGCTGTCCCGGCAGCGCCACGATGCAGTCGACTAGGCCCGGATAGTGGATTTGCTTCCCTTCCTCGCTGACGGTAACGCCCTCGATTAACGCTCGCCGGATGTCGCCCTCGCCGGATTGCTGGCTGGAGAGCGAGCCGTTGGCCAGCACGATACCGGCGTACCCGTCCGGCGCGAGGTGGTAGATGATGTGCTGGAGCC
This sequence comes from Bradyrhizobium sp. DN3, assembly GCF_041357655.1. Classification (NCBI taxonomy): domain Bacteria; kingdom Pseudomonadati; phylum Pseudomonadota; class Alphaproteobacteria; order Hyphomicrobiales; family Nitrobacteraceae; genus Bradyrhizobium; species Bradyrhizobium sp. DN3. The sequence continues at coordinate 10,437 of NZ_JAULLN010000055.1, read as the reverse complement.
AAGCGAAGTTGGCGTTGCTGGCTGGCGGTTCGCCATAGTGCCAGCGGCCGTCGCCCTTGAGCTTCTCGCCTCCCCAATCACTGTCGTTGAAGGGTGGGTTGGCAAGCACGTATTTTGCCATGAGGCCCTTGTGCAGGTCCTCATGGAACGTGTCTGCCCACTTCGAGCCGAGGTTGGCATCGATACCGCGGATGGCTAGGTTCATCTTGGCGAGCCGCCAAGTGGTAGCGTTCGACTCCTGCCCATATACCGCGATCTGATCGCGGGCCTTCTTGGGGTCGACGTGCTTGCCGGCGTGCTCTTCAACGAAGCGCTCGGACTGCACGAACATCCCGCCAGACCCGCAACAGGGATCATATACGCGGCCCTTGAAGGGCTCCAGCATGGCGACCAGGAGCTTCACCACGCATCCGGCCGTGTAGTACTGCCCGCCCCGCTTGCCCTCAAGCTTGGCGAACTCACCAAGGAAATACTCGTAGACTTGGCCTAGCACGTCTTGCCCATGATGCGCATCCTCGAACTTGATGTTGGAGAAGAGCTCCAGCACCTCGCCCAGTCGCGTCTGGTCCAGCTCCTGCCGGGCATAGTTCTTGGTCAGCACGCCCTTAAGCGTTGAGTTCTCCGCCTCAATGGCGATCATCGCCTGATCGATCAGCTCGCCGATGGTCGGCTTAGTGCTAGTGGCGTTCTCCTTCAGGAAGGTCCAGCGAGCACGATCAGGCACGAAGAAAATGCCGGCGCCGACGATCAGGTCGCGGGCAGCATCGGGATCGTCGAGGAGGAAGGCTTCCTCGGGATTCGCCGCGACCTCCGCGATGCGAGCGTCGAACCGGTCGGAGATATATTTCAGGAAGATCAGCCCGAGTGCGACATGCTTATATTCAGCGGCATCCATATTGCCGCGCAACTTATCGGCAGCCGCGAATAACGTGGCGGCAATGGAGGGACCCGGCTTTGTGGTCTTTGCAGCAGCGCTCTTGGTTCCCGGCTTTTTTCTCCCACGTTGCACTACCCAAACCCCCGTCCTGAAAATCCCGTTGACCGGGCTTGTTATGATCAAGAATAGGTTAACAGCAAGTAGTGTCTGCCTAGACTATGCGTCATGCGATCCGCCGCGAAGTCACCATCGCCCTGCCGGTTGTGGGAAACGGCCAGCTTACCTATCAGCCCACCTTGATCTGATTGGTCGCGTCCGTATGAAGTGGGACTCTCCTCAGCCAGACGGTCGACCGCGTCTGCTTCCACGAGCCGGTGATTTTTTGCGGATCACACGCTCTGCAAGGGTGCCATTGTGCCCCTGTTTTGCCCGACGTGTCAAAGGCGCGCGGCCTCACGCGAAATGCGCGACATGACAATCGCCGCCTATCTCTGTGGACTCCGGAAGCATGAACGGCAGCCAACGGCCATGTCGACAATCGCGCACTCCATTGCCGTTTCAGACCTAGACCTGCTATCACTCGCGCTCATCGCTCTCCAATTCTACCCCCACAAGTCAGTCGACTCTGCCTCCGCGTAAGTCATTGATCTTGCAGCCGCCGGCTACTGTGCATGGGGTTGTTTTCTCACTTTTTGTTATCTTCTGGCAAAAGGCCTAGGTTTAATCGTCACAATACCCCGGCTGGCCTCGCCAGATCGGGTCGCCATCCACCAAGCGAGACAGGAGTGCAATCTTTCGGCACCGGCTGGGGCAACGGGCTTCTCGGCGTCATCATCTTCAGTGGCTCGCTGCCGGCGACGCGCGTGGCGGTCGGCGGTTTCTCCGCGCTGTTCCTGACGTCCACGCGCGCGGTCATTGCGGCGCTGATCGGCCTGGCCGTGCTCGGCGTGCTCCGTCAGGCGCGGCCGGCGAGGCGCGATCTCGCCTCGCTCGCCATCGTCGCCATCGGTGTCGTGGTCGGCTTTCCCTTGCTGACCGCGCTCGCGCTCCAGCACATCACCTCGGCGCATTCGATCGTCTTCATCGGCCTCTTGCCGCTATCGACCGCGATCTTCGGCGTCTTGCGCGGCGGCGAGCGGCCGCAGCCGTTGTTCTGGCTGTTTGCCGTCCTCGGCAGTGCCACCGTCGCGGGCTTTGCTCTGTCGAACGACGGCTCAGCCTCGCTTACCGGCGATCTCCTGATGGTGGCCGCGATCGTCTTGTGCGGCCTCGGCTATGCCGAAGGCGCCGCGCTGTCGCGCCGCCTCGGCGGCTGGCAGGTGATCTCCTGGGCGCTGCTGCTGGCGCTGCCGCTGATGGTGCCCGTCGTGATTTGGACGTGGCCGCCGACATGGAGCGGCGTCGGCGCGCCCGCCTGGATCGGGCTCGCCTACGTCTCGATCTTCAGCATGTTCGTCGGCTTCATCTTCTGGTATCGCGGGCTCGCGCTCGGCGGCATTGCGCGTGTCGGCCAGTTGCAGCAGCTCCAGCCATTCTTCGGCCTCGCGCTTGCCGGCCTGTTGCTGCACGAGCCGGTTGCCTGGAGCATGATCGCCGCGACCGCGCTCGTGGTCGTCTGCGTCTTCTTCGCGCGCCGGTTTGTATGATGATGGCCGGCTAGTCCTGCCTTCGGCACGGCAACGGCGCGAGTGCACGGACTGCCCAAGCAGGCCCGGCGAACGCGCGCGAGATTGATGATTCCCGCGCGCGCCCAGCGACGTACGAGCCGCGAACGAGCTCACTCCATCACGGTTTTCGTCAGCGTCGAGCGGGCGAATTTCTTCAGCGGCATCGGCTTGCCGAACAGAAAGCCCTGCACGAGATCGAAGCCGAGCTCGTTCGCGCCGACGAGGTCGGCGCGGCTCTCGACGCCCTCGGCGACCACGCGCGCGCCGTAGCCCTGCGCCAGCTCGACGATGTGACGGCACACCGTGCGCTTCAGCCGGTCACTGCCGCTGCCGGTGACGAAGTGCCGGTCGGCCTTCATCATGACGAAGGGAATCTTGTCCAGGCCCATCAGTGCCGGCCAGTTGGCGCCGAGATTGTCGATCGCGAGGCCAATATTGTGCAGGCCCACCTCGCGTGCGACCTCGGTCAGGAGGTCGAGATCGCGGGTTGCTTCTTCGCTGTCGATCTCGATGGTCAGCCCGCCGAAGGCCGGATGCGTCGGCACCCGGCGACAGAGATCGCGCACCGCCTGCGGCGCCTTCAGATAGGACGCCGGCAGGTTGATCGAGAGATCGACCGGGCTCTGCTGCTCGAGCAGATAGTGCCAGTCCTGCATGGCGCGCTCGATCACGAATTCCGAGAGGTCGCGCAGATGCGGATCGTGCTCCTCGGGAATGAAATAGGCCGGCGGCACGACGCCCCAGGTCGGATGGCGCATTCGCACCAGCGCCTCGGCGCCGCTGCGGATCAGCGTGCGCGCGTCGATCTTGGGCTGGTACCAGAGCTCCAGCCAGCCGGCATGCAAGGCCTCGCCGACATGCACGGCCGGGCTCGGCGCCGGCTCCTCCGGCAGCAGCATCGCGACACGCTCGCGCAGCGTCTCCGCGGCAAAGGGCGTGGTCAGCGGCGGCAGCATCGCAAGGCCATATTCCTCGCCGACCTGCCGCACGGCCCTGACGATGATCGATTCGCGGGCGCCGACCGCCAGAACCTTCCCAGCGAAGCCCTCACGCACCAAGACCTCCAGGAATCTTCCCGGCTCGATGCCGTCGGTGGCGACACCGAGCAGGATCAGATCCGGCAATTCGGTGGCGAGCACGGTTTGCAGCTCGTCCGCGCTGGCGCATTCGCTGGTGACGAAGCCCAGATCCTCGAGCACTTCGCTGAGGAAGGCGCGCAAGTGACGCTTGCTGTCGGCCACGCAGGCGCGCGGCGTCACCTTTCGTCGTCCGAAGGTTACAGGCCTTCGTCCGACGAGTTCAACACTCCCATCGTTCATCAACACCACTCCCGTTCCGTGACGGTTTCTTAAACGCGGAGCGTGGGTTCAAATAAGGAAGAGCGTCACGTCGCTGTTGAATTATTTGAGTAACGTTAAGCCCTGCAATTCGAGCTAATTTGTCGACAGATTCTTCGAAAAGAATTCGCATACTCCGGCACCGCACGTGCAACGGCTGCCAGCGCATGCGGAATTTCTCCCGCGCGACCGATGAACGTGCGGCTTGCCGACGCCAGGCATCGAGCGATGCGGTTTCGTGGCCCTTCGCTGCAATGACAGGACGATTGGAGAATTAATTTCCGGCGGCTTTTTCGTGTTGTGCAACGCCGACTGCCTTGTAGTCATAGGTCGGATAGAATTCGGTGCGATAAGATCCCCATGCCGTGTCCTCGATGACGCGGTTGACCTCGCGCAGCCGCGACGCCGGCAGGCGCAGCGTGATCACCTGACCAATGCCCATCATCACATACCAGCTCACGACCTCGACGCCGGGCGGCGGAAACGCCTTGTAGAAGCCCTGCGTCTCGAGTTGCGCATTCAGCTCGTGCAGCGGCCGGGATTGATCGTGCTTGAAGAAGACGGTCAGCAGCACCGCGTTTTCGGCGGTCGGCGCAGCATTGCCTTGCGGCGGCGTCGTCTGCGCCATCGTCGCCGATGTGAGCGCGAGCGCACTCACGAGCAACATCACCATCGTCAGGGTCCGTCGGTTCGATCTCATCGCGACCTCCTGCGGCTTGTTCCTTCGCAGCATCGGAGGATAGGAGCGACAGCTACGGCCGCGGAACTCATTTTCGCGCGATGCGCGCATGTTCCACCTGCGCTCGTGACAGTTATGCGACGATGCGTCCGCGCCTGTCGGCGCAAATGTGAAACACATCACATGCGCACTGCTGCGCCTGCGCTATTGCTCCGCACAGCCGGTGGTGGGCTGTCGAGGATGCAGCAATGACGATGCGGCGAATGATGTATTGGTGGTTCAGATTCGTGCTGTCGGGGCGATTTCTCGATCGCTTCCTGTGTCTGCCGCGCGCGCATTAGGGCATGATCGCGAAAGCCCCTCGCGCTTTGCGCGATATCAGGTCTGCCCGATCAATTTGCGAAACGCCGCCGCGCCGTCCTGCATCGCGTCGCGTCCCTTCCAGGCGAGATAGGTCAACTTGCCGCCGAGCGTATCGTGGCTGCGCAGGCGGCGCGATCCGAGAATGTGGCCGACATTGGCGGGGAAGCGGCTGACCTCGGCGGACACCAGCGCCGCGATCGCGTCCATCAATTGCTGGAGGCGGATGCCCCATTCGCAATGTTCGATGTCGTCGATGCGGACCTTGAGCGCATATTCGATGTCGTAGATCTCGGCGAGCAGGTCGCGGGCGACCAGCACCCGGTTGTGCCGGAGCGCGACCCGAAGAGCGAGGCGCTTGTCGTCGAGACGGTCGAGCACCATCGGAACGGCACAGGCATAGGGCGCGGCGGCGACGTCGGCGGCGCTCTTGCTCGCGGCGGCCTTGGTGGCAAGGCGCACCAATTGCCAGGACGTCTTCAGGCGCCTTGCCACCAGTGCCAATGCGAAGGGCAGCGCGCGGGGATGGGACTTCCTGAAGCCGTCGAGTTGCGAGGTGATCTGGGCCACCTGGTTGTCATCGAACTTCGCGATCTGCTCGGGCAGTTTTTCGTTGAACTTCGGCAGCGCGTCGCCGGCGCGCAGCACGTCGAGCATCTTCATGACGTCGTCGAAGGCGGTGCGCGATGCCGTGTACTGCGCGAGCTTGCCGCGTGCGAGCTCGGTGCTATCCGCCAACGCCAGGGTGCTCTCGAGGACCTTGAGGACCTTGGTCTGGAAGGTCGACGCGATCTTTTGCACTTCCTTCGGATTGTTGGCGGCGACCTGGTCGTTGATCGCCTTGATGTAGTCGCGTGCCATGGTCGGCAGCAGGTCGCGGCAGATCCATTCCCAGATCGGGGTGAGGGTGTTGCGCGAGATCCGCCCCGCATTGGCGTGCTCAGGCGCGCCGTCGATCAACAGCAACTCGAGCGGTGCGAAGAAATAGCGCGAGGGGCTGGTGGCGCGCGCCTGGGTCGATCCGTCCTTGCGAAACTCGGCGCGCAAGCGCGACTGGATGTCGGCCGAGCCCGGCATGTCGATGCCGCACAGCTCGAGCCGCTCGAGTTCGCTGAGCAGACAGCTGCGCGACAGCGGCGTCAGCCTCTGCAAGAATTCCGACAGCCGATCGATCTCGTTCATGGCACGCAATCTTTCGCAGCGTTTCCCGCAGGCATGCGGGCCCAATGCGTGGAGGCATTTGCGCGCTCTCAATCTCCCTAGAGAAGCAAGTCGCCGTTAATTAATCCGTAAAATCCGGGGGGGCGGGCACGAGCGGAGGCAGGCTTTGAGGGTTTTCGCCCGCTTGCTCAGGATCTGGGCCGGAATCTCAACCTCTACGCGCCCGGGAACCGCCCCGCGCAAGCATAAATTGTGCCGATGCCGCGGATTTAGCGCAAAACTGCCGAAATCACCGTAGTCTTACGGAGCAAAAAGTTAACCACAGACCGGCCCCCGTTCCGCTAAATGAGTGACATGGCGTCACAGAATGATACGGCCACTGATTCGCGGCCGTCGGAATGGTACGAAAGCAGCGCTGCTCCAGCTGAAGAGCCCGATTTCGTCCGCCTGAACGCCGCCCGTGCCAAGGCCGCCGACGAAATGGCCGCCGCCATTGCCCGCGAGCTCAACGGCCCCCTGACGGCGCTCCTGCTCTACATGGGCGAGATCAAGCACCACAGCGATCAGCTCGCGCCCGTCACCGGCGACCGCGCCTATTTGCAGCGCGTCGTGGAGAATGCGCTGGCGCAGACCGAGCGCGTTTGCGGCCTCGTCAAGCAGCTTGCTGGTCCTCACAAGGGCGGCCTGCCGATCCCATCCGGAACCGAGAACGCCGAAGCGCGGACCCCCCGCGTGCCGCTGCCGCAGCGCGTGCCCCGCGCCGAATTGATTGGCCTGTCCGGCCAGAAGCGGCTGACCAAGCGCGAGCGCGAGGTGCTGAGGCTGATCAGCGAAGGCTATTCGAACAAGCAGGGCGCGCTTCGGATGCAGATCAGTCCGCGCACGTTCGAAAGCCATCGCGCCGAGGCGATGCGCAAGCTCGGTGCGCGCAACACCGCGGACCTCGTCCGTGCGGCGCTGCTGCACTCGATCGATTGAGATTGATTGCATTCCGCCCGGCCGGCGGCGCTGATCCCGCTCAGAAATAGTCTTCGGCGAAGGGACGCGTGCGTGATGCGGGCCGCAGCGGCTTGGGCTCGTCCTTCGGTGCGTTCGGGATGATCGTGATGGTCCAGCGGGGAGGCATGCTCGATTCCTGCTCGAGCACCGAGCGCACGAAGCCAGTCACCGTCGACTCGCCAGACTTTACCGTCGCCATCCGGCCGTTGAACTGAGCGATGCGGAAGCGACGGACTTCCTTCTGGTCCGCAGTCTCGTAGGTGAACATGGAAACCCTCCTGGTTTCCCGCGACTATCGCCAGCTATGATTAGCCATCTGTGAAAATCCCAAGCCGTAGAAGTACGGCGGGAATACACGCGCGGATAGTTAGAGCGTTTTCGACAACCGAAATGGCTCTAAAGCGCGATGAGATTTGGATGAATCGTCATCGCGCTTTAGGTTGTTGTTTGAGCATGATCTTTTCGGAAAATCGCTGCGCACTTTTCCGGATCATGCTCTAGCATTCCGGCTCCTGCGCGCGCGCCGCGGCGTAGGCGGCATCCATCAGGTCCAGGAGATCGCCGAGCTCGGTGTCGTGAAGCGTCTCCGCAGACTTCTCCAGCCGCAGTGCCAGCGCCGCGAGCCTCGCATAGCCGAACGTCCCGGCCGCACTCTTCAACGAATGTGCTTCGCGCGCGATCCTGGCCTGGTGCTGCTCGCGCGAGAGCGTGCGGAACAGTTGCAGGCGTGCGCCGGTCTCGCTCCAGAACACGGCGCGCACCTCGCGGGCTCCGTCCTCGCCGATCTCGCGTACCAGCGCGGCATAAGCATTCGGGTCGCGGGCGTGCGCGCAATCGAACACTTTCTGCGCCGGCGCGGCGGTCACTTCAAACATGGCTTTGCCTGCCTCGATCACGATTCGATGCCGCGCGGGCCGGTATCGGTGCGAGGCCCGCCGTGTCTACGGCATCTGGATTTCAGTTCCGGAATCAGGACGACTGGTGTTTGCAGGCCGGCATTAGCCGTCCGTTTACCACGCGGGCGGGGTCAGCGCTGGCCGAGCAGCCGGTCGTATTGCGCCTTCACGGTGGCGTAGCATTCGCACGCGGTCTGGCGCAGGCCGTCCAGGTTCAGGATCTGGATGTGTCCGCGGCTGTAGTGGATGAAATTGGCCTGCTGCAAGGTGTTGGCGACCAGCGACACGCTGTTGCGCCGCGCCCCGATCATCTGTGCCATGGCCTCCTGGGTCAGCAGCAGCCGGTAGTCGCCCGACAGGTCATGGGTGTGCAGCAGGCAGCGCGACAGCCGCGACTCCACGGGATGGGCGGCGTTGCAGCCCGCGGTCTGCTGGACCTGCGCGTAAATCGCAAGACCGTGGCGCGTGAGCAAGGTCCGCAAGCTGCTGCTCTGGTCGGCCGCGACGCGCAGCCGGTCGAGATCCATCACCGACGCGACTCCGGGAACCAGCACGACGGCCGTGTTCAGCGCGCTTGCATCGCCCATGGTCGAGAGTGTTCCAAGCAGGCTGTCGCGGCCGATCATCGCGACCTGCACATGCTCGCCCTTGGCGAGCTTCACCACGAGCGAGATCACGCCGCGGTGGGGAAAATAGGCGCGCTTGAGCGTTTCGCCGGCCTCGACCAGCACCGCGTCATGGGGCAGATCGATCGCGCGCAGGTACGGGCGGATCAGCTCATAATCGTCTCCCGACAGCGCGGATAGGAAACCGTTGGATGGGCGGCCCGTCGTTTCCAAAGCTGCCTCCCGCCTTTTGCACCAGCAAAGTCGCCACCGGCGAAATCGCTTCTTGCGCGAGTAAGTTCCATCATGTTCACGTCGGGATATATTGGCAATTGGGACGAGATGTCCGGCCCAAGACAGTCTCCCTGACCATTTCAACCGTTACGAGATGAGAGCGCAGCAGATCGAAATCTGCCGCGTCGAGCATTTGCAGCAACTGGTTGGGCGGGTGGCCGCTTGCGGTCATAAAGGGGCACCGGGTGCATTGACATCCATTCGCGCCGCGCCACGTTCGTCATGCAGTTGCGCGGCGACAAAAATATATTGTATAGGTTGTGGCGCTGTCCATATACTCGTTGCAGGGCAGACAGCCTGTAGCATTTGCGGCGGAAATGGAAATAAAGAGCGGCGCGCTGATTCGCTCTTGAGTTGTGCACCTCTCTGCGAGGGTTGCGCAGGAAAGAGCGGCAAGGGGGCCTTCATGAGCCGGAAGCATTGCATCCGTGCTGCCATCGGACGCCGGTCGACCCGCGCAGTCTCGTCCGCGAGTGCTTTCAGCCATCCAGCATTGCTTCGAACCATGGCGCCGTGCGGCCGCAGATTTCGCGACCATCGACTCCGTTTTCCCGGCGCCGCCCACCATCTTAGCGGCCATCCATTTCTCGATCGAAACCAGAGGAGAAAGGCGTGTCCCACGGCTCGATGATTGAATTGCCGAAACGGGAAGCTCAAACGGGGAGGGAAGGTCTGCGCCATATTCTCGTTGTCGACGACGACCCGATGGTGTGCATGGCCATCGAGATCTATCTCCAGCGCAACAATTTTCGGGGACGATCGCCGAGGGAGGTGAAGCCGGACTGCGGGCCCTCGCACACGATCAGTTCGATCTGATGATCATCGACATCCTCATGCCGCATATGCGCGGGTTCGAATCGATCCGGACCTTCCACGAGCGGGCGCCCGCCATTCCGCTGATCGCAATGTCGGGCTACGCTTTCGCAAATCTGAATTCGCCTGCACCCGATTTCCTCCGGATGGCGCTGGAGCTCGGCGCCGCACGCTGTCTGCGCAAGCCGTTCACGCCGCACGCACTGCTCGCCGCCATCAACGATTGCCTGGCGGAGCATCGGCCCGACGCCGAGATTGCCTCGGCAGCGCGGCTGGGTTAGCGCAGCGCGAGCCGGACTGGCGACGAGGTAACGGTTCGTTTACCGAAAACGTGAATTTCGCGGAGCTCGGCACAGCACGAAACGACCATCGCGAGAGCGTCCGCGACCGCGGGCCGAGTCCGTTCAATTCCACGCCGGCCGCGCTTATCGTCCTTCACGAACGGGATTTTCTCGCGCGTGCCATGCGCCGTGATCGACGCGTCTACCTCACTCCTCGCTCCGTCGCGGCGCCGGTTTTGCCGAAGCGTGTCCTCGCATGCAGCCGAACGGCAAACTTGTCTTCAATATCCGTATTAGCACGGAGGCCGAAATTAACGGGACCGTGAAAAGGGATGTCTAACGATCGAAAAGCGGGCTTCCGTCGATACCAAGCGCGGCGCAACGCGTCGAAGCCCAGCTCAGTAAGGCGTACCTCATGGATGATCTGTTGCGGGAGTTTTTGACGGAGACCAGCGAGAGCCTGGACAC
>NZ_JAULLN010000054.1:0-21248 GCF_041357655.1 Bradyrhizobium sp. DN3 | reverse complement strand
CGCAAGGCGAGATCGAGATCACGCTGGCACAGATCTGGGCCGAGCTGCTCGGTGTGGAGCGGGTCGGACGCCACGACGACTTCTTCGAACTGGGCGGGCACTCACTGCTAGCGGTGCGGCTTCTCAGTCGAGCGCTCGATGCCGGGTTCAAGTTTACCGCCGCCGATCTCTTCCAAGCTCCTGTTCTGAAGGAACTTGCATTGAAGGTTCATTTGGAGCCACAGCCCAGTAGTCCGGGAGTGATTTGTGTTCGCGCAACCGGATCGCAGCCGCCGCTGTTCTTTGTTCCCACAGGCTTAGGAGATTGTTCCTATATCCTCAACTTGGTGGAGGGAATGGACGCGGACTGTCCAATTTATGGACTACCGTGGCCTTCTTTCAGTGAAGTTTGTTCGCCGACTCTTGAAGCGATAGCCTCGCAAGTCATTCCGGCGATCAGGGAGATACGGTCCCGGGGTCCATATCGATTTGCTGGATACTCATCAGGCGGAATATTGGCTTACGCCATAGCCGAGCACTTACTGAGCCTCAATGAAACTGTCTCATTTATGGCGTTCATTGATGTTACGCTACCCGCAAAGCCAGCCGGCATGACGCCCACCCAGATGGTATGCGAAGTGGTGCTGGAAACTCTTGAACCCCTTGAGGACGAGCACTTTAAACTATTAAAGCGCTTTGCACGGCACAGTTCAGTTGCTCAACTACTTGAGAAGGCTCATCAAATAGGAGCTATACCTCCGGATCACAATGATGCTTTGATGTACGAGAGAATTGAGCAGTTTCAAAGGGCGCTGCAGCTATATCGGGCTCCGTCGCTGCCAATTGAGGTACATCAGTTTTACGCGACGGATTCTTCCGTAAGTTGTCGCGCACGACTAGACAAGAGCTCAATAGCTCCAGAGATGAGCTCGCCGATGCGAGGCTGGGACAGGGTTTTGAGTGCAGCGGCCATTGATACCACACCGATTCCAGGCAATCACGCGACGATGATGAACACTCCAGAAAACCGTAAAGTCCTGGCACGCTCGTTATCAAGAGCCTTAAATAGCTCACCGACGTGATCTGAGGCCGCCGGCGAACTGGATCATTTTTGGTTAGAGTTTTTCGCGATTTCCCCGGCCGGGAGGAGCGAAGAACGATGAAGGCTCGAAGTTTTCGGGCGCCCAGAAGGCGTTCATTTTGAAGCTCCACTGAAAGTCCTTGAAGCGGCGTGCGGGTTGATCGGTCTTCTCGGCCGTAGCCCGGGCCGCCGTCAGTTCGTCCGCGATCATGGCGAGCAGCCGCGTGTTGCGGGCGAACCCGAACAGATAATCCACGTGGTTGTCCTCGCACCACGCCATCAGCGGCACGCGCGCAAAGGTATATCGCTTCGCGCTTATGTCGGCGTTAACCAGTTGGCGGACCAGCTTGAGATACCGCTTCCTCACAAAGCAGCTATTCATGTATTCGCCACCATCGAAAACATGGACAACAAACGCTCTAAAACGCAGTGCTTGGACCATCTCGGGCCAGCTCTCGTGAGGTCATCGCATCCCGGCTTGGTTCGGTCCGGATGGCGCCATCTTGGTCCAGGAGACCGAAGAAGGCAAAGCTCAGGCTCGCGCGCACTATGGCCCATTCACGTAAGCCGCTATTCGCGGAATGGCCCGCTCGATCAATCGCAATAATCGGGTGTTGCGCCTCCAGGATTTGAACATGCGCAGCCCACATTGGATCGCGCATGAATCGCCCCCACTTGCATGCCATTCCGACAAAGAGAAAACCTATTGCGGGTTCAATGTAGGTTGAACGGCACGTTTGTTGGAATGACCTTTGATTTTCCTGCGAAATCACACGCCTCTTAATCAGCGGGTCCCAGGTTCGACCCCTGGTGCGCCCACCATTTCAAGGCCCTGCTGATGCAGGGGCTTTCTCAATTTAGGCTGTAGAACAAAGCACGTCCCGTGCGACGCTTTTGGTGGTCGGACGTCGCACGGCCAGAGTGTGATTTTCGTACCTTCATCTCATTCGATACAGCGCGCGGATCCGGGCATAGGGCGACGACGTGCCCGTCGTAGAACAGGATACCAGGTCGAGCAAAACGGACAGTTTGTTCGTCTCGTCGCCGCACCTGTTGACGATCATAGAGCGAGATGCGCTGCTCGCTTGGAAGGTGCGATCGGTATCCTGACGGAGCAACTCGGTCTGCTTTCCAACCTTCCTCTTCAATTCGCCTCGCGCTGGTTGACGACCTCCGGCGCGCAAACGTCACCAGTCACGGGTTCCGTTAGCGTTTGCACCCAGATGTAGTACATGCTACATGATGTGGTCTAGACTAAATTGCAAGTCGAGGAAGGCTTATTCCATGCAGTTGTGTTCAGGCTCGCGGCGGGCCGCTCGTTGCCCTGTCAGGGTGTCTTGCTTCGTTGCTGTAGGAGTATCGGTCGTTTTGCTGTGCGTGGCCGGATTCGCGGGGCCTGCCTTCGCAGAGGGAGCATCCGAAGGCACGGCCATCGGAATTGCGGTCCTGCCACGCGACCTCAGTCCCTGGGGCATGTTCCTGCAGGCCGATATCGTCGTGAAGGCCGTGATGACCGGGCTTGCCTTGGCCACTGTCGTGACCTGCACGGTGTGGCTGTCCAAGACCATCGAGCTGTTCAATGCGCGCCGTATCGTGCGGCGCTCGCTGCGCGAGCTCGCGGGGGCCGGAAGCGTCGAAGACGCGGTGCGGACGGTGCCTGCCGGGCCGGTGGCGAGGCTGCTCGACGGCGCGGCTGCAGAGCTGAAGCTCAGCAACGATCGCATGGACAGGGACGGGATCAAGGCCCGCATCCTGTCGCGCCTCCAGCAGATCGAGGCCGCTGCCGGACGGCGCATCGCTTTCGGCACTGGCGTACTGGCGACCATCGGTGCGACCGGGCCCTTCGTTGGCCTGTTCGGTACAGTCTGGGGCATCATGAATAGCTTCATCGGCATTTCGAAATCGCAGACCACCAATCTCGCGGTGGTCGCTCCCGGCATTGCCGAGGCGTTACTGGCGACCGCGTTCGGTCTCGTCGCGGCAATTCCGGCGGTGGTGATCTACAACCTTTTCGTCCGCCAGATCAGCGCCTACCGGGCTCTGCTCGGCGACGGGGTCGCTGAGATCACGCGGCTCGCAGGCCGTGATCTCGACAGTGGTGCGATCGTCGTGCGACGAGCGCACCTCACGGCCGCGGAGTGATCCGGTGGCGGTCAATCTCAGCCAGTCCGGCACCGAACTTGCCGAGGTCAACGACATCAACGTGACGCCGTTCATCGACGTCATCCTCGTGCTTCTCATCATCTTCATGGTGGCAGCGCCACTGGCGACCGTCGATGTCGCGGTCGATCTGCCGGCTTCGAACGCGCAGCCGCATCCGCGTCCGGACAAGCCGGTGTATCTCACCGTGAAGCCGGATCTCTCGCTGTCGGTCGGGGACGAGGCGGTGAGCCGCGCAGCGCTGGCCGCGGCGCTCGATGCGGCGACCCATGGACAGAAGGACGGCCGCATCTTCCTGCGCGCCGACAAGGCGGTGCCCTATGGTGAGGTGATGCAGGTGATGAACGGATTGCGGACGGCCGGCTACCTCAAGGTCGCCCTGGTCGGCCTGGAGCAGTCGACTGCACCATGATCAGTCTTGCGGCGGAAGACGTCTCCGATCTGAGACGCTGGACGTTCAGCGGTCTTGCCGTGGTGATGCTGTACGGCGCGCTGACGGCATCGCTCCTGGGTTGGCGCGAGCCGGATGACGTCCAGCCGGCCGAACCATCCGGCGCGGTCGTGGTCGACCTTGCGCCTGATGCGGCAGCGCCGCCGGTTACACCGTCCGATCTCCCGCCCGGTCCGGAACAGACGATGGCAGAGTCCCGGCCGGAGCCGAAGCCGGATGTGTCGCCACCCGATGAGTCGCCGGAACTGCCGCAGGCAGTCAATCCCGAGGCCGTCGTCGATATTGCGACCAAGGCGCAGCCCGAAGCCGTCCCCGACCAGCAGGCCGCGGCGAGCACTTCGGTGCCGGCCGTGGTTTCGGAGCGCGTGGCTCCGGTGGCTGCCGCGCCGACCCAGGGCAGGCCGGAAATGAAGAACGAGCAGGCAATCGCGACCTGGCGCTCGCAGATCCTCGCGCTGGTCGAGCGCAACAAGCGCTATCCCGAAGCCGCGCGGTCGCGGCGCGAGCAGGGGATCACGCAGGTCCGGTTCATGCTGGATCGCAAGGGACAGGTGAGCAATGCTGAGGTTACGCAAAGCTCCGGCTCCAGCGCCCTCGACGGTGAAGCCATCGCATTGCTGCAGCGGGCGCAGCCGTTTCCAGCTCCGCCCGATTCATTCGAGGGCCAATCGGTGGCCGTGAGGCTGCCGATCCGTTTCACCGTCAAATAGATCTGCCCTGACGCGGCCGGTCGCGTCAGTTCGCCACGGCAGCGCGATCGGCCGCGCCGAACCTGTAATTGACCCCGACGCGCAGCGTGTCGGTTTTCACCCGCGCATCGGAATCGAACGAGGTCGCCATGCCGGCCGGCAGGTTCGGCGCCGCGCGGAACGATCCCAGGTCCGCGTGCAGGTATTCGATCCGTCCGGACCAGTTGCCGGCTAGCAGGGTCTCGATGCCGGCACCGGCGGCCCAGCCAAAGCGGAACGTGTTCACATTGTAGGGCGTCGTGACTGGAGCGCCCGCGGCCGTGAAGCCTGCCACTGAACCCGATGCCGTGACGACGCCAAACGGAACGCCAGCGGTGACGTAAGCGACGGCGTTTGGCGTGACCGCGATGCCGATGCGTCCGCGAATGGATGCCAGCCAGTCGAGCCGATAGCCGAGGTCAGCCGACATCGGCGCATTGAGCGGCAGCAGCGCTGCGTTGCAGACCGCACCGGGACAGTTGCTCGCCGAGCGGCCGTGCTGGTTCGCGTAAGTGAAATCGCCCTCGATCCCGGCGATCACGGGCTCCGCCGTCCAGTCGTATCCGGCCTGAACGCCGATGCCGGCATTGTCGAGCCGAGCCGTCCGCGTGCTGCCGAACAGCGGCGTCTGCGATGCATTGTCGATGAAGCCGGCATATGTGGTGGCGGTTCCCCAGACATAGCCGAGATTGCCACCGGCGTAGAACCCGCTCCAGTCCCAGGCCGGCGCTGTGGTCGCCTTGCGGTAGATCGGGTCCGCTTGCTGTGTCCGCACGGCGCCGATCGGTGCATTTGCAGGCGTTTCGGCGCCGTATTTGACGTTGAGGAACAGTTTGAACGTCCGCCCGGGCTGAAGAATCTCGTCCTTGTGGAATTGCACGGAGTTGCGGATATCGGCGTTCAGGAGATTGTCGCCGATCAGGCCGGTCACGACCTCCACCGGTCCCCAGGGCGACGTCTGCCATCTCTGCCGGTGCTCGATCTGAAGCTTGAGCAGGTCGTAGCCGTTGGTCGGCATGTCGAATTCGGCGAAATCGTTCTGCGTGAACGCGTGCAGATAGTTCAGTCGCGTGTACCAGTTGTCGTTGCGCCAGTAGACGCCGCCTCCGGCCCGCATCGGCGGGATGCGCGGCACGTTGGTGCCGTCTGCGAAGGTGGCGCGCACGGTATCGAACTGGCCTTCCACGCCGAATATGCCATCCGAAAGCGGCAACACGTCCCACTGCCACGACAATTCACCGCCGCGGAAAATCGCGTCGCGCTGCGAGTAGGCGACCTGGATATAGTCCCCATCGCCGCCAGCGGCGCAAGTCGCGAAGGTCGCACCGCACAAATTTCCGGTGGCGCGGCCGTAGATGAACTTGTCGTAGAACGTATAATAGACGTTCGCATTGAATCTGAAGTCGCCGCGCGCCCGTTTCAGGCCGATCTCCGCGGTGTTGGCCGTCTCCAGCGTCAGGTCCGGATTGCCGATCTTGAAGGTCTTTTCGGAATCGTCCGGACCGGAAGCGAACAGTTCGAGCGCACGCGGAGCGCGCTGGACGCGTTGGAGCGTGAGGCTCGCCTCGAGGTTTGCCGGGAGATCCTTGATCACGCCGAAACTGACGCTGGTCGGCAGGAAGCTCGATTTGGACGGCGAACTCGACGCCGCGTCCGGCGGTGGCAGGTAGGTCGACGGAAAATCGAACGACGTGCCCGAGACGTTGACGGATTCGATGCGCCCGGCAAGCTGCGTTCGCAGCGTGTCGGTGTGCCTGAGCTCCTCGAAGAAATAGGCGGCGGCAGTCGTCGTCTGCGCGGGAAGCAGGATAGCCTGGCCGAGGGTGTCTAACTGCTGATACGCGCCCTGCGTGCCGACGATGCTCCTCAGCATTCCGAGCGGCGTCGAGACCGGCACAGTTTCGAACTCGAGCTTGCCCTCGGTCTGGCGGTTCTTGAACGTCGCGCCGATGGTCTGGAAACCGCCGAGGTTCGTGCTGTTGACGTCGACTTCGTCGTGCCGATAGTCGGAATATCCGAGCCAGTAGCGGACCGCAGCGATGGCTGCGGCATCGGGCCGGTATTCGCCCTTGCTGGCAATCTTGGTCTGCTCGAGCTGGTTGTGCTGCTGGCTTTCCGACGAGGCGATGCCCGGGACGTGGTAGTCGCTGGTGAAGCGCGAGATCGACAGGCCGGCATAGCCCCCATCGAACAGATAGGAGCCGCCGATCGAGGCGCCCGCGCTCTGCGTGGCCGAATTCGGCTGTCGCCCATTGAACGCCGGCGCGGGAGTGGGGGGCACGAGGTAGGGATAGCTGGGGATGCGATAGTCCTGGGCGCCGCGACCGTAGACGTCGGCATGCAGCGCGGCGTTGCCGCTTCCGGCGTCGAGCAACAGCCCGTTCTCCCAGCCGCTGTCGACCGAGGTGACGGCAGACCGCAGCTCCGTGGCCACGCCGCCGATCGGAACGGCCGTGGGAATCCGGTTGTTAGTCACATCGACGATGCCGCCGACCGCCTGCGATCCGAACCGCAGCGCGCCCGGTCCGCGGAACACCTCGGTCTTCTGGAGCGCCAGCGGATCGATGGGGACGCCGTGATCCTGCGCGATGTCCGACACGTCGACGCTGCCGATGCCGTTTTCCTGGATGCGCACCTTGGCGTCCGACAGTCCGCGCAGAACGGGGCGTGCAGATTGGGTCGACAGACCCGCCGACGTCGCCCCTGGGGCGGTGAAGAACAGGTTTCCGAAGCTTGCGCTGGTGCTCGACTGGATCTGGCTGCCGGTCTGGACCGAAGGCGCAAAGGGGGCCTGGCTGGAGGCCGTCGTCGAAGCGGGCGTGGGCGCGGTTGTTGCGTTGCCGGGCGCCGGCCGGCTTGGGGCTCCGCGGTTGGCGCGGCGGGCCGGCTTTGACTGGCGGCCTTCGACCGTGACGACGGGAATGTCGACCTCGGCCGGCGCAACGGATGATGCAGGTGACGCTGTTGTGTTCGATGGCTGCGAGGCGGGAGGCGCGGCAGCGTCGGATGGGGCCGAGGTCGCCGGAGTGGCCGTTGTGGCAGGAGGCGGCTGGCTCGGCGCGGCCTGCTCGGTTGGCGAAGCCGCAGGCCCCCCGGGAGCGGCTGGCTGGGCATATGCAAAGCCACCGAGGCCAATCATCACGATCGATGTCGTGCCCAGAAAAGCCGAACGGGTTACGCGCATGTCCATCTTCAACCCCCGATGCGCAACCGGGGAGACGGATGCACTTAGTTTATACATCAAAATGTAGCTTAGGCTACAATTGCGAGGTCAAAGCTACAGAGTCAAGGGATGACTGTTGCTATTGCGAAGCTGTTGCAAGTGGGTGACAGGAGGGGTGCCGCGTGTGCTTGCAATGTCGCCATGGAGAGCCCATGGTCAGATGGTGAGATTCTGGGTTTTCAGATGCGCCGGAAGACTGTGGACGTTGTGACATCGCTTCACGCCCTCCCCACCGAGCAGGCGCAGGCAAGGCGTTTTGGCAAGGCCCGGTCGGCGCGCTCGACTGCAATCCTCGAGGACTACGTCGAGCTGATTGCCGACCTGCTCGAATCGTCCGGCGAAGCTCGCGCCACTGATATCGCGCGCCGGCTCGGCGTGTCTCATCCGACGGCAATCAACACGATCACGCGGCTCAAGCGGGAGGGCTTGGCGATTGCCCGACCTTATCGCGGTATCTTCCTGACCGAGAAGGGTGAAGCGCTCGCCAGGCGCGCGCGCGCGCGCCACCGCGTGGTGCTGGAGATGCTGCTCGCGCTAGGCATACCTCGGGAAACTGCGGAAGCGGACGCCGAAGGCATCGAGCATCATGTTTCCGAAGCGACGCTCAAGGCATTCTCGGATTTCATCAAGACGTCTGGAGTGAAGAAGGCCAGTTGACGAGCCGCTGAGGTCCGCGTGGCTTGGAACTCTCAGCTTCGACACGCGAGCCCATCATGGCGGGCATCTGCCTGCGCCCCAGGCTCAACCTTACCGATTGCCAGTCATCGGCAGGTTGAGCGCAAAGTGAGTCTCGCGAAAACCTGAACCGAGCAGCTTTCCGTCAAGCGGGACTGCTCGAAGTCGCGCAATCCGTTGTGGACGGTCGCCCGCGAGATCCTGCGACCATTATCTTGTGCACGCGTGATGACCGCCCTGATCGTGGCCGGTCGTCCGCCGTCTTGCAGTAGGAAGTCGATCAAGATGACGGTCGAAGGCCCCGGGCGACCAATATTCCCCGAAGTTCATCGGTCGGACATGGAAACGACACCGTGCAGATACTGCAAAATAAGCACATGCATTATGGCAGCGGCAGGTCAACATGGGCTTGGAAAGCCTGCGCCAGGATTGCGCAACGAAACTAGAATCAAGGCGGGGTGAGGAGCGCTCGTGCGACGAATTCCCCTTTTTCATCGGATAAGCCCAAAGGTGCGACCGGCAAGTCTTTGATTGTCCATCACCTGTGGCTGACTCTTAATCAGCGGGTCCCAGGTTCGAGCCCTGGTGCGCCCACCAAGCAAAAACCCTTGGTTTCCAATAACTTCGCCGGATGTCGGTTGAGAACAAATCGGGTCTCGTGCGACGTTTTCTGTGGTTGATGTTGCGCGGCCAGTTTGCTGTGCGACTTTTCCTTACTTCTGTATCTTCACCCCCATTCGATACAGCGCGCAGATGCGATGGTACAGGCCGTGCACGTGCTCGTCGCAGAATAGGATACTAGAGCGAGCAAAACGGACAATCTGTTCTGCCCGTCGCCACAGGAAACTGCTTGCTGCAGAACTAGAAGCGGATAGTTCAGCTCGGGGATTCGACTCGCTCTCCCGCCCACGATTTCCGGCGCCAAACCGCGATCGCCACGACTTCGTACGCGATGGTAGCGAACGCCGAGCTTAGGGGCTCCTTAAACCCGCCGCCTCGCTTTTCGTCCGGCAGACTGCGCGAAACTTGACATCGCTTAAAATCCCGTGGTTCTAGTTCAAGTTATAAGTCGACGATGGCCTTCGAATGCGTCGCCAAGCCTTCCTTCTTCTCCGCTCCGTTTTTAAAGTAGTGCCACATTCCTCCTCGTAGGAGGCAGATCATCGAATTGGCTTTAAAGGCCCAAATCAATATTTTCACAGAAGTGAAATCGGAGAACGAGATGGCCAAAGAAGCGGGTCGCAAGGGTTCGCGACGCATCGTTCACCCACCGATGCCCCCCAAATTAAAGCTGTTCCGTCCTGTCAACTGGTACAGCGGCGCCATGATCGAGCCTGTTGGCGAATATGTTTCTCATATTCTGAGAGAACTTGGTCGTCTTGGCCTTCAAGTCCGCGATATCGAGCGACATGACCGGCCGCCAAATACGAAGACGGTTCTATCCGATCTGATCGGTTGGCTGAGCGATCGTCCTGGAGAAGCCTTTGCAAAACTCTTTAACTGGCAGACGCTCGATTTTGCTCAAGTTCGATCGCGCTTGGAAAAGGACCGTTTAGCCAGGCCACGTATCGAGGTGTCTGCGCATATCACCAAGATGAACAATCTGTCCGTGCGCTGGCATCCAGGTGGCTGGAAACTGACAGATTTTGACTGGCATCGAGCGGATCACCATTATTCCAATCTGATTACGCACCGAAAGTGGCGTGAGCCGCCCGACTTCCACTGGTTCGTCGGCGATGAAGATCCGACCTTTGATAACCGCCCTTCCAATGAACTCACAGTCAGCTTGAATATAGCTTCGAGGTTGATGTCGTTGATGCGTTTGATTTTGTGACTCAAGAGGAAGTCGATGAGGCTGATGCTTCCCGATATCGGTCTTCGATCCGCCGAGTGACAGCTTGGAGCCTTGAGGATGCCGCCGAACTGCGTGCCCGCCGCGAAAGGGATGCGGCGGCTGCGCAGGATAAGCGCGATCGCGCGGAGCTCGCAAACATTGCCGTCAGCCACGGTTTTTCACTCGAAGTACTCGTCGCGGCGGTCCTTCGCGCATCTTCAAGGAAACCTACTGGACCTGCCCCATCTGGCGAGCATGTTAACCGAAACGCAGCCAAGCATTTGCGCAATGTCGGGTTCAAGGTCGATGCTGGGGACGTGCGTCGAATCCGGCAGCTCATTGAGCGTTACAATCCAGAGATTCTTCCGGAAGAGTTGCGGCCTGCTTCGTTGGCGCCGCCAGCGGCGCCGTTATCGTCAAACAACGTCGTACCGCTCCGTGGAGATGATGGTCGATAGTTTCTGCAGTTTCCGTTCTCCGAGCGCACGATGGGCGTCAGTTTTGGACGAGATATACTGATTGCGGGTTACAAGCCCGCCGTTTTCAAGAACGCGCTCCGTGGATTCATGAGAACGGGGTCACCCGGAAATCTGATTGACCTCAAGTCGGTTTTTCCGCTCCGCCGTGACGGCGCTATCGTGTTTGAAGAGTGCCTCGATCGCGGGCTGATCGAACTCAAAGATGGATTTACGGTCTCGGAAAAAGGTGAGACTGTTGCGCGCGGAAGGGTCGTGCGCCGGACTGCTTTGGCTCAGGCGCAGATGGTACTGGACGATTTCCTGCGCCATGTCGAAATGCTCAACCAAGACCCAGATGCGGTACGATACGTTGAACGGGTCTGGGTTTTTGGCAGCTTGATGCGAGGTGAGGAGACAGTAGGAGACATCGATCTCGCGCTAGAAACGAGTCGGCGCCCAGAATATCTCGCGGATTATGCTTTGATGAAGCGGCATCTCAAGGAGCTTCTGTCGCGCCGCGACGACGTTCCGACCAGCCGCGGCTTGGTCTGGTCGGCAGAAACATGGATAACGGAACGCGCTCTTTATGGACCACGGCGGCATCCACTCCTCGCCGGCGTCCAATCCGATGTCAGCGATCTTGTCGACCTAGGGGCTCCCTGCCGCCTCATCTATGACCGAGCGAGAGGCGGACGGGTCAACGATCCGATATTATCTCGTCATCCCCAGTCCAATGGGCGACAAAATGACTTGGCCCCGCCTGCTGAAATGCCGGATTTTACTCCAAACGGTCTGCGCCCGATGGATGGTCGGTGGGTGGCGGGGTTCTCCAAATGGGGCGGTGTTTCTCCGTACGACATCTTTCGCGGTTGGACAGACGATGCACACAAGTTGTTCCCTCAGTACCCCGAGGGATTACGCATTGTCGGGGACAATCGCGATCTTGCTAGCTATCCGTGGGTGCCCAAACGTCTGAAAGCCGGAGGATTCGATGGTCGGGAAGCGATCGCGCTGGTCAATGCCACGCCCTTCAAGGGCACCAGCGTCGCACTCCGGCGCAAAGTTGAACAGGGCTCCGATAAATGGATCCTGCACGCTTGGTTCGAACATTTGGAATTTTATCGGAGCCGCAAGCGGGTTGACTATTCAACGCTTCCTGACCTCGCAGCCGCAGCAGCTTTGATCCTCGCGGTCGACGCTGAAAGGATGCTGCGCCGAGCCGCAGAGGAGTCGGCCGGGGCGGGAATCCAAATATGCGTCAGACGTGATCTCGACGAAGATGTGAACGTGCACTTCATCGACGCCGTGCATAACCACTTGCAAGCGCGCAGGATCAGAATCGAACCCGAGGGATGGAGCAGCCCACCGGCCTCAGTTGTCCGCGCTTAATGCCTGTTTCCATTCAGAGTCGCGGTCTTCGGCAGGAAGTCGGGACCGTCCTTGCCCGCCGCTAACTGGCGCGCACCGCTCCCGACCTGTTTCCCGTCGCTTCCGAATATGACCTCGCGCAAGTCGTCCTCGTCCATGCCGAACAACCGTCAGAACCGGCGCCGTGCTGCTGACATCGGTTCACGGTGACCTGCCACTGCGTATTTCCTCCAGATGGAGTTAGAGTCCGGCCCGAAGAAGGACGGACAGATGAAGCGAGCAAGGTTCACGGAAGAGCAGATTATCGCAGTGTTGAAGGAGCATGAGGTTGGGGCAAGACGGCCGACCTGGCTCGCAAGCACGGGGTCTCGGAAGCAACGATCTACAATTGGAAGGCCAAATTCGGCGGCATGGACGTTTCAGAGGCGAAGCGGCTGAGGGCGCTGGAGGACGAGAACGCGAAGCTGAAGAAGCTTCTAGCCGAGCAGATGCTCGACGCCGCCGCCCTTCGCGAGCTTCTTTCAAAAAAATGGTAGGGCCCGCCGCCAAGCGCGCTGCGGTCGCGCATCTGCAGGCCGTCATGAGCCTGTCGGAGCGGCGGGCCTGTTCGATTGTCGGAGCGGATCGGAAGATGATCCGCTATCGCTCCAGCCGTCCTCCGGATGCGACTCTCCGTGGCCGGCTGCGTGACCTTGCCAACGAGCGGCGGCGTTTCGGCTACCGCCGGCTGTTCGTGCTGCTGCGGCGGGAGGGTGAGCCATCGGGGATCAACCGGATCTACCGGCTTTATCGGGAAGAAGGGCTCACCGTCCGCAAGCGGCGGGCTCGCCGCAAGGCCGTGGGGACCCGTGCCCCGATCCTAGTCGAGGCGATGCCCAACGCGCGCTGGTCGCTGGATTTCGTCCACGACCAATTCGCCAACGGTCGGCGCTTCCGCAACTACAATCTTCAGCGGCCTCACTCGTCGCTGAAATACATGACCCCCGCGGCTTATGCCGCCCACCTCACCGCAACGGACGATCGGCTACGCAACCCCGACCAGCTCCGCCGATCGTCCGTTGCTCCAACCGCGCCACTTGGCGTACAAAACCCCGAGGCTCTAACCGCGGCCGGATGAAAGTTCGGTGGCAGGTCACCGGCATTTGATCTGCTCTCCTGGTCTCGGGGGAGGCCCAGTGTACGAGTAATGGCGCCTTCAAAGCTGCAGGATGAAGGAGGCTAGTCAAAATCAAGCGCGGGCGATTTCCCGATATGTGCGGCAGGCCTCGAACCAGGCCGTTATGAGCGACGGGATAGCGTCTGGCTTCGTTGAATATGCGGACTTTTTGTTTGAATCTGATCGCGTTCGTTGCGCCTCGGCCGGGTCGTTTCTGGTGCCAAACTGGTGCAGTAATCCGGCTATGAGCTCTTCGTTGCGATGCGGGACTTTGTCGAGGCTTTGCCGGAGTGATGATTTGACCAGCTCATGATCGTGCGAAAGCGATGAGCGGCCCAAGATCATGATTGTCGGCCGCCTGGAGCGCCGCGATGTAGGCTGTGCGGGCGGTGCCGGCTGTCTGCAAGTCGGCGGCGCCCCATGTGAAGCGTTGGCTGCCAAGCTGCACGATCAACACATCAGCAGCCAATCGTGACCATCGGCCGTTGCCGTTTGGAAACGGGTGTACGGATACGAGGCGGTGATGGAAGCGAACGGCAAGTTCGTCTGGTGGGTAAGTGTTGTTCTCGACCCAATACCTTGCGTCGTCGAGCACCTGATGCAGCGAGACTTCGATTAGATGTGGTGCGACGCCGAGGTTGGCAGCTTCAACAAATCCATATGCAGCGTGCCCGGCAGCCAGGACTTGTCGGGAAGTTGGACCGAATGAATTCGTCCAATCCAGCCTGACCAAAGTAGGTGCGGTACTGTTCGGCAATACGAAGTGGGTCCTTTGGCGCAGCGTCGGGATCGTGCGAATAGAGCCGCGCGACCATCTTCTTCAGCAAGTCCCCCCACAAGGGAGGCTCGGGCGAGTCGTCGGCCGGGCGTTGCGCGTTTTTGCTCATCCCGGCTCCCACCAGGATCGAGGCGCCCCGCTCCGACTACGACAACTGCAAGAGCTACATTCTGATGTTCTTGGGTGTGAAGGACGAGGCTGCCCGTTATCACCTGCAAGGCTGATGGCAAAGCAAGCTCGACCTCGCTCCGGGACGTCGTGAGGAATGCGAAAAAGGTGAGGGTCGTTCCATCATTCAAGCGCTTACGACCGTCGCGGGTGTTGCGTTCGCGGCCCAGGATGCGATCAAGTTTTTGGTTGGCGGCCACTAACGCTGGATTGTTCTTCATCAAGGTATTTCGCAACTCCGTCGCCGTGACACTTGATCCCACCGACGCCACCATTCTGTGGGCCCTCAAGCGACTCGGAAACCGCGAAACCTGCTAGGAACTGCTCAGCGAGTGGCGCAATGTTGTAGCAGAGTCAAAGGACGTTGACGCCGTGATAAGCGATGTAAAGCTGTCCGCTCGCCTCGTCGAGCTTGAAAAGCTAGGATGCGTCACCATCGAAGGCGGCGCGTGGCGTTTGCGGAGAGCATTGCGGCCGACGACACCATCGCTCACTCGGCTTAGATTCGCTTGCCTTCGCTGCTGCATGCCATCGCTCCAGTGGCTGAGGCTGGCGATTTTTAGATGAGGTATTGAAATGGGCCAGCGCTCAGCAGTCTTCGTTCGTGAGCATGCAAGCAGCGTCTCGGAGGAAAAATATCTTGACGGAAGGATTCGTGAACTCATTCGTCGTCGGGGTGGAAATCGTCTCGTCGACGCCAATTCTAGTCATCGGCATCGATCTCAATCACACCGAGACGGTAGGCATTCTGTTGGGCCGAGAGACTGCTGCCAACCTTCGCGAGGCGTTGGGCAAACTTTCAAGAGAGCCGCATTTCGGGAACATAAACTCGAGTGAGGTTCTGGCTAGACGCGCTGAGATCTTCCGCGCACGAGAAGAACTACATGGTCGGAAAATTGAAAACATCTACCACGCCTGGAAAATGAAAGTAGCCGTCCGGGCTGTGGGTGCGGTGCTAACGATTAGACCGAGGCAGGCGAAGAGGTCGTTCTCACGCTCGACCTTGCCATCATTCACGAACTGCTCGATGCGATAAATAGTGCCATTCCGATCGATGGACGGGAAGTATCACGGGGCAAATGTTCTCCAGGAGTGGCGCTCGCTGTTGTGCAGGACTTGAGACGAGTGGTCGCAGCTGGTCTGGCCGATTCATGCCTCGCGGCGAAGTCCCGCCTCATCGAGCTAGGCCTCCAGCCGGGCGGCCTCGGCGTCCTCTTACTTTGCTGCTCGAGGCCGGACAGGATCCTCGCTGTCGCGAACGTCGCCGAGGTCGGTCCAGATGTCGTAACGCAATTCCAGGAACTCGCTGCGAGAATGCTCGGCCCGGGTTCAGCGCCTTAGTGAGCAATGCATTAGTCGCCGCTTCGCCAAGCCGATCAACGGGCCGCGAATGTGCGCCGCCAACCACATCGACAATCTTGTTGGCCAATAAGGCGAGCGATTGCTCGCGCCCTTAAAGGTGAGACAAGCGGTGTGCCCCCATTGTGCCCCAGTTTCTTCCGGGCACACCGCGAGGGAAGCGAGGCAGTAAGTTACTGAATTTTCGGGGCTAATGGTGGGCGCACAAGGGATCGAACCTTGGACCTCTCCCGTGTGAAGGGAACGCTCTCCCGCTGAGCTATGCGCCCGGGACCATCCATGCAGGCGGCCGGACTTTCGGCCGGCCGGCAGATCGGAGCCCGCGATTTAGAAGTGCGGGCCGAAGGTGTCAAGTTTCCAGGCGGGTTGCGGCCGGAAAACCTGCCGCAAGCCACGCAATTCGGTAGGAAGCCGGGTTTTGGCCCAATTACGCGCCCTGCTGGCGGGCGCGGGAGGCGTGGGCCTGGAGCGCGCGGATGCGCTCGGCGAGCGTTCCGCCGCCCTCGGGCAGGGTGCTACCGGCCGCGCCGTTGCTCGCGGCATCGTTGGCCGGGCGCGGCGCCGGCTTCGGCGGCTGGCCCGCCTCGGCCGCGAGCAGCGCCTCGATCGGCGAGTTCGGGCCTTCGAGCTGCATCGCGAGCTTGGCGACCTCGGCGGCGATGTCGTTGAT
Source organism: Bradyrhizobium sp. DN3 (assembly GCF_041357655.1). Taxonomy (NCBI): domain Bacteria; kingdom Pseudomonadati; phylum Pseudomonadota; class Alphaproteobacteria; order Hyphomicrobiales; family Nitrobacteraceae; genus Bradyrhizobium; species Bradyrhizobium sp. DN3. The sequence continues at coordinate 5,160 of NZ_JAULLN010000054.1, read as the reverse complement.
GCGCTCGCGCAGCAGCGCGTTCTCCATCCGCTCGGTCGCCCAGGAGCTCTCCGCCTGCTGCTGGATCGCGTTGATGTCGCGCTGGAGCTTTGCGCGCTCGTCGCGCGCGGTACGGAGTTGCTCCTCCAGCGCTGCCTTTTCCGCGCGCAGCGCTTCGAACGCGGCCGACGACTTGCCGCCGCTCAAGGCGGCGATCTCGACGCGAAGCTCCTTGACGGTGCGTTCGGCAGTTTCGTTGGCCTGGCGGAGCTGGTTGTTCTCGTAGTCGCGCTCGGCGAGCAGCTTGCCCTGCGTGGCGAGGCGTCCCTCGAGGTCGGCGACGCGGCCCGACAGCATCTCGGCCTCCTTGACCTGCACGATGAGCTGGCGATCCAGCTCGGTGACGCGCTGGCTCAAATTCTCGACGCGGCCGCGCGCCTCGCCGAGTTCGCGCGAGGCGGTCTCGGATTCGGTGCGCTCGTGCGCAAGGCGCGCCTGCGTCGCGGCAAACTCCTTCTCGGCATCGCCGACGCGGTTCTTCAATTCCTCGATCTGCGCGCGGACGACGACGAGCTCGACCTGGCGGCTCTCCGCCATGATCGAACGGTCGGACAGTTCGGAGTTGATCTTGGCGAGCTCGGCCTGCTTGTCGCTCAGCGCCAGCTCGGCGGCGTGCAGCGCCTCGGTCTTGGCGTTGAACTCCTCCTCGGTGGCGCGGAGCTGCTCCTTCACCGCTTTCTCGCGCGCCTCGAGTGCGAAGATCGTGGCGTTCTTCTCGCCGAGCTCGATCTTCATGCGATTGATGGCATCGCTCTTCTTGCCGAGCTCGGCGAGCTGGCTCGTGGTCTTGTTCTTGAGCTGCTCGACGCTCATCTCCAGCCGCCGCGCCGACATGGCGAATTCGGCGCGGAGCTGGTCCTTGTCGGCCTGGATCTCGGCCATCGACAGCGGGGTGGCCGCCTCGAGCCGGCGCGTGGTCAGGCGCACCGCGCGGTTATGCACCAGCGGCACGAGGGCAAGCCCGCACAGCATCGAGAGCAGGAAACCGATCGCCAGGTACATGATCGGTTCGACCATGGGCCAAAACTCCCAGAGCTAAGGAAAAATTTACCAACGACAATGCCATGGCGGGCCGGCAAAAAGCCAGCCCCGCTCTGTCGTTAACCTTGATCCGTACCCAGCTGGGAGAGGAGACCTAGAACGGGTTCCAGGTCGCACGCGGCGTGTATTTGAGATAGCCGATATTGGCGCCCAGCCGCAGGCCGAGGCCGGAGCGAATCGGCACCAGCACGATGTTGTTGGCGGTGAGCGCCGTCATGCCGAAGCCGCCGATGATATAGGCCGAGCCGTCGAGGCCGGCGAAGCGCTGGTAGATCGCGTTGGTGGCGGGCAGGTTATAGACCAGCGTCATGGTGCGGGCGCCGTCGCCGCCCCAGTCGAAGCCGAGCGAGGGGCCCTGCCAATAGACGCGCAGGTCGCCGGCGTTCTTGGTGTAGAGCGTGCCTTCACCGTAGCGCAGGCCGGCGACGAAGGCGCCGGAACCTTCCTCACCCAGGATATAGCCGTTGGGCAGACCCCATTGGCTGACCGCCTTCTCGATGATCGAGGCGAGTCCGCGCGAGACGTTGCCGAAGAAGCGATGACCGGCGGTCACCAGCTCGTCCGGCCCATAGGTGTTGGGCGTCGGGGAGCGCTGTGGCGGCGGCAGGTTGGGCGGCGGCGCCTGCTGGGCGGAGGCCGGCACGATCCAGCCGACCATCGCGGCGAGCGCGAGCGCAGCAAGGCGTGATGCGAAAGTCATAAAAGAACCCCTGGTATCGAAACCGATCGCTTCCTTAACCTGACGCCAACAGGCAGGTTCTAGGTTGCGCCGGATGTCCCCTCGACTCGGATGTTATCCGCAGCAACTATGACGGCACAACGGCAGGAAGATAGCCCTTTGCGCCCCGGAATTGCCTTGATCGGCCGCCGCGTTTGCCTCGTCTGCCTGCTGGCGGGCATTTGGATCATCTGCGCAGGGTTGCCGGCAAGGGCGGCCACCACCGAGCGGATCGTCGTCAACCGGTTCAGTGGCGTCGCCATCGAGGGCTTCGATCCCGTCGCCTATTTCGTCGATGGCGCGGCCGTGCGAGGGAAGGCGCAGTTCGAGGCGAACCTCTGGGGCGCGGTCTGGCGCTTCCGCAACGAGGGCAACCGGGCCGCCTTCCTGTCCCATCCCGAGATCTACGGGCCGCAGTTCGGCGGCTATGATCCGGCCGATATCGCCCGCGGTGTCGTCATCGCCGGCAATCCTCGCTTCTTCGCGCTCGTGGCGCAGCGGCTCTATCTGTTCAGCCGGGAAGCCAATCGCGACGCCTTCGCTGCCGACCCGGAGCGTTTCCTCTATGAGGTCGGCAAGCGCTGGCCGGCGCTCCAGGACCAGCTCGGTCAGTAGCGGTCGACCGCCTGCGGGTCGCCCCAGGCGACGAACTCCGGGATGATGAAACCATTGCCGCTGCGCTGGCCGAAGCGGAGCTCGCCACCCTGGCCGTCGGTCACCCTGCCGCCGGCCGCGGTCACGACCGCAGAACCGGCCCCGACGTCCCATTCAGAGGTCGGTCCGAAGCGGGGATAGATGTCGGCGCTGCCTTCCGCGATCCGGCCGAATTTCACGGCCGAGCCGACCGTCCGCCTGACCGCATTGGGCCTGCCATCGATGAACGCCTCGCTCTTGGGATCGCCGTGCGAGCGGCTCACTGCCGCGATCCAGGGCTCGCCCGGCGCTGGAAGCTTGCGGGTATGGATCGGCTCGGCAGCGCCGATGGTTGCGCCGTCAAACCTCACGCGCTCGGCGCCGCGGCCGACAATGCCGCGCCAGAGCAGCCCAAGCGCGGGCGCAGACACGATGCCGAGCAGCGGCACGCCTTCAGTCACCAGGGCGAGGTTGACGGTGAACTCGTCGCGGCCGGCGACGAATTCCTTGGTGCCGTCGAGCGGATCGATCAGGAAGAAGCTCTCGCGAAACGGCGGCGAGGCGAGCTGGCTCCGCTCTTCCGACAGCGTCGGCACGTCGGCCGCAAGCTGCGCGAGGCCCTCCGCGATGATGCGGTCGGCGGCAATATCCGCCTCGGTCACCGGCGAGCCGTCCTGCTTGCCGTCCACCCGCATCGCCGCGCGGTTGACGGCAAGGATCGCTTCGCCCGCCTTGACCACCAGCGCGGTGAGCGGCTCCATCAGGCCGGATGCGGCCGCGCCGTCGATGACCCTTTTCACCTGGATGCCTCATTCATCGGCAATTTCGTTCCTTCTCGACTGATTCGCCCGGATTGATTCGATCGGGGGCTTATGGCCGCCTCGAAGTGATCGCAAGCTAGCTGCCGCGGGCTTGCGAATGTTAGAACCCGCAGCATCCGTCAAGCATGCGTGATTCGCGGCGTCCAGCGCCGTGCAATTCCAGGAACCCTCCAGGACCCCATTATATGTCTGACGCCTCGTCGCCCGCGACCGTTACTGCTCCCGATATGCTCGAACTCGCTGCGCTCTTGTGCTCGCGGGTCTGCCACGATCTCATCAGCCCCGTCGGCGCCATCGTCAATGGGCTCGAAGTGCTCGACGACGATCCCAAGCCCGAGGACCGCGAGTTCGCGCTCGACCTCATCCGCAAGAGCGCCAAGACCGCCTCGGCCCGGCTCCAGTTCTGTCGTCTTGCCTTCGGCGCTGCCGGCTCCTCGGGCGCGCAGATCGATCTCGGCGATGCCCAGACCATGGCGCGCGGCCACATCGAGGATGGCAAGTGCTCGATCACCTGGAATCTGCCGCGGCTCCTGCTACCGAAGAATCGCGTCAAGCTGCTGCTCAACATGCTGGTGGTTGCCCAGCACACGATCCCGCGCGGCGGCATGCTGACGATCGATCCGATCGGCGAGGGCGAGACGATGAGCTTCCGCATCACCGCGACCGGACACAATGCGCGCCTGCCGCAGAACATCTCCGAGCTCCTGAGCGGCGAGCGCGGGCCTGCCGCGGATGCGCATGCGATCCAGCCATATTATACGCGGCTGTTGGCGCAAGCCTGCGGACTCACCGTGAGGCTCGCACCGGAAGGCGAAGCCATCACCGTTACCGCTTCGTAAACGCGCCCTTCGCTCTCGAAGTCTTAATCCAATCTTTACGAGGCGCTTCGGTTTGTCCGGAGCGCCTTATCTCTTTGTTGGTTCCGTTCTTTTGCACTTACTCAACCAATATTAAACGCTTTGCGGTGAAGCTGGCCCCATTCCGAAATGGCGCATCACGCCTCGTGCGCGCCCTTCCTGTATGAAGGCCTGTTTTCATGGATGATCTGTTGCGGGAGTTTTTGACGGAGACCAGCGAGAGCCTGGACACCGTCGACAATCAGCTGGTGAAGTTCGAGCAGGAGCCGAACAACGCCAAGATCCTGGATAACATCTTCCGCCTGGTCCACACCATCAAGGGCACCTGCGGCTTCCTCGGCCTGCCGCGGCTGGAAGCGCTGGCGCATGCCGGCGAGACGCTGATGGGCAAATTCCGCGACGGCATGCCGGTGACCGGGCAGGCGGTGACGGTGATCCTGTCCTCGATCGACCGCATCAAGGAGATTTTGGCTGGCCTGGAGGCGACCGAAGCCGAGCCGGAGGGCAACGACCGCGATCTCATCGACAAGCTGGAGGCGATGGTCGAGCAGGGCATGGCGGCGATGTCAGGCTCGGCGCAGCCGATGCCGGCTGGCGCCGCTCCCGTCGCCGACGCGCCGCCGCTGGCGCCGGAAGCTCCTGCCGCTGCGCCCGCCAAGGAGATGACCACGGGCACGCTGATCGCACAGACCCTGGAGCGCCCGTTGCGTCCCGGCGAAGTCTCGCTCGATGAGCTCGAGCGCGCCTTCCGCGAGACCGCGATCGAAGCGCCGGTGCCTGCTGCGCCCGTTGCCAAGGCTGAAGCCAAGGCCGAGCCCGCGCCGGTGGTTGAAGCCCCGGCGCCTGCCGCGAAGGAAGCTGCCAAGCAAAAGCCCGCGCCGAAGAAGTCGATGGCCGACGAAAGTGCCGGCGAAGGCGACCGCATCGCCAACCAGTCGATCCGCGTCAACGTGGACACGCTGGAGCACCTGATGACCATGGTCTCCGAGCTGGTGCTGACCCGCAACCAGCTGTTGGAGATCTCCCGCCGCAACGAGGACACCGAGTTCAA
>NZ_JAULLN010000053.1:0-25774 GCF_041357655.1 Bradyrhizobium sp. DN3 | reverse complement strand
TGTTGGCTTGGGCCCCCTGCGCCTCGCCCCGCGGGGGGGGCGGGGCCGGATCGCAGCGCGGGAGAGGGTCGGGGTGAGGGGGACTCTCCGCGAGTCCAACTGCCACCATCCTCGCGGAGACTCCCCCTCACCCCGACCCTCTCCCCGCAGGCGGGGAGAGGGAGAGGAGTCTAGCGCTCGCGGGCGCTGAAAGAAAGATTGTTGTTGACGACAACAATTGTGGTGCCCAACATTGTGGCCGAAGCAGCCCGGAACGAGGCTGTGGCCGATCCCGGATCCGGGGCGAGGAGGAAACCCGATGACAACCGCTTCACGCGGTGATGCTGCGAGCCTGTTCGCAACACCCAGAACCGTTGCCGAGCATCGCGCCGACGGCAGCATCGTGCTGCGCTCGCCCGAGCCGCTTGGCGAAAGCGCGCGCTGCACCGGCGACTGGCTTGAGCAATGGGCGCGGCAAACGCCTGATGCCATCTTTCTCGCCGAGCGCGGCAGCGCTGAAGCGCCCTGGACCACCGTCACCTATGCGCAGGCGCTGCGGCAGGTGCGGGCGGCAGCGTCCTGGATCCTGGCGCAGGGCCTCAGTGCCGAGCGCCCGCTCGCCATCCTCTCCGACAACAGCATCGACCATGCGCTGCTCGCGCTCGCCGCTCAGCATGTCGGCGTGCCCTCGGCGGCGATCTCGCCTGCCTATTCGCTGATGTCGAAAGATTTCGACAAGCTCAAGAGCATGATCGCGCTGCTCGAGCCAGGCGCGATCTATGTCTCCGCGATGAAGCCACTTGCGGCGGCGCTGGCTGCGATCAGGCCGCTGCACACGGCGCAGATCATCAGCGGCAATGCCGACGATGTCGACGCGCTGTCGTTCCGCACGATCGCGGCGACGCCCGAAACGGCCGACGTCGCAAAAGCCTTCGCCGCGGTGACGCCGGACACGATCGCAAAATTCCTGTTCACCTCGGGCTCGACCGGTACGCCCAAGGCGGTCGTCAACACCCAACGCATGCTGACCTCGAGCCAGCAGGCCAAGGCGCAGACCTGGACGTTCCTCGAACCGGGCCGCGGCGATCTCGTGATCCTCGATTGGCTGCCCTGGAGCCACACCTTCGGCGCCAATCACAATTTCAACCTCGTGCTGCGCAATGGCGGCTCGCTCTATATCGACGGCGGCAAACCGGCTCCGGGCCTGTTTGCGACCTCGCTCGCCAATCTGAAAAGCGTGATTCCGACGGTCTATTTCAACGTGCCACGCGGCTTCGACATGCTGATCGCGGCCCTCCGCGGCGACGAGGAGCTGCGCCGCCGCTTCTTCGGCGAGGTGAAGTTCGCGTTCTATGCCGGCGCCGCGCTGCCGCAGAATCTGTGGGATGCGCTGGAGCAGCTTTCCATCGAGACCGTCGGCCGTGCGTTGCCGATGGTCTCGGCCTGGGGCTCGACCGAAACTTCCCCGCTCGCGACCGATTGCCATTTCCTCGCACAACGCTCGGGCAATATCGGCGTGCCTATTCCCGGCACCGAGCTCAAGCTCGTCACTTCCGCTGACAAGCTGGAGGTGCGCGTGCGCGGTCCCAACGTCACGCCGGGCTATTGGAAGGCGCCGGAGCTGACGAAGCAGGCGTTCGACGAAGAAGGCTTCTATCTCATCGGCGACGCCGTGAAGTTTGCCGACGCAAAGCGGCCCGAGCGCGGCCTGTTCTTCGATGGTCGCGTCGCGGAAGATTTCAAGCTCAATTCCGGCACCTGGGTCAGCGTCGGCACGCTGCGCGTCGCCGGCATAGCCGCGCTGGCGCCGCTCGCGCAGGACATCGTCGTCACCGGCCATGGCGGCGATGAGGTGCGCTTCCTGGTGTTCCCGAATATCGCTGCCTGCCGCGCCCATGCCGGGCTGGACGAGACGGCAACTGTGAACGACGTGCTGGCACATGACAAGGTCAGGACCGCGATCGCGCAGGGTCTGGCACGGCTGAAACAGCAGAGCGGCAACTCCTCCGGCCATGCCACGCGCGCGCTACTGCTCGCCGAACCGCCGTCGGTCGACGACGGCGAGATCACCGACAAGGGCTACATCAACCAGCGTGCCGTGCTGATGCGCCGTGCCGATGCGGTGGCGCGGCTGAATGATGATGCGTCGGCGGAGTGGGTTGGCTGTGCTTGACCGGGCGCTCTCCTCACACCTTCTTCGCTTCCACCGCCATCCGCACCGCGAGCCCGGCCAGCACCGTGCCCATCAGCCAGCGCTGCACCAGCATCCAGCTCGGCCGGCTCGCCAGGAACAGCGCGATCGATCCGGCCGCGAGCGCGATCATCGCATTGACGCTGACGCTGATCGCGATCTGGATCGCCCCTAACACCACCGACTGTGTCAGCACGCTGCCGGCGGTGGGATCGATGAACTGCGGCAGCAGCGCCAGATACAGCATCGCGATCTTCGGGTTGAGCAGGTTGGTGACGAAGCCCATCGCGAACAATTTGCGCGGGCTGTCGATTGCGAGCTTCCTGACCTGAAACAGCGAGCGCCCGCCCGGCTTCACCGCCTGCCAGGCGAGCCATAGCAGATAGCCGGCGCCGGCGAAGCGCAGCGCGTCATAGGCGAAGGGAATGGCGAGCAGCAGCGCCGTGATGCCGAACGCCGCGCACAGCATGTAGAACACGAAGCCCAGCGCCACGCCGCCGAGCGAGACGATGCCCGCCGTCGGCCCCTGCGTGATCGAGCGCGAGATCAGGTAGATCATGTTCGGCCCGGGCGTGAGCACGATGCCGAGGCAGACGAGGGCAAAGCCGAGCAGGGCGGGGGTGTGGGGCATGGGGCGACCGGTGCGGGGACGCGATGGTTCTAATATGCGAGACGCGGTGGGGCCATCGCGCAATTGCACGGAGGACAATTAGGTTCTCGTGTCTCACCTCAACGTCGTCCCGGCGAAGGCCGGGACCCATACCCCCAGGGAGAAGTGCGGCGCGAGATCGTAGCGGGCAATCTTCGCCCAACCGCATCTCGTGGTAATGGGTCCCGGCCTTCGCCGGGACGACGCAAGAGGCGAGACTAATGCGCCTCGTCCCAGTTCGTCGCGGCACGCGCATCGACATGCAGCGGCACCGACAGCAGCACGGCCGGGAACGGGGCGTCCTGCATCACGTGCTGCACGACCGGCAGCGTCGCCTCGACCTCGGCGTCGGGCACCTCGAAGATCAATTCGTCATGCACCTGGAGCAGCATCTGCGCCGACAGCTTCTTCTTGGCCAGCGCATCCTCCACCCGCGTCATGGCGCGGCGGATGATGTCGGCGGCAGTGCCCTGGAGCCGGGCGTTGATCGCGGCGCGCTCGTTGAAGGCGCGCACCGAGGCGTTGGAGGCCTTGATGTCAGGGTAGTGGCATTTGCGGCCGAATAGCGTGGTGACGTAGCCGTGGTTGCGGCAGAAGTCGCGCGTCTCGTCCATATAGGCGCGGATGCCGGGGAAGCGCTCGAAGTATTTCTTGATGTAGGCCGAGGCCTCCTCGCGCGCGATGCCGAGCTGGTTGGCGAGGCCGAATGCGGAGATGCCGTAGATGATGCCGAAATTGATCGCTTTGGCGCGGCGACGGATTTCGCTGGGCATGCCCTTGATCGGCACGCCGAACATTTCGGACGCGGTCATGGCGTGAATGTCGAGCCCGTCGCGGAACGCCTGCTTCAGCACGGGAATGTCGGCGATCTCCGCCAGCAGCCGCAGCTCGATCTGCGAATAGTCGGCGGAGACCAGCTTGTGCCCGGGCGTCGCAACGAAGGCGCGGCGGATCTTGCGGCCGTCCTCGGTGCGCACCGGGATGTTCTGCAAGTTCGGCTCGTTCGACGACAGCCGGCCGGTCGTGGTCGCGGCCAGCGCGTAGGTGGTGTGGACGCGATGGGTCTGTGGATTGACGTAAGTCGGCAGCGCGTCGGTATAGGTCGATTTCAGCTTCGAGACCTGGCGCCACTCCAAAATCTTCTTCGGGAAGTCGTGGCCCTGCTCGGCGAGCTCATCGAGCACCTGCGCGGTGGTCGACCATGCGCCGGTTTTTGTCTTGCTGCCCCCTGGCAGTCCCATCTTGCCGAACAGGATGTCGCCGATCTGCTTGGGGCTGCCGACATTGACCGGCTCGCCTGCGATCTCCTGGATCTCGGCTTCGACCCGCGCCGCGGTCTGGGCGAATTCGCCCGACAACCGCGACAGCACCTGACGGTCGATCGAGATGCCGCGCCGCTCCATGCGTGCCAGCACGGATACCAGCGGCCGTTCCAGCGTCTCGTAGATGGTGGTCATGTGCTCGGCAACGAGGCGCGGCTTCAGCACGCGCCAGACGCGCAGGGCAATGTCGGCACCTTCCGCCGACAGCGGCGCGGCCTTGTCGATCGGCACCTGGTCGAAGGTGATCCTGCCCTTGCCGCTGCCGAGCAGCTCGTTCTCCTTCAGCATGGCATGGCCGAACCAGCGCTCGGACAGCGATTCGATCGCATGCGAGCCGCGGCCGGCGTCGAGCACGTAGGAGATCAGTTGCGCGTCGTCGATGTTGCGCAAAATGATGCCGTGCTGTGCCAGCATCACCGCGGTGAACTTGACGTCGAAGCCGATCTTGAGGATGCCTGACGATTCCAGCACCGGCCGCAGCGCTTGGATCGCGTCGTCGTGCTTGACCTGGTCGGGTGCCAGGCCCGCGTCGAACAGGCCGGCGCCGCCGCCGGATTGCTTGTGCGCCAGCGGCACGTAGCAGGCCTCGTTTGGCGCTACCGCCAGTGCGATGCCGCAGAGATCGGCCTGCATCGGATTGATGGAGTTCGCTCTCGTCTCGATCGCGACATGGCCGACGTCATGGATGCGGGCGATGAAGGCGTTGAGCTCATTAGGCGTCTTGATCGCCTGATACTTGCCGCGCTCGACTGGAAGCTTGCGCAGCACCTCTTCGCGCGCGGCGGCCAGCGAGATCGGCGCACCCTTCGGGCTCGCGGCCTTGTCCTCCTTGCTCGCCGATTTGTTACGCTCGCGCGGAGCAGCTTGCGCCGGCGTGCCGGTTCCCGGCGCGGGCACGACATCCGAGGGCGGCAGCGGCGAGAATACGCTGGCGCCCTTGGCATAGCCGGGATCGGCATCGACGTTGGCGGGATCGATCTGCGAATAGTCGGCGACGCGCCGCGTCAGCGTCGTGAATTCCATCGCCTTGAGGAAGGCGATCAGCTTGCGTGCATCCGGCTCGTGGACGGCGAGGTCATCGAGGGGAACCTCGAGCTCGACCTTGTCGTCGAGCAGCACGAGCTGCCGCGAGATCCGCGCCTTCTCTGCATTCTCGAGCAGCGCCTCGCGCCGCTTCGGCTGTTTGATCTCGCCGGCGCGGAACAACAATTGGTCGAGGTCGCCATATTCGGTAATCAGCTGTGCCGCGGTCTTGACGCCGATACCGGGCACGCCAGGCACGTTGTCGGTGGAATCGCCGGCGAGCGCCTGCACCTCCACCACCTTCTCCGGAGGCACGCCGAATTTCTCGATCACCTCGGGGATGCCGATGCGGCGGTCCTTCATGGTGTCGTACATGGTGACGCAATCGGTGACGAGCTGCATCAGGTCCTTATCGGAGGACACGATGGTCGTGCTCGCGCCGCGCTCGCAGGCCTGCCGCACATAGGTCGCGATCAGATCGTCCGCCTCGAACCCGACCTGTTCCAGGCAGGGCAGGTCGAAGGCGCGCACGGCCTCGCGGATCAGCGCGAATTGCGGGATCAGATCGTCAGGCGCCGGTGGCCGGTGCGCCTTGTACTCGGGATAGATCTTGTTGCGGAAAGTGATTTCCGACTTGTCGAAGATGATCGCCAGATGCGTCGGCCGGTTGTCCTCGGGCATGTCGCGCAACAGCTTCCACAGCATGTTGCAGAAGCCGAGCACGGCGTTGACCTGGAGGCCGTCGGACTTGCGGTTCAGCGGCGGCAGCGCGTGATAGGCGCGGAAGATGTAGGAGGAACCGTCGACCAGGAAGACATGGTCGCCCTTGCCGGCCGCCTTCGCCGCGACCGGCTTGGCAGCAGCGGATTTGCTCTCGGCGGCCGCCTTGGGCGCGGCAGCCTTGGTTTCAGCTTTGGCGGTGGTCTTCGGGGACGTTTTGGGTGCGGTTTTGGGCATGGTCGCAATGTATGAATTTTTGCGGGCTTTGACAGCCTTGGAAGGCGGATTTTTGGCTCGCTGGCGTCACTATCCCCACTGTCATTCCCCGCGAATGCGGGGAATCCAGTACGCCGCGGCCTATCGGTCGATGACGACTGTCTCTGGGATGCTGGGTCGCCCGGTCAAGCCGGGCGACGACAGCGATCTCGATTACTCCGCCGCCTGCAACATAGGCCCCGTTTTCTTCGGCGCGATCCAGAACGCGTCCGGCCGCTCGAACAGGAAGCCGGCATTGAGCCGCAGCGCGGTCTGCCAGATCGCGAGCGCCCCGAGCACGCCGAGAACCGTGACGACCAGCGACACCGTGCCGATATCGGCAATGATGCCGGTGCGCAGCAGCAGCGTCCGCGTCGCCGCCATCGGCAGGAAGAAGGCGAGATAGATCACGATCGAATGCTCGCCGCAGAAGCGGAGGCAGTTCAACCATTGCGCGCGCGCGAGCAGCGTGCCCATAGTGATGATGGCGCAGGCGCCGGCGAAGCCGAGCACGAGCGAGACGATCTTCCATTCGCTGGCGCCGAATGTGACCAGCCCGGCATTGACCAGTGCCCAGGTCGCGAGCACTGCAAGCGCAAGGACCGTATGCTTCCGTGCGCGATCCGACAGGGCGAACACGTAAGGCGCGAACAGATAGCCTGAATAGAAATAAACGAAACGCGCGCAGAACTCGTCGATGACGGTCCAGCCGGTCGTGACGCGCGCCGTCTCCAGCGCGGCGGCGACGAGCCAGATCGCGAGCGGCGGGATTTTGCGTGTCAGTTTTGTGACGACGAAGAAGATCGGCAGCAGATAGATGAACCACAGCGTGCCGAACGGCTCGATGAAGGATTCGAGGTACAACAGGCCAACCTCGCGCCAGCTCGTTTCCGCCGCGAAGGCCGGCGCCTTGAAGCCGAATTGGATTGTCACCCAGACGACATAGAAATAGGCGAAATGCACCACCTTGCGGTCGAGATAGGTTCGCCAGTCCCGGTCGATCACCAGGGACAGGAACAGACCCGAAATCAGGAAGAAATCCGGCATCCGGAACGGCTTTGCGAAGGCCACGGCGACATGCATGAAGCCGGTCTGTCCGGCGGCGAGTTCGACCCCGAGGACCGAATGCATCATCACGACCATGACGATGCAGATGCCCTTGGCGTAGTCGACCCAGTCGACACGCGCGGCGGAAGGGGCGTTGGAACGCCCGCCCGCAGCGATTGTGCCTGATCGTGCCATGATGTCCCTTTTTGAGGCGTGTTCCGCCAGTCCCTGTCCGTCAGCGGGGCAGTGTGGCGCGTTGCGGTTTCAGACTTCTTTACCGGTTCAATTTCCGTACCGCTTTTTTGCATGCGCCACTGTTCCCTCCCCTCAGGAAAATGCTAAACCGCAACGCGTCGGGGCTTCATTAACCAATCTAAAACAGGGATTTTCATGCGCATCGCGATGATCGGCACGGGCTATGTGGGACTGGTGTCCGGGGCCTGCTTTGCGGATTTCGGTCACGACGTCACCTGCGTCGACAAGGACGAGAAGAAGATCGCTGGCCTTCATCGCGGCGAAATCCCGATTTACGAGCCCGGGCTGGACGAGCTGGTGGCGAACAATGTGAAAGCTAAGCGGCTGGATTTCACCACCGACCTGTCCAAGCCGGTCGCGGAGGCCGATGCCGTCTTCATCGCGGTCGGCACGCCCTCGCGCCGCGGCGACGGGCACGCCGATTTGTCCTATGTCTACGCCGCCGCCCGTGAGATCGCGCAATCGCTCACCGGCTTCACCGTCGTGGTGACGAAGTCGACCGTGCCGGTCGGCACCGGCGACGAGGTCGAGCGCATCATCCGCGAGACCAATCCGTCAGCCGATGTCGTCGTCGCCTCCAACCCCGAATTCCTGCGCGAAGGCGCCGCGATCCGCGACTTCAAATTCCCCGACCGCATCGTGGTCGGCACCTCCGACGAGCGCGGCCGCAAGGTGATGGGCGACATCTATCGTCCGTTGTCGCTGAACCAGGCGCCGCTGATGTTCACGGCGCGCCGCACTGCCGAGATGATCAAATACGCCGCCAACGCGTTCCTGGCGACCAAGATCACCTTCATCAACGAGATCGCCGATCTCTCGGAAAAAGCCGGCGCCAACGTCCAGGAGGTCGCGCGCGGCATTGGCCTCGACAACCGCATCGGCACCAAATTCCTGCATGCGGGTCCCGGCTTCGGTGGCTCGTGCTTCCCGAAGGACACCAAGGCGCTGATCAAGATCGCGCAGGACTACGACGTATCCCTGCGCATCGTCGAATCCGTGCTCGCCGTCAACGAGAACCGCAAGCGCGCGATGGCGCGGAAAGTGAGCCAGGCGCTCGGCGGCTCGCTGCGCGGCAAGACCATCGCGGTGCTCGGCCTCACCTTCAAGCCCGATACCGACGACATGCGCGATGCGCCGTCGATCCCGCTGGTGACCGGCCTGATCGACATGGGCGCAAACGTGAAGGCGTTCGATCCCGTCGGCATGGAGCAGGCCAAGAGCGAGCTGCCCAACATCACCTATTGCGAGGATGCCTACACCTGCGCGCAAGGTGCCGATGCGCTCGTCATCGTCACCGAATGGGTGCAGTTCCGCGCGCTCGATCTCGGCCGGCTGAAGGCGACCATGGCAAAGCCCGTCGTCGTCGATCTCCGCAACGTCTACCGGCCCGAGGACATGGAAGCCGCCGGCTTCGTCTACGAGAGCATCGGCCGCCCGTCGGTGCAGGGCTGATAGCTACACAAGATTGTCATACCCCGCGAAGGCGGGGTATCCAGTAGCCCGTGACCTTCGTAATAATTGGGATCCGAGTTACTGGATCGCCGGCCCCAGTACGCAATTGCGCACAGGGCAGACGATGACGGACCGAGACTTTTGCCCCGCAGCTTCGACACGCCCCTTCCGATCGATGCCGTGCTCGACGATTTGTCGGGCACGCTGGAAGCGCACAACGCGGCCGTGCTGGTGGCGCCGCCGGGCGCCGGCAAGACCACGCGGGTGCCGTTGGCGCTGTTGGATGCGCCCTGGGCCACGGGTAAGAAGATCATCGTGCTGGAGCCGCGCCGCATCGCGGCGCGCGCCAGTGCCGATCGCATGGCAAAATCGCTCGGCGAGCGTACTGGCGAGACCGTCGGCTATCGCGTCCGCTTCGGCTCCAAGATCTCGCGCGCGACGCGCATCGAAGTGGTGACCGAAGGCATTTTCACCCGCCAGATCCTCGACGATCCCGAACTCTCCGGCATCGCTGCCGTTCTGTTCGACGAATTCCACGAGCGTTCGCTCGATGCCGACATGGGGTTGGCGCTGGCGCGCGACGCGCAAACCGGCCTGCGCGAGGATCTCCGCATCCTCGTGATGTCGGCCACCCTCGATGGCGCGCGCGTGGCAAGATTGCTCGGCGAGGCGCCCGTCGTCGAGAGCGAGGGCCGCGCCTTTCCGGTCGAGACGCGCTATCTCGGCCGCAAGGCGGATGCGCCGGTGGAGCGGCAGATGGCGGATGCGATCGCATCGGCGTTGCGCGCCGATAGCGGCTCGGTGCTGGCGTTCCTCCCCGGCGCCGCCGAGATCCGCCGTACCCAGAACTTCCTCGGCGAACGCGTCCACGACGCTTCCATCGAGATCGTGCCGCTGTTCGGCGCGCTCGATGCTGCCGTGCAGGACCGCGCCATCGCGCCGGCGCCCAAGGGCACGCGCAAGGTGGTGCTGGCGACATCGATCGCCGAGACCTCGCTCACCATCGAAGGCGTGCGTATCGTCGTCGATTCCGGTCTTGCCCGCGTGCCGCGCTACGAGCCCGACATCGGGCTGACCCGGCTCGAGACCGTGCGCGCCTCGCGCGCGGCGGTGGACCAGCGCCGCGGCCGCGCCGGCCGCACCGAGCCTGGTGTCTGCTATAGGCTCTGGGACGAGCCACAGACTGTGTCGCTCGCGCCTTACACCCAGCCGGAAATCCTCAGCGCCGATCTGTCGTCGCTGGTGCTCGATCTCGCGCAATGGGGCGTCGCCGATCCCACTGCGCTGTCGTTCCTCGATCCGCCGCCGCAGCCGGCCTGGAAGGAAGCCAAGAGCCTGCTTGCCGAGCTTAACGCCCTCAATGGAGACGGCCGCATCACCGCGGAGGGCAAGAGCCTGCGCGCGCTAGCCCTGCCGCCGCGCCTAGCGCGCATGATCGTGGATTCGCATCGTGCAGGCAGCGGCGAGGCTGCTGCCGAGATCGCGGCCATCATCACCGAGCGTGGGCTCGGCGGCGACAGCGTCGATCTCGAGCACAGGCGCGACCAGTTCCGCCGCGATCGCTCCCCGCGCGCGGCGAGCGCGCGTGACCTGGCGCGGCGCTGGGCCTCGCAAGTGGCGGCCTCGGAGAAGGCGGCAGAGCAGGAGGATCTCTCGAGCGGCCTGATGCTCGCCTATGCCTTTCCGGACCGCGTCGCGCGCAACCGCGGCAATGGCAGTTTCGTGCTGGCCAATGGCCGCGGTGCTTCCGTCGAGCAGACCTCCTCGCTCGCCCGCGCGCCCTACATCGCGATCGGCGAAATGACGGGAACGGCGGCGAGCGGACGCATCCTGCTCGCTGCGCAAATCACGCAGGACGAGATCGAGCGGCATTTCGCCGAGCATATCGAGAGTGCCGACGAGATCTCGTTCGATCGTGGCGCGATGGCGTTGCGGGCGCGGCGCAAGCGAGCGCTGCATGCGATCACGCTCGCCGAGGCGACGCTTGCCGTGTCGCCCTCGGAGGATACCGCGCGCATCTTCGCGGATGGCCTGATCGCCGCGGGCCTCGACCGGCTGCCCTGGTCGAAGGCCGCCAAGCAGTGGCGCGACCGCGTGATGTTCCTGCGCAAGGCCGAGGGCGACAGCTGGCCGGATCTCTCCGACGACGGACTGATCGCGCGCCGCGACGACTGGCTGGTCCCCGCGCTCTACGACAAGATCGCGCTGAAGGACATCTCCGCCGGCGATCTCTCCGACGCGCTGATGGCGCTGCTGCCGTGGGAGATGCGTGCGCGCCTCGACCGCGAGGCGCCGACGCATTTCGAGGCGCCGACCGGAAGCATGCTCGCGATCGACTACGAAGCCGAGCAGGGGCCAACCATCGCGGTGCGGCTCCAGGAATTGTTCGGCCTCAACACCCATCCCTCGATCGCCGCCGGCAAGGTGCCGCTGGTGCTGGAATTGCTGTCGCCGGCGCAGCGCCCGGTACAGGTGACGCGCGATCTCCCCGGCTTCTGGCGCGGCAGCTACAGCGCGGTACGCTCCGATCTGCGCGGCCGTTATCCGCGTCATCCCTGGCCGGACGATCCGGCCAGTGCGCTGCCGACCCGGCGAGCGAAGCCGCGGGGGACGTGACTGCCTCGCCCCGCTCTTGCGGGGAGAGGTTCAAGCGACCGCATTAACCATCCGCTCATCCTTTTCGTCAAAATGACACGAGCCCCGGCGTGCCTTCGCTCGCGGACAGGCGCGCCGCGTGGTGAAATCGAGCTTTCCGGCTCGGAAGTGGTGTGATGCGTAACATAGTGATCTTCGCGGCCGTCATGATCGGCCTTGGCACCTTCATGGCCCAGATGGCGGACAAGATGAGCTCCGCCTCCGCCACCTCGGTGCCGCGCACGACGGTGGCAGTCGCCTCCACCGCGCCCGCCGGCGGCCGCAGCCTGGCCATTTCCCGCGACGGTCGCGGTCATTTCCAGGCCGAGGGCCGGATCGAGGGCCAGCGCATCGGCTTCATGGTCGACACCGGCGCCTCCGTGGTCGCGCTGAACGAGACCTCGGCCGCCCGCTTTGGCCTGCGTCCCTCGCGCAGCGAGTACAACGCCACCGTCTCGACCGCCAACGGCACCGTCAAGGCCGCGCGCACCCGCATCGCCATGTTAGAGGTCGGCGGCCTTATCGTGCGTGACGTCGATGCCATGGTGCTGCCGGACGCAGCGCTGTCGGAGAACCTGCTCGGCCTCTCGTTCCTGTCTCGCCTGAAGCGCTTCGAATACGCCAATGGCCAGATGGTGCTGGAGCAGTAAGTTCGCTTTAACAGCCCGAGGAGGGCCTCCCGCCGGGGCAGGCGGAGTGCTATATTCCATCCATGAACGGCCCCGATGCGATAGCGATTCTGCGACAGTTCGAGCCTGCCCTGCGCGAGCGGGGCGTTTTGCATGCCGCGTTGTTCGGCTCCGTGGCGAGGGGCGAAAATCATTCCGGCAGCGATGTCGATATCATGGTCGAGATCGATCCGGAGGCCCGGATCACGGTGTTCGATTACGTCGAGCTCAAGGAATATATTGCCAAGCTCTTTGATGAACCCGTTGACGTCGTCAACCGCGACGGTCTGAAATCATACGTCGCTCCCGCCGCAACGGCCGACGCTGTCTATGCCTTCTGATCGCATCCTCTCCGCGGGCCCTTCTTCGTTACCAAACTGCCGCAATTATCGGCCATAAGCCTTCATTCCCGCCTTCCGCTGCGGCCCGGCATTCGCTAAGGCTGCAGCAAATCCTGCCTCCCTTTTCACGAGACCATCTTAATGTTCCCGAAGCCGAAATCCGTATTGTTGCCCAACACCTATGCCTTCGAATCCGAGCCGATGGTGAAGCCGACGGGCTTTCGCGAGTATGACGCGCGCTGGTTGTTCCAAAAGGAAATCAACCTGATGGGCGTGCAGGCGCTCGGCATGGGGCTGGGCGCGTTGATCGCCGAGCTCGGCGTCAAGCAGGAGATCGTCACCGGCCACGATTTCCGCGGCTATTCGGCCTCGATCAAATACGCGCTGATCTCCGGCCTGATGGCGGCCGGCTGCAAGGTGCACGACATCGGGCTTGCGGTGACGCCGATGGCCTATTTCGCGCAGTTCGATCTCGACGTGCCCTGCGTCGCGATGGTGACGGCCTCGCACAACGACAATGGCTGGACCGGCGTGAAGATGGGCGCCAATCGCCCGCTGACTTTCGGCCCCGACGAGATGGCGCGGCTCAAGGAGATCGTTCTGGGCGCCGAGTTCAAGAACAAGGCCGGCGGCTCCTATCAATTCCACGAAAATTATCCGGCGCGTTACATCGCCGATCTCACCTCTCGTCCGAAGCTGACGCGCAAGCTGAAGGTCGTCGCAGCCTGCGGCAACGGCACCGCCGGCGCGTTCGCGCCGCAGGTGCTGGAGGCGATCGGCTGCGAGGTGATCCCGCTCGACACCGAGCTCGACCACACCTTCCCGAAATACAATCCGAACCCTGAGGACATGGAGATGCTGCACGCGATCCGCGACGCGGTGCTGCATCACAAGGCCGATGTCGGCCTCGGCTTCGACGGCGACGGCGACCGCTGCGGCGTCGTCGACAACACCGGCGAGGAGATCTTCGCCGACAAGGTCGGCGTGATGCTGGCGCGCGACATGTCGGCGATCCACAAGGAGGCGCAGTTCGTCGTCGACGTGAAGTCGACCGGCCTGTTTGTCACCGATCCCGTGCTGCAGAAGCAGGGCGCGAAGGTTGCCTATTGGAAGACCGGTCATTCCTACATGAAGCGCCGCACCAACGAGATGGGCGCGCTGGCGGGCTTCGAGAAGTCGGGTCACTTCTTCTTCAACAAGCCGTTCGGCCGCGGCTATGACGACGGCCTGGTCTCGGCGATCGCGATCTGCGACATGCTCGACCGCGCGCCGGGCAAGTCGATGGCGGACCTGAAGAACGCGCTGCCGAAGACCTGGTCGTCGCCGACCATGTCGCCGCACTGCGCCGACGAGGTCAAATACGGCGTCATCGACAAGGTGGTGAAGCACTTCGAAGGCTTGCAGGCGAAGGGCGCCAAGATCGGCGGTCAGTCGATCCGCGATCTCGTCACCGTCAACGGCGTGCGCGTCACGGTCGAAGACGGCAGCTGGGGCCTGATGCGCGCCTCCTCCAACAAGCCCGAGCTCGTCGTCGTGGTCGAGAGCCCGGTCTCGGAGCAGCGCATGCACGACATGTTTGAGATGGTGAACAGCGTGCTGCGCACCCATCCCGAAGTCGGCGAGTACAATCAGAAGATTTGAGGTGTAGCTGCAAGTCGCCACACGCACCGCTGTCATGCCCCGCGCAGGCGGGACATCCAGTACGCCGCAGCTTCTCGATTCGATCGCAGGCGTCGCGGACTACTGGATCGCCCGGTCAAGCCGGGCGATGACAGCGTCTGTGTGGCGCGACCTAAGCCGCCACCACCGCCGGGATCGGCAGCGCGGTGACCGACTTGATCTTCTCCATCGCGAAGCGCGAGGTGACGTTCTTCAGCGGCACGGCGCTGATCAGCTTCTTGTAGAACACGTCATAGGCCTGCATGTCCGCCACCACGACGCGCAGCATGTAGTCGACGTCGCCGGCCATGCGATAGAACTCCATCACCTCCGGCATGGCGCTGACGGCTTCGGCGAACCGCTTCAGCCAGGCGTCGGAATGGTCGGAACTCTCCACCGAGACGAACACGGAGATGCCGAGCCCGATCTTGTTCTGGTCGACGAGGGCGACGCGCTTGATGATCACGCCGTCGGCCTCAAGCCGCTGGATGCGCTTCCAGCAGGGGGTCGAGGACAGGCCGACGCGGTCGCCGATCTCGGCGACAGAGAGGGAGGCATCCTCCTGGAGGACCATCAGGATCTTGCGGTCGATGGCATCGAGGCGGCGGCTGGTCTCGGGGATCTGGACGGCAAGGTCGGTCATTTGAAGAACTTTGTTCCATTTCAGGGGCAGATTTCCCTGATATAGAGAAAATCATTCTATAGCAAGTCTATAATGTTGGCGGCCGGCCGGGCACCGCCGCCGGCTGCTCGCTCAAAAACTCTTCAACTTCAACGCGTTGTGGGGCGGCTAGGCCACCACCATGACGGCCGCATTTCAGCGCTGCGGCGGCCGCGGCGAATCGCAGCGCCTGCCGCGCCCCCTTGCCCTCGGCGAAGCGAAGCGCGAAGGCGCCATGGAAGACGTCGCCGGCGCCGAGCGTATCGACCGCCTGGATCGGGAAGGCTGGCGTCTCCTCCAGCTCGCCCACCTCGTTCAGCCAGATCGTGCCGCGGGGGCCGCGGGTGGCGGCGAGGAAGGCCGGCGTCAGCCCGGCCAGGCGCTTCAAGGCCTCGCCATCGTCGGCGATGCCGGCTGTCTCCTGCGCCTGTTCGCTGGCGAACAGCAGATGCGAGCCAGCCGTGAGCAAGCCGTCCTGCAACGACATCGCGCGGTCGACGCCGACGATGACGGCAATGCCGCGCCGGCGCGCCTCAGTGCAGAGCGAGGTCGCGAACGAAGCGCAGCGGCTTTCGACGAGGACCGCGCGGCAATCGGCGAGCAATTCGTCCGCGTCCGCCAGCTTCACGGTCCACAAAGCGGGATCACGATAGATCGCGAGGGTCCGCTCGCCGGAGGGCTCGATCATGATCGCCGAGACCGGCGTGGCCAGGCCCGGCATGCGCACGATCTGCGTGGTTTCGATGCCCTCCTGCGCCATCCGTTCGAGGATGAAGCTGCTCGACGTCTCGCCGGCATCGCCCATCGGTCCGGCGAACGCGACGCGGCCGCCGAGACGGGCGATGGCGATCGCGGCATTGAGCGCGTTGCCGCCGCAGATCTCCGCAAGATGGCTCGCGTTGGCCTTGCTGCCGCGTTCGGGCACGGCCTCGACGCGAAAGGTGAGGTCTCGCACGGGAATGCCGATGCAGAGGATGCGCGGCGCGAGTCCCGCTGCGGTCATCGGCGCTCTCAGCTCAAGCGCCGCTTCTATCGTGCACCCAGCGGCCGAGCAGATGATGGGCGATTGCAAACGGATGCGGGCCGGCGAGCCCGTCCGGATGCGTCCGCGTCAACATCAGCGCCGCCTCCTCGCGCGTGAACCAGCGCGCGTCTTCCAGCTCCATGCGATCGACGACGATGTCCTCGTTCAGTGCCCGCGCGCTGCATCCGATCATCAGCGACGACGGATAGGGCCAGGGCTGGGTCATGTAATACTGCACGTCGGTGCAGCGGATCCCGGACTCCTCCAGGATCTCGCGGCGCACCGCGTCCTCGATGGTCTCGGCGGCCTCGACGAAGCCGGCGAGGCAGGAATACATGCCGGGCGGAAACTGTTTCTGGCGGCCGAGCAGGCATTTGTCGCCGGAAGCGACCAGCATGATCACGACGGGATCCGTGCGTGGAAAATGCTCGGCCTTGCAGGCGGGGCAGTCGCGTTTCCAGCCGCCTTCCTTCATGCTGGTGCGTGCGCCGCAATTGGCGCAATAGCCATGGCGCTGATGCCAGCCCACCATCGACTTCGCCATCGCGATCGCCGACAGCTCCTGCGGCGGGACCGCGCCCTGCATCGCCATGCCGCGCAGCTCGGTCACGGTGTAGTCGTCGCGGCCGACCAGTTTCTCGGCCGCCGCCTGCGACATTCCCATGCCGAACATTGCCGCGCCGTCACGCAGCCCCAAGAAGACCGTGCCGGGATTAGCGCCGCATTTCAGCGCCTCGTCGATTCCCAGCAGCGCCCGCACCTTGTCGCCCTCGCGCTTCACCAGCAGCGAGTCGCGATAGACGACATAGGCGCGCGATGACGGTTTCTGCTCCATCGCGAACAGCTTTTCGTCGTCGCGGCGCAGATGCGCGGCGCGGTCGAGGACGTTGGTGACGAAGGCCGGCTGTCCCAGCGGAAACGCGTCGAATGCTGACATTATAATTCTTTCAACCCAACCAGATCTTGCGGCGGAGCGCGCTGATGAAATTCTGCACTTCAGTGGCGTCGTGCGCCAGCGGCGGCATCACGCCCCACACCGGCCGCGGCCAGGCCGCATCACTGGTCCGGCGCGCGATGACGTGAACGTGAAGCTGCGGCACGAGATTGCCCAGGGCTGCGATGTTGAGCTTGTCGCATTTGGTGATCTCCTTCAGCGCGCGCGAGACGCGGGAGATCTCGGTCATCAACTGCGCCTGTTGCACCTCGTCGAGATCGATGATCTCGACCGCGTCAGGCCGCCGCGGCACCAGCAGCAGCCAGGGATAATGCGCGTCCTTGATGACCAGCACCTTCGACAGCGGCAAATCGCCGATGTCGATGGTGTCCTCTTTCAGGCGGGAGTGCAGCGACCAGGCGGGTTCGGGCATATGCGTTTCCGGATAGCCGGGGGGCGGGCGTGTTGGGGGCGACCATACGATAGGGAATTAGCGAGGGAAAGGTTGGGGCTCCGCAGGGGCCTCATGCACCGTTGTCGTCCTGGACAAGCGAAGCGCAGATCCAGGACCCATTACCCCAGGAAGTAGTTTGGCGAAGATTTGTGGTGACCAGCTCGGACCACAACTGCTCCCTGGGGTAATGGGTCCTGGCTTTCGCCAGGACGACAGCGAGTTACGCCTCCGCAATCACCCGCGCATTGGCGCGGATCGACGCCTCGCTCACACGAATCCCGAGGCCGGGGCCGTCGGGCACCACGACATGGCCGCCGCGGTTGGCGATGCGCTCCTCCAGCACGTCCTCGGTCAGCACGTGATGCGGCATGTAGAACTCGCAGCCGAGCGAGATGCCCGGCGTCGCCGCGATCAGCTGCGTGCCGGCGGCGAGCCCAATGCCGCCTTCCCACAACGTGCCGCCATAGCCGGGCATGCCGGCGATGTCGGCGATTGCCATGATCGCCTGCGCCTCGAACAGGCTGCCGGCCTTCATCAGCTTGATCGAGACGGCATCGGCTGCCTCGCGGCACACCACCTCCATCATGTCGCGGCGATCGAAACAGCTTTCGTCGGCGAGCACGGGCGTTTCCAGCGCCGCGGTGAGCTGTGCCATCACGTCGAGAAACTTGCGCGGCACCGGCTGCTCGATGAAGGTTGGCGCAAACTCTTCGACATCGCGCAAAATCTTGATGGCGCCGAACGGCGCCAGGGCTTGGTTGTAGTCGACGCGCAGATCGACCTTGTCGCCGAATTCTTTCCGGATCACCTCGAGGTGGTCGAGGTCCTCGCGATGCGGCTTCACGCCGGTCTTGACCTTGTAGATGACATTGCCGTCCGGAACCATGTTTCGCATGCGGTCGAGATCGGCGGCGAAATCCGGATCGGCGATCGAGAAGGAGAGGGGAATCGTGTCGCGCACCCGGCCGCCGAGGAGGTCGGCGACCGACAAGCCGGACGACTTGCCGACGATGTCGAGCAGCGCCATCTCGATGGCGACCTTGGCCTCGGCATGTCCGACCAGCGCACGGTCGAGCTCCGCCATCAGCGCGCGGATACGGCGCACCGGCTTGCCGAGCACGATCGGCCTTAAGTAAATGTCGAGCGCTGAGAACGCCGCTTCCGGCGTTCCCGTGAACACCTCCCACGGCGCCGCCTCGCCCCAGCCGATCACGCCGTCGCTCGCGGTGAGCTCGATCAGCACGCGCTTCACCGTGCCCTTGACGTTGCCGACGCCCTGGAGGCGCGCCATCTTGATCGGGCTCTCGATCAGGAACAGCCTGAGACGTTCGATGGTCGCTTCGGTCATGTCAGGCCTCCATTGACGTGCCAGACCTGGCCGGTGACGTAGGACGCCTTCGGTGATGCCAGGAAGGCGATGATCTCGGCGACTTCCTCCGGCCGTCCGCGGCGGCGCATCGGGATCAGCGCCTCGGTCGCAGCGATCTGCTCGGGCGACAGCCGGCTCTCGCTCGGCTTGTCCTTGACGATGAGGCCCGGCGCAACCGCATTGACGGTGATGCCGTCGCTCGCGAGCTCGACCGCGGTCAGCCGCACCAGCGCTTCCAGTGCGGAGCGGCTCGCGGCAGTCGCGGCAAAGGGCGCGAATTCGGGACGGATCGCGTGCGCGACGAATGAGGAGACTGCCACGATCCTTGCGTCTCGTCCTGCACGCAGCAGCGGCAGCGCCGCCTCGACCATTCGCGTGAACGCCAGTGCAGATTCGTCCATCGCCTGTCGGAACTGGCCCGCAGGCGTGCCGATCGCGCTGCCGCGGCGGGCGTGGCCACCGACCAGGATCAATCCATCGAGTCGGCCAAAGGCGGCTTGCGCGGCGGCGACGGCATCGGTGGCTGCCGCCTCCTCGGCAAGATCGCCGAGACACTTTGCTACGACAGCGCCCTTCACTTCGGCGTCCGCCGCGGTGGCGTCGAGGCCTTCTGCATTCGCGCGCGTGTGCAGCAGAAGCCCAACGCCAGGCGCGGCGAGCAGTTTTGCGGTGGCGCGGCCGATGCCGCTGGCGGCACCGGTGACGAGATAGACGCGTTCGATATCAGGCATCATGGTGTCGCGTTGGCCGGCGGCAGTGCGCCGGTGCGGTGGAAATGGCTGAGGAAGGCGCGCGTCGCGGCTTCCCTGGGATTGTCGATCACCTGCCGTGCCGGGCCTTCCTCGACGACGATTCCGTCGCGCATGAAGATGAGGCGGTCGGCGACCTCGCGGGCAAAGGCGATCTCGTGGGTCACGATCACCATGGTCATGCCTTCCGATGCCAGCCGCTGCATCACGTTCAAGACCTCGCCGACGAGCTCGGGATCGAGCGCCGAGGTGGCCTCATCAAACAGCATGACATCAGGCTCCATCGCGAGCGCACGCGCGATCGCGACGCGCTGCTTCTGCCCGCCGGAGAGCGTTGCCGGATATTGATCGGCCTTCTCGGCAAGCCCGACCTTGGCGAGCTGCGCCCGCGCGAGCTTCTCGGCGTCCGCCTTGGTCATCCGCCGCACCGTGACCGGCCCCTCCATCACGTTCTGGAGCGTGGTCATGTGCGGGAACAGGTTGAAATGCTGGAACACCATGCCGGTGGTGGCGCGGAATCTGGCCAGCGTCTTCACGTCGGGCAGCTTCGAACCGTCGCCGAACGAAAAGCGCGTGTCCCCGACTCGCACGCTGCCACCATCGGGCACGACGAGGAGATTGATGCAGCGGAGCAGCGTCGATTTGCCCGAGCCGGACGGTCCGATCAGCGCTATGACGCCGCCTTTGGCGACGTCGAGATTGATGTTCTTCAGGACCTCGTTGCTGCCAAAGCTCTTGCGCAAGGCCCGGATCTCGATCTTCGTGGTGTTCTTCTCGCTCATTCGCTGACCGCCAATCGCTTCTCGCCGCGCCGGACGAGGATGGTCAGGGGAATCAGGATCGCCGCATAGGCGACCGCGACCGCGGTGTAGGTCTCCAGCGGCCGGTAGCTGTCATGGGCGGCGACCTGGCTCTGATAGACGAGGTCGGGCACGGCCAGCACCGAGACCAGCGAGGTGTTCTTGAACTGGATGATCGACTGGTTCATCAGCGCCGGGATCATGCGCTTGATCGCCTGCGGCAGCACGATGCGACGCATGGTCTGGATCGGCGTCATGCCGAGCGCGGCGCCGGCTTCGGACTGGCCGCTGTCGATCGAGACGATACCGCCGCGGATGATCTCCGAATAGAACGAGCCGCCATACAGCGAGAGCGCCAGCGCCGAGGCGGTGATCGGCGTCATCTCGACGCCGGCGAGGATCGGCAGCGCGTAATAGAACCAGATCAGCTGCACCAGGATCGGCGTGCAGCGGAACGCCTCGATGAAGGCGAGCGCGGCAAGACGCAGCGCCCTGAAGCGCGACAGGCTGCCGAACGCGCCAAGCAGGCCGAACAGCAGCCCGCAGACGACGATGACCACGGTGAAGCCGACGGTGACGCCGAGCCCGTTGAGAAAGAGCCAGCGATAGCCCCAGAGGATGCCGAAGTCCCACTGATACATATTCGCTTGGACCTCAGTCGGGAAATGGCTTGGAAAGTTCGAGCCGCGCGCTCGCTGCACCTCTCCCGCTTGCGGGAGAGGTCGGCGCGAAGCGCCGGGTGAGGGCTCCATCCTCTTGGGGAGTCTCCCTAGCGGAGACACCCTCACCCCGACCCTCTCCCGCAGGCGGGAGAGGGGGCAGAGCGGAGTGCGCGGAGCGAGCCAGCCCTGAACCCATCGCTTACAGCGACACGCCCGGCGGAATGTCCGCCTCCGTCACGCCCACCAGCTCCATGTTGGTGATGATCGCGTTGCGGATGAAGCCGAGGCCCTTGTTGAAGTCGATCCAGGTGTTGACGTAATCGCGCCAGGTCTTGTCGGTCTCGCGGCGGAAGCCGGCATTCGAGGTGGTGGCGAAGATCGGCGTCGGCAGCACGAGCTGGCCGAGCGAGGGATTCTTCTTCAGCACGGTCAGCGACAGCATGGTGATCAGGCACTGCGCGTCGACGCGGCCGGTCTGGAGCGCCGCGGTGGCATCGTCCGCGGTCTTCAGCCGCGTGATCTGCGCCTTCGGCGTCAGGCGGCTGACGACCTGGTCGTGCGAGGAGCCCTGGTCGACTGCGATCTTGATGTCGGGCGAGTTCAGCTCGGCCCAGCTCTTCGGCTTGAAGTCCTTCTTGCAGAGGATGGCGAAGGCGTTGTTGAAGACCGGCACCGAGAAGTCCACTACCAGCGCGCGCTTCGGGGTCGGATTGAGGCCGAAGAAGATGTCGATCTTGTTGGCCTGCAGATCGAGCACCGAATTGCCCCAGGTGGTTTCGGTGATCTCGAGCTCGGCCTCCATGTCGTCCGCGAGCCCCTTGGCAATGTCGATGTAAAAACCCTTCCACTGGCCGGAGGCGAGGTCCTTCATGTAGTAGGGCGCGCCGCCGCCGACCGCGCCGATCCGCAGCTTCTTGGTCCGGCGGATGCGGGCGAAGGTCGATTCGTTCGGATCGGCCGCCTGGGCCACGGCCGGGGAGGCCAGCGCCCCCGCGGCCGCTGCACCAATGGCGCCAAGTCCGACAATCGATGCAACATCACGACGTGTAACCATTGGGATCAATCGCTTTTCTGGTTGGATGGAGTTCCGCCAAGCGTTCTTAGCAAGGTGGTCCCAGCAGCGAAAGCACAGCCTATCGGCTGGGCAGATCTGGAATTGCCCGGATGCTGGGCAAACTCAACCGGTTCAAGCCGATACCCGCTTGCTTTCCGCTCCCTTTGGCCCCAAATAGGGACCGGGAGATTGGCGGTGGACGAGCCACTCGCCAACCGGGTCAGGTCCGGAAGGAAGCAGCCCTAACGAGGTCTGGATCGGGTCGCTCGTCAGTCTCCTACCTGTTTTTTCGAGCGAATTGCGCCGGCGGGCCTCCCGCTGGCGCGCTCCTTTCCGCAAAAGCCGGCCGAGAGAGATTTCATTGCGGATCGACCGATGACCGACGCTGGCGCCCCTCCCAATCCCGACAGCGCCAGCCAGGCTGGCTTCGCACTCGGCGCCGAGCCGGGCACGCCCTATCGGGTGCTGGCGCGGAAATACCGCCCTTCCTCTTTCGATGATCTGATCGGCCAGGAGGCCGTGGTCCGCACCGTCTCCAACGCGTTCGAGACCGGGCGCATCCCGCAGGCCTGGATCCTCACCGGCGTCCGCGGGGTCGGCAAGACCACCACTGCGCGTATTCTGGCCCGTGCGCTCAACTATGAGATGCCGGATGGTTCGGTGAAGGGCCCGACCATCCACATGCCGGCGCTGGGGGTGCACTGCCAGGCGATCATGGAAAGCCGGCACATGGACGTGCTGGAGATGGACGCCGCCTCGCATACCGGCGTCGACGACGTCCGCCAAATCAATGACAGCGTGCGCTACGCACCCGCCAGCGCCCGCTACAAGGTCTACATCATCGACGAAGTCCACATGCTGTCGACGGCGGCGTTCAACGCCTTCCTGAAGACGCTGGAGGAGCCGCCGGAGCACGCCAAGTTCGTGTTCGCCACGACAGAGATTCGCAAGGTTCCAGTCACGGTGCTGTCGCGTTGCCAGCGCTTTGACCTGCGCCGCGTCGAGGCCGACGTGCTGATGAAGCACCTCGCCAACATCGCGGCCAGGGAAAGCGTCGAGATCGAGCCGGAGGCGCTCGGCATCATCGCGCGCGCCGCCGAAGGCTCGGTGCGCGATTCCCTGTCGCTGCTCGACCAGGCGATCGCGCATGCGGCGGGGCAGGTGAAGGCCGATGCCGTCAGGCAGATGCTGGGCCTCGCTGATCGCACCCGCGTCATCGATCTCTTCGATTCGCTGGCGCGCGGCGACATCGCGGCCGCCTTCAGGGAGTTCCGCGACCAGTACGACGTCGGCGCCGATCCCATCGTCGTGCTCTCGGACCTCGCCGAATTCGTCAATTTCGTCACCCGCGTGAAGATAGTGCCGGCAACCGCCGACAACGTCGCCTATGGCGAGACCGAGCGGGTCCGCGCGAAGGATTTCGCCTCAAAAATCTCGATGCGCGTGCTGTCGCGGATGTGGCAGATGCTGCTCAAGGGCATCACCGAGGTGCAGGCCGCGACGCGTCCCGCCGCGGCCGCCGAAATGGTGCTGGTGCGCATCGCCTATGTCGCCGACCTGCCGACGCCGGACGAAGCGATCAGGATGCTGGAGCAGAACGGCGGCGGCTCACCGGTCGTGAGCGGCGGCAGTGCCGCGCGCAGCGCGCCTTCGGCGCCGGTAGCTTCCACGGCCCCGGTTCGCATGCCGACATCCTCACCGTCCTCGTTCGGCGGTGGCGCTGCCCGGCCGCAGATGGCGGCGCCGGTGCCGGATCCGCAAGGCGCAGCGCCGGTGCTGCGCGTCACCAGTTTCACCCAGCTCGTCGCGCTGGCGGGGCAGAAGCGCGACCTCCTGACCAAGGGCGCGCTCGAAGGCGACATGCGCCTCGTCCGCTTCGAGGAGGGCCGGCTGGAAGTCGCGCTCGAGCCCAACGCCTCCAAGACCATGATCTCCGAGCTCGCGAAGAAGTTCGAGCTATGGACCGGGCGGCGCTGGACCGTGATCGTCTCCAACGAACAGGGCCAGCCGACGCTGCGCTCGGTGAACCAGGCCGCGAAGCAGGAGCATGCGCGCACCGCCGAGGCCGACCCGCGCGTGCAGGAGGTGCTGTCGCGTTTCCCCGGAGCGAAGGTCGTCGAAGTCCGCAGGCTTGCCCCCGAGACGCCGGAAACCAATATTAACTCGGACTATGGCAGTGACGATCCGCTAGAGGGTTCCGACGGCGACGATCTCTAGCGCATGATCCGGACCGAAGGGCCGCGTAGCGAAAAGTGCGAAGCGGTTTTCCGATAAGATCATGCGCAAACAATATGCTAAGGCGCGATGATGATTCATAGCGCCTTAGCCTCTTTCAAGGACACGCGAGCTATGGCTGATTTTCTCGGCATGATGAAGCAGGCGGCGCAGCTGCAATCCAAGATGCAGGAGATGCAGGACCAGCTCGCCAACGTCGAGGTCGAAGGCATCTCCGGCGGCGGCCTCGTCGCCGTGCGCATGACTGCGAAGATGGACGTGAAGGGCATCAAGATCGATCCATCGCTGATGAAGGCGGAAGAGCGCGAGGTGCTGGAAGACCTGCTCGTCACCGCACTCAGTGATGCCCGCCGCAAGGCGGAGACTGCGATGCAGGAGAAGATGCAGGCCCTCACCGGCGGGCTCGGCCTGCCGCCGGGGCTGTTCGGCCAGTAAGATGGGCGCTGTTGCAGGTCCTGAAATCGAGCGGCTGGTCCAGCTGCTCGCGCGGCTGCCGGGCCTTGGCCCGCGCTCGGCGCGACGCGCGGCGCTGCATCTGATCAAGAAGCGCGAGGCGCTGATGATGCCGCTGTCGTCGGCATTGCAGGTCGCGCTCGACAAGGTCGAGGTGTGCAAGACCTGCGGCAACATCGACACGCAAAATCCCTGCACCGTCTGCATCGATCCGAAGCGCGATCCCTCCATCATCGTCGTCGTCGCCGACGTCGCCGATCTCTGGGCGCTGGAGCGCGCCAATGCCACCCAGGGGCGCTATCATGTGCTCGGCGCGACATTGTCGCCGCTCGACGGCGTCGGCCCGCAGGACCTCACCATCGACGCGCTGGTGGCGCGCGCGCATGATTCGCAGGTGCAGGAGATCATCCTGGCGCTGAATGCGACGGTGGACGGCCAGACCACCGCGCACTACATCACCGACCTGCTTCAGGACGCCAATGTGAAGGTGACGCGGCTCGCCCATGGTGTTCCTGTCGGCGGCGAGCTTGATTATCTCGATGAAGGTACGCTATCGGCTGCGATGCGGCAGCGCACCCTGTTCTAGCCATCCAGACTTTACGGAACGGACGACATGACGAAACTTTTCGCCACACGATTGGCTTTGGTCGCGACGATGATGGTGCTGGTGAGCCCGGCCATCTCCGCGCAGCAGGGCGACGAGACGCCGCCGCCGTCCAAGCCCGGCAAGCCGATCAACACCGGCGACGTGCTCTCCGGCGAGCTGAATGCGATGAAGGTGCGCGATGCCAAGAACGGCAAGCGCGTTGCGACTTACCAGATTACGTCCGAGCCGCGCCGCCTGCCGCCGCCGAACGGGCTGTGCAACCTCGAGACCGGCCCCGAAACCTTCCAGCTCGTCACCTCCAGCGATGCGCAGGCGACGCAGTTGAAATCGTTCGTCGGCAAGGAGATCTCGGTCAAGGTCGACGAGATCGCCTGCGCCAGCGATGCCGGCCAGATGAGCGAGGCCGTGATCACGAAGTGGAGCTTGATCAAGAAGCAGTAGGGGGCGGGCGACGCCTTCTCCGTCGTCATTGCGAGGAGCCCTTGCGACGAAGCAATCCAGACTGTCTCCGCGGAAGGATTTTTGATCTTCCCCCAAAAAAGTGGACAGCGTTCAAGCCGATTTTAGCTCCATCTCG